>REEJ01000255.1 GCA_007695125.1 Trueperaceae bacterium | reverse complement strand
TCGGAAGAAGCAGCCTTAAGGGGTGATCGTCAGGTGCCGCTGCCACCCGGCGGGGCCTTCGTGTCGCCAGACGCCGCAAGCAGCTCACGGATGCGCTCCACCCACTCGTCGGCCCCCCGCTCGATCAGGTCCAACACGCGCTCGAAGCCCTCGCTGCCACCGCCGTACGGGTCGGGCACCTCCGCGCCACCGGCCGGGCCGGCCAGGAACAGCGACAACCCCGGGTGCTCGCCCACGACCTGCGTGGCCCGCCGCAGGTTGCCGCGATCCATCGCCAGCAACAGATCGGCGTCGGCGTCCTCCGGCTCCAGCCGCCGCGCGCGCAGCGGCGACAGGTCGTACCCGCGCCGCAGCGCGGCCGCCTGGGAGCGGGAATCGGGCGGCTCGCCCGCGTGCGCGCCGAGCGTCCCGACCGAGTCGACCTCGACGCGATCCGCCAGGCCAGCCGCGGCCAGCTTGTCGCGCAGCACGACCTCGGCCGTCGGCGAACGACAGATGTTCCCCATGCACACCGTGACCACCCGCAGCCGCCGCGTCACGCCTTGATCCCCGGCCGGGCGCGGTAGATGCGCGTGACGTCGGCGATGCGCAGCACGTTCGCCTTGATGTGTTCGATCTCGTCTTGGTCCTTGACCTCGACCCGGACGTGGATGCGCGCCCGCGCCGCGCTCTGGACGTCGGCCGCGACCCGGGTCGCGGACTTGTTCATGGCCGCGATCACGTCGAGCACGTCCTTGAGCAGGCCCGGACGGTCGACCCCCACGATCTCGAAGTCGACCGGGAAGATCTCTCCCGCCGGGGTGTCCCAGGTGACGTTCACGAGCCGGGCCTGGTCGGCGATCATCAGGTGCTTGACGTTCGGGCAGTCGACCCGGTGCACGCTCACGCCGCGGCCGCGGGTGATGTAGCCGACCACGTCGTCGCCGCGCACCGGCGAGCAGCACTGCGCTAGGTTCGCCGGGGCGTCCATGCCGTCGACGAACACGCCCGACACGCTCTTCTTCGGTGCCGTCGAGGCCGGCGTCTGGCGCGCCGCGCCATTGCTGGAGGCCGGGGCCAACACGTCGACCACCGCGCGCGCCTGCAAGCGCCTCGCCGCGATCGCCAGGTAGAGGTCCTCGGGCCCGTCGCTGCCGAGCAGCGTCCGCGCCGCCGCCTCGAGCTTGGCTCGCGTGGTCATCGAGGCCACCGGCAGGTCGCGCCGACGCAGCGCGCGCTCGAGCGACTTGCGGCCCGACTCGAGCTGCCCGGCGCGTTCCTGGAGCCTGAAGTAGTGCCGGATCTTCTGCCGCGCCGAACGCGTGACCGCGATCGACATCCAGTCCGGTGACGGTCCGTACTGGTGCGACCGGTTGGTCAGCACCTCGACCCGATCGCCCGTCTGCAGCTTGTAGGTCAGGGGCACGATCTCGCCGTTGACGCGCGAGCCGATGCAGCGGTGGCCGACCTCGGTGTGCACCTGGTACGCGAAGTCGATCGGCGTCGAGCCGCGCGGCAGGTTGACCACGTCGCCCGCGGGCGTGAACACGAGCACGCGCTCGGCCAGCAGGTCGGTCTTCACGGCGTCGATGAACGCGCCCGCCGTCTCCACGCTCGTGTCGACGTCGAGGAGCTGCTGCATCCATGCGAGCCGCTTCTGCACCTCGGCGACGTCGTCGATGCCCTGCTTGTACGCCCAGTGCGCCGCCACGCCGTATTCGGCCACCTCGTGCATGCGCCTGGTGCGGATCTGCACCTCGATCGGCTGCCCCTTGAGGCCGATCACCGTCGTGTGCAGCGACTGGTAGCCGTTCGGCTTCGGGACCGCCACGTAGTCCTTGAAGCGCCCCGGGATCGGCGTCCACAAGCTGTGCACGATGCCGAGCGCGCGGTAACACACGGCCTTCTCGGTCTCGTCGCCGGTGAGGTCGAAGGGGGCGCCCGTGGCCGCGTCCGCGCCGGCGTCCGCCGCGCCCGGCGTGTCCAGGATGGCGCGGATCGCGATCAGGTCGAAGATCTGGTCGAGGTGCTTGCCGTCGCGCTGCATCTTGCGATGGATGCTGTAGAGGTGCTTGCTCCGTCCCGAGAGGTCGTAGCGCAACCCCTCGGATTGCAAACGGGTGGCGAACATCTCGATCGACTCGCTGACGTACGCCTCGCGCTCGTTGTGACGCATACGCACCTGGCGCTGCAGTTGGCGGTAGCGCTCGGGCTCGAGGTAGCTGAACGCGAGGTCCTCGAGCTCGCTCTTGATGTGGTTGATACCGAGGCGGTGCGCGAGCGGCGCGAAGATCTCGATCGTCTCACGCGCGATGCGCTGCTGCTTGGCGGGCGGCATCGAACCGAGCGTCCGCATGTTGTGCAGGCGGTCGGCCAGCTTCACGAGGATGATCCGGACGTCGCTGACCATCGCCAGCAGCATCTGGCGCAGGTTCTCGGCCTGCTCGTCCTCGTAGACGCGGACGGCGAGCTTCGAGATCTTGGTCTCGCCCTCGACGATCTTGCGCACCGTCGACCCGAAACGGTTCTCGATGTCGTCGAAGGTCACCGGCGTGTCCTCGACCGTGTCGTGCAGCAGCCCGGCGATCAGCGCGTCGCCGTCGAGCCGCATCTCGGCCAGCAGCGCCGTCACCGCCACCGGGTGCGTCAGGTAGGGCTCACCCGAGCGCCGCTGGACGCCGCGATGCGCCTCGTCGGCCACCGCGAACGCCTCGGCCAACCGGGCTTGATCTGCGCTCGGCAGATACGCGGTCTGTGCTTGCAGGCTGGACAGCAGGCGCTCCATCTCGACCTGGCAGTCTAGCACCGGCCGGACCGGCGACGGACACGTGCGGGACACGGCTGCGAACGACACCGGGAGCCGCGCGCACACGCCGTGCGACCCCGGCTCATGCGCTGCGCAAGCGCAACAGCATGACCGTCCCCACCAGCGCCAGCCCCACCGTGCCCGCCCAGGGGCCCAGCCACACCGGCAGCGCGCCCGTCTGCGCCATGAGCTGCCCGAACGTCAACAACAGGTACCAGGCCAACGTCACGACCAGCGACAGGCCGAACGCCACCCCCCTCGAGCGCGCGTACGACAGCGACAGCGGCACGGCCACCAGGAGCAGCGTCAGGTTCGCCACGCCCTCCGCCAACTTGCGCTGCAGGAGCACGGCGGCGAAGCGGCGCTGCCCGAACGGCAGGTCGGCGTCGAGCGAGGCGGCGCGCAGATCGCTGAGCGAGCGCGCGTCCTCGAACCCCCCGCCGCTGAAGCGCGCCACCAGCTCGTCCTGCGACAGGGAGAGCGTCAACGTCAGCGGCGCGTCCGGATCGGCGCCGCGCGCGTCGAGCCGAACCAGCGCGCGCAGCGTCTCGCTCGCCTCGGCAGAGACACCGTCCAGGGCCGCCAGGTCGAGGCGCTGCGTGCGGTGCCCGTACAGGACCAGCGCTTCGTCCTCGAAGCGCCCGCGCTCGGCCCGGATCAGCGTGAGCACGTCGCCGTCCCAGCGCTCGACGCGCACGTCCAGCAGGGTGTCGTCGCGAGTCGCCTGCGCGAACGTCAGCGACAGCTCGCCGACCGGCAACTGCTGACCGAGCAGCCGGAACAGGCCGCTCCGGTCGGCCGTCAAGCGCCAGTAGACGTCGACCACCGCCATGTTGGCGCGCGGGACGAGCCACTGGCTCGCCGCCAGCGACGAGGCGGCCGCCACCGCCCCGAGCACGACGAACACCAGCGCTGCGCGCCGCAGCGGCACGGCGCCGGCCTGCATCGCGGTCAGCTCCTGGTCCGTACCGAGGCGACCGAACGACAGCAACACCGCCAAGACGAGCGCGATCGGCGCCGTCATCACCAGCGCCTGCGGGAGCAGCAGCACGATCCACCACGCCAGGTCGAGCAGCGGCGTGCCCACGATCCACTGCAGCCGCGGCAACACCGCGCTCACCGCCGCGAGACCGCCGTACAGCAGCAGGCCGAACACGAACGGCGGCATCGCTTCGCGGATCAAGTAGCGGTCGATTCGGCTCAGCACGGTGACAGGTCGATCCCTTCCCAGCGCAGCATGCTACCAACCCCTCAGCGGCGCAGATCGTCGAGGCTCGGCGTGCGCACCGGCACACGGAAACCGACGCTGCTCGTGGCGCTGCCGTCCGGCTGCGAGCGGTAGGCGGCGTCGACGACGCCGTACGCCGTCTCCCACGCCAACGCCACGCCGTGTCCACGGAGCGCCGGCCAGCCGTCGCCACGCAGGCTCGGCCACACGTCGAGCGCGAGATAGGGGCGCAGCGTGACCCCGTGCGCCTCCCAGCGCAGCGGCGTCCCCGCCGCCAGCGTCAGGTCGCGCAGCCCGACCGACCCGGGCACCAGGCCGACCGTCGCCTCGAGCGCGAGCTCCGGCGCCGCGTCGGGCCAGGTCGCGTCGACACCGAACCGCGCGAAGGCGTCGCGGCCCTGACGCGGATCGAGCACACCGGAGAGCTCGACCGTGCCCCGCGCCGACACGCGCACACCAGCGTCCGACGGCGGGTCGATCACGACCGCCGACACCGTGGCGCGAGCACGCTCCAACCCGATCGCCCGATCGCTGCGCGTCGGATCGTCGCGCCAGTCGTAGCGCAGGTCGACGGCGGCGCGCACCGGCGCGGCGCCGCCCGTCCGCACCGCGAGCGTGCTCAGCTGCCTGGGGTCGACCCGGTCGACATCGTCGCTGAAGGGCGTGCTGCCCGTCACGCCGCGGTAGGCGTGCATCAACGACAGCTCGAGGCTGCCGACGCGCACGTCCCAGCGCGGTGTCACGCCCCACCAGGTCTGCCCCAGCGCCGGCGTGACCGCCCCGGTCACGCCGCCCTCGAAGCGCACGCGCAGTGTCCCCAGCGACCCGGTCCGCGTGGCGGTGTCCCAGCGCGCGCTGGCCCAGGCACGGGGCGACGCGACCTCGGCAGCGCCACGACGCTCCGCGCTGAGCGCGATCCCCACGTCGAAGAGCGTCGCGTTGCCAGCGGGCGCGACGCTCGTCAGCGCTCGGCCGACGCCGTGACGGAGCGCGAGCGACGCGTTCTGGACACCGAACGCCGTGCCGCCGGCGACGCGTTGCTCCAGCCGCAGCGACCAGGCGCCGCCGAGCGGCAGCGCGGCCGAGGTGCGGACCGCGACACCCGACGCGCTGAGCACCACGTCGAGGCCACCGCGCTCGTCGTCGCCCGCCACCAGCATGCGCCAGCGCGGCGCCGCGTCCGCCTCCAACGCCAGGTCGGCACTCCACCTGATCTCCTCCTGGCGACGCTCGACCAGCGTCAGCAACCAGCCTCGGCGCTCGTCGAGGACGAGCGCCAACGGCGACCGCAGTCCCTCGACGTCGGCCACGTCGACCTCGAGTCGGCTGCCGAGGGGCACGCGCACGGCGCCCGCCACGAGGGTTCCAGCCTCCACCACGACCACGCCATCGTGGATCCCCACCCTGACACCCTCGCCCTCGACTCGAACCGCGGCCTCGCTCGGCGGACAGTCGCACGTCGACAGCACGACGCCAACCCCGACCACCTCGTCGGCGTCGAGCGTCGCCTCGCGGATGTCGAGGCGCGCCCAGGGCGTGGCCGCCACCAGATCCCGGCCCCACGCGGTCCCGGCGTCGAGATCGAGCACGAGCTCGCTGGCGAGCGCGACGAAGTCCTCTCCGACGAGGGTCGCGGTGTGCAGTCGCACGCTGCGGGCGTCGGCGACGAGTTCCTCGGCATCGAAGCGCCAGCCCTCCGCGATCACCACGGCGCCGCCGGCACGCACGAGCGGATCGGTGGTGAGACGCTCGACGACGATCGCGTCGGCCGTGATCGTCACCCGCTCGCCCGCGATCTCGAGGCACACGCCCCCCTCGAAGCGCACCGCGTCGGCCGTGCGATCGGTCGCGAGCTCGCGGAACACCACGCGCCCCAGATCGGCGACCGTCAACTCGCTCGAGCCCGCCACGCTGACGCACACCTCTGCCCAGACCGACCCGGCGAGCGCCAACGCAGCGCTGCAGACACCGGCCCGGACGAAGGCGCCGCGACGACGCCGGTTCGCAGTGCGATCCCGTGTCGCAGTGCGAGCGCTCACTCCTCGCTCGCCGCCGCCAGCCGCTCCGCCACGTCGGCATCGAGCGCGGTGCTGGCGTCGTAACCGACGATCGCACCCGTCTCGTCGCGCTCCGGCGTCAGTTGCAGCGCGGCGCCGTCGGCGTCGGCTCGCAGCAGCAGCGGACCGTCCTCGTACGCGTACGCCGGGGCCAGCACGATCCGGCCGCTCGCGGTGTCGTACAGCAGCAGCGCGGCCTCGAAGGTCGGCGCATCGCCGCTGACGTCGCCGCGCGCCCACAACCAGCCGTCGTCGGCGTCGAAGCGCAGCGAGCGCGCACGCACCACGGCGCCGTCGACGCGCAGCGTCATCCCGCCCTCGACGATCAGGAGGCGCCGCTCCAGGTCGAGGACCACCTCGGCCGCGTCCATCGTCCCGAACGCGCCCGTGAGGACGGCCTCGGTCGCCTCGAGCCGTTCTCCGTCGGCGTAGCGCAACCAGGGCGCCTCGAGCCGCACGCCGCTGCCCTGGTCGACCACGATGCCGCCGTCCGGCAGCTCCGTGAAGCCGGTCGCGAGGTCGAGCGTCTGCGCGCCGAAGGCGGTCACGGTGAGTTCGGCCAGCGGCGCGGCGTCCTCGGCCAGGGCGGACGCGGCCAGGAGCGCGAGCGCCACGGTGCACCACAGCGGCCAGCGAGGCTGGCTGGGTCTCCTCATCGGCATGGCGTCAATGTACCCGCGCCACGCCGCTCGGGCACGAGGAGCGGGGTCGCAGCCTTCATCGCCGCTTCACGCCGCCGCGGCCGCGTCGGGCTCCAGGACGAAGGTGTAGCGCGCGTCGAAGGGCCGCTCGGCGAGGAGCGCCTCGCCCGCGCTGCGCTCCGTGCGCAACACCTCGTCCACGACCTCCTGCACGCCTTGCACGCGGCCGCGGTCGAGGAGCGAACTGGCGACCGAGACGAGGCGTCCCATCGGCGTCTCGCCGCGCAGGGTCAGGCCGGTCGCCAGGGTGCGCTGCGCTTGCCGCCAGGCGCCCTCGGTCACGCCCTCGCGTTGCACGCGCTCGAGCTCGGCGTCGACGCGCTCGAGGACGCTGTCGAGGTCAGCGGCGTCGCAACCGAGGTACGCCTGGAAGCTCCCGAAGCCGTCCGCCGGGTCGTGCCAGAGCACCGCGCTGTCGGCGATGCCGGGCTCCACCAGGGCCCAGAACAGCGCGCCGTTGTCGTCGTCGCCGATGGTGTGGGCCAGCAGCGAAGCGGCCATGCGGCGCGGATCGCCGCGCCCCACGCCGGGCGCGAACAGCGCCACGTGCGCGCGGTGCACGCCGGCCTTGCGTGCCCCACCGCGGCCGGGCCGCGCGGTCGGCGCCAACCGCTGCGCGCGCTCGACCGTCCCGGCCGCCGGGCGCGGAGCGCGCTCGAGGAACCGCAGCGTCGCGCCCCAGTCGTAGTTGCCGGTGAGCACCACCAGCTGGTTGTCGGCGCGGTAGCGGCGGTCCCAGTAGCCGCGGACGCGATCCGCATCGAGCGCGCGCACCGAGGCCTCGGTGCCGAGGACGCCGCGTCCGAACGCGTTGGCGTCGAAGTAGGCGCGCGCGCCGCGCTCGAACGCCTGCGCGTCGGGCCGGTCGGCGTACATGGCGATCTCCTCGAGCACCACCTGCCGCTCGAGCTCGATGTCCTCGGGCCGCAACGCGGGACGCAGCATGCCATCGAACAGTTCGAGCAGGGCCAGCCCCGCCTCGGGCAGCACCGCCCCGTAGTACACGGTCCGTTCCTCCGAGGTGTAGGCGTTGTAGCGCGCGCCCAAGGCGTCGAACGCCCGCGACACGTCCGAGCCCGTGCGGCGCTCGTCGCCCTTGAAGCACAGGTGCTCGAGGAAGTGCGACACGCCGTGCTCCTCGGGCCGTTCGTCGCGCGATCCCGTCTCGATCACGACGCCGACCGCCGTCGACGCCGCGGCAGGGTTGTGCTCCCCCACCACCTGCAGGCCGTCGGCCAGGACCGCATGGTCGATCCGAAGCTCGCTCACGACGCCACCGCCGCACCGACTGGGCCGAGCGTGACGCTGGTGAAACGCGGCTCGGGCGTCTGGGCCAGGAACGCGTTGACGTCGTCCAGACCGAGGCCCGCGAGCGCCGCGTCGACCTCGCCCAGGCTGCGCGCGCGCCCGAGGTGCATCACGTCGCTGGCGAGGCGCGAGGCGCGCGCTCCCGACGCTTCGCCCGACATCACCAGCGACGAGCGCAGCTGCACGGCGGCGCGCTCGAGCTCGTCGGCCTCGACGCCGGCGCGCAGGCGCGCGATCTCGGCGGCCACCACGGCGATCGTCTCGGCCGCGCGCTCCGGCGTGGTGCCGGCCCGCGCCACCAGGTAGGCGTGGCCGCGTACCAGGCGCGTCCCCGCCGACACGCTGTAGACCAGGCCGCGCTTCTCGCGCACCTCGCTGAACAGGCGCGCGCCCATGTTGCCGTCGAGCACCGCCAGCGCGAGCTGCTGGGCGTACCAGCCGGGGTGATCGAGGTCGACGGCGGGGGTGGCCATGCCGATCTGCACCTGCGCGCTGTCGGCCGGCACGCTGCGCTCGTGCGGCGCGCGCACGAGCGGCGCCGGCAGGTCGCGCGACGCTCCGCGCCAGGCACCGAAGGTCGACTCGAGCAAGGCGGGCAGGGCTGCGACGTCGATGCCGCCGGCGATCGCCAGCACGGCGCCAGCGGGTCCGATCCGCTCGGCCGCGTCGGCGCGCGCCGCGGCGGGCGTCAGGCGCTCCAGGTGGCTGCGTTCGCCGTACGCGCTGCGGCCGTGCGCGCTCTCGAAGTAGGCGGCCACCAGGGCCTCGCCCGCGCGTTGCGCCGGCGAGTCGAGCGTCGCGTCGAGGTCCTGGAGGGCGAGGGCGCGCACGCCCTCGAAGCTGGCGTCGCCGAGCAGCGGAGCGCGCACGGCGTCCGCCAGGAGCGGCAGCACCGCAGCCGTGTCGCGCTGCAAGAAGGCGGCCGAGAGGCTGAGGGTCTCGCGGCCGACGCCGCCACCGCGGCGCACGCCGAGCGCGTCGAGGGCGTCGGCGTAACCGCGCGCATCGCGCTCGCCGGCGCCGCGCTGCAGCCACTCCGAGAGGATCGCGGCGCTGCCGATGCCGTCCTCGGGGTCGTTGGCCGACCCGACGGGGAGCAGCAGCACCAGGCTGACCGTGGCCAGCCACGGCATCGGTTCGGCCACCACGCGCAGGCCGTTGCCGAGCCGGACGTCGAACGGGGGGAAGGATTCGGTCACGCCGGGGAGGATAGCACCGGTGCCAGCGCGCCGACGTCGCGCTGCGCGGCGTCTGGCACGGCCCCTGCGGCCGAGCGCTAGCCCGGCCGGATGATCAGCTCCGAGACCAGCGACGGTCGCGGGAGCTCGAGCAGTGCGACGATCTGCGCCGCCACGGCCTCGGGCTGCACGAACGTCTCCGGCGCGTACTCGGCGCCCTCCGCCGCCCGCACGGCCGCCTGCATCGGCGTCGCCGTGCGGCCCGGGTAGACCGTGGTCACGCGCAGCGCGTCCTCCTCCTCGCGCAGGGCGTCGGCCAGGGCGCGCAGCGCGAACTTGCTGGCGGCGTACGCCGACCACTGCGCCTTGGCCTGGCGCCCGGCGCCGCTGTTGACGAACACCACGTGCCCACGGGCGTCGCGCAAGGCGGGCAGCAGCGCGCGCGTCAGCGCGTAGGGCGCGCGCACGTTGACGGCGTAGTGGGCGTCGAGCACCGCCGTGCCCACGTCCGCGACCCGCCCCAGCTCGATGAGGCCGGCCGCGTGGACGAGCGCGTGCAGCGGGCGCTCGAGGCTGGTCGCGGCGAGGCGCGCCACGTCGTCGTCGGCGGCGAGGTCCGCGAGGCACGTCACGGCCTCCGCGCCGAGCGCGCGGGCTCGCGAGGCCACCTCCTCGGTGCGCTCGGCGTCGCGTCCCTGGAGCACCAGCGACCACCCCGCCTGCGCCAGCGCTGCGGCGCAGGCTGCGCCGATGCCGCTCGAGGCGCCCGTCACCAGCGCGCGGCGCGGGGCGCCGGCGTCGGTGGTGGCGTCCAGGAACGCGCGGGTCGCGCCCTCGAGGTCGCCGCTCCCCGCCAGGCTGGTACCGACCAGCACCGCGTCGGCGACGCCGATGAGCGCTCTCGCCTCGGCGCCCGAGGCGTAGCCCGACTCGGCCACCCACACGGCCTGGTGGCCGAGCGCGCGGCCGCGCGCGATCAGCCGCGGCGCGGTGCTGGTGTCGATCGCCAGCGTGCGCAGGTCGCGGTTGTTCACCCCGATCAGGTCGGCGCCCGCGGCCCGCGCCAGGTCGAGCTCGGCCTCGTCGTGCACCTCGACGAGCGCGTCCAGCCCCAGCGACCACGTCGCGCGCAGGTACGCGCCGAGCGCGTCGCCGAGCACCGCCGCGATCAGCAGCACGCCCGCCGCGCCGTCGTCCGCGGCCTCGACCAGCTGCGCCGGGTGCACCACGAAGTCCTTGCGCAACAGCGGCAGGTCGACGGCGGCCGCCACGGCGCGGAGGTGGGCCCGTTCGCCAGCGAAGTGCCGCGGCTCGGTCAGGACCGAGAGCGCCGCCGCGCCCCCCGCCGCCGAGGGGCGGGCCGCGGGGGCCCGGGGG
>REEJ01000252.1 GCA_007695125.1 Trueperaceae bacterium | reverse complement strand
AACGCGGCTGGGCGCCGACCGATTAGTTCGGCCGGCGCCCAGCCGAAACCCGGCCCTCGGCTGCGGACGTCCGCTCGAGCTCTCCGGCGATGACGTCCGCAAGCACGAGGTCATCCTCCACGACGGGAACCGGACACGGTCCACGCCAGCACGGTGTCACAGACGTGCGCGTGTCGTCGCGCTGAAGCGCACTCGGCGAGCGGTCGGTGCCGCGGCAGCATCTACCTGGTCGGTGCGGAGGGGAGGGTGAACGAGAAGAGCGCGCCCTGTCCGCGCTCGCTCGCCACGTGGACGGCGCCGCCATGCAGCTCGACGACGCGCCGAACGATCGCCAGGCCGAGACCCGTGCCATCGCCGCTGCGACCGCCCTCCACGCGGTAGAAGCGCTCGAACACGCGCTCGTGGTCGGCGGGGTCGATGCCGTCACCCGTGTCTCGGACCTCGATTCGCACGGCGGCGCCGTCGCGGCGAGCGCTCACGCGCACCTCGCCACCCGCCGGCGTGTGGCGAAGGGCGTTCTCGATGAGGTTCGACAGCGCACGCTCTACCTGGCCGATGTCGGCCAGCGCGACAGGTTGCGACTCGCCGCTGCTTGCGCTCAGCGTGACGCCCTGTGCCCTGGCCTGTTCCTCGAACTTCTGCACGACGTCCTGCACGAGCTCGGCGACAGGGAAGGGCTCGCTCTCGAGCCGTGCCTCGGACGCGTCGAGGACACTGAGCTCGAACAACTGGTCGATCAGGCGACCGAGTCGGTCGGCGCTGCGACGGGCGATCGCGAGGTGGTGCTCGCGAACCTCGTCCCCGGCCTCGGGATCGAGACCCGGCGCCGTCCCCTCGACCGACGACGTGCCGACCCTCACGAGCCGCGTGAGCCACGACGACCTGGCGGCGATGATCGGAGCCCAACGCGTGAGCGTCTCCAACGCGATGGCGGAGCTCCGCGACGAGGGCGTGATCACGGGCGCCCGTGGTGTCTACCGGTTCGACGCCGCCGGACTGGCGTCGATCGCGTTCGGGACGCTCCGCTCCCGGCACGACACGAGTCTGACGGCGCCAGCAGGTCGACGCTGAGCGTCTCGGTCTCACCGCACGGCGTCGACGTCACCCGCCAGCACGATGGGTCGGAGCGCGAGCACGTCCAGCTGGTGCGGTTGCTCTCCAACCGCGCACAGCACGAACGCACGTTTGCCGAGTGCGACGGCGAAGGCGAGCTCGACCAACGCGCTCGCCCCGACGTATCCGCGGGCTTCCGGCGCATCGACGTTCACCACCAGCACGGCGTCCGCCTCACGGATGGCCTGCAGGTGTGCGGCGACGAGGTCCGCCTTGAAGCCGACGAGGGCCTCGCCATGCAAGCGCCGTGGATCGATGTCAGCGGGCGTCGGCGCCGGCAGCGTCACAGCGTGACCGCGCGCCTCGAGAGCTTCGCCGACCTCGCGCATACGCTCGATGAAGCGCATCGAGCCACTCAGGACGATGTGCACGCTGTCCTCCCGTGGCCGCACCGACGCCGGCCCAGGCTCGTGACGGCGGCGGCCCGATGGGACATGGCGGGACGGTAGCACGGGGTCGAGCGGGCTTGCGCGGGCGTAACGAGCGTTGCGGTGGCAGCTTCGGGGCCTCCGTTACGGTGAGGCGATGGACTCCCCGTGCATCGTCGGCATCGACTGCGCCACGGTCGCCGAGCGGGTCGGTCTGGCGCTGGCCGTGCCGGACGGCGACGGGTGGCGCCTGGTCGACGTGACCACGGGATCAGCGGCGCGGCCGCCGGCTGCGGTCGTCGGTGCCTGGCTGATCGAGTGGCCGAACGCCCTGCTCGCGCTCGATGCGCCGCTCGGTTGGCCCGCCGCCCTCGGGGACGCGCTCGGCATGCACCGCGCCGGGGCGCCGATCGCCGCGCCAGCGGACGCGCTCTTCCGGCGAGCCACCGATCGCTCCGTGCACGCGCGCTACGGCAAGCTGCCGCTCGAGGTGGGGGCCGACCGCATCGCCCGGACCGCCCGGGCCGCGCTGGCCATGCTCGACGAGCTCGGCGCGGCGCGCGGGGCGGCCATCCCGCTGACGTGGCGGCCCGACGTCTGGCCCCGTGCCGTCGCCGGCGGGGCGCCAGCGAGCGCGTCTCCTTCGGCGATCGAGGTATACCCGGCCGCTACGCTGCGGGCGTACGGGGCCGCGGAGCGCGGCTACACGCAGCCCGGCGGCGCGGCGCGTTCGTGCGTGGCGGCGTTCGCGCGGGGCCGAGTGCGTGTGCCTGCCGCGATCGAGCTGGAGTCGCTGCCCGCCGACGCGTTCGACGCCGTGCTCTGCGTGGTCGCCGGGATAGACGCCGCGCGGGGCGAGGCGGCCGCGCCGGACGACGAAGCCCTGGCGCGTCGCGAGGGGTGGATCTGGGTGCGCGCGCCGCGGATCGATCGAACGTGAGGCGCGCCGTGTCGATCGCGCCCGCCGCGCGGTGGCGGGGACCGGTACGATCGTTCGCGTGAACACACGATGAGCGTTCTTCAGACCGCCCCTGCGGTGCTGATCCGCGGCGGCGACGCCATCGAGGCGCTGGCGCGGCGCTTCGGTGTCGGCTCGCGCGTGCTCGTGGTGCACGGCCCCGTCGGCTTCCCCATGGTGCGTGAGCGGTTGGCTGCGGCGCTGGAGCACGCCGGCGTGGTGGCCGTCGCCGCTCCGCACGAGGGCCCCTGTCGTGCCAGCGCCATCGATGCCCACGCCGCGGCGGCCGAGCGCGAGCGCGTCGACTGGGTCCTGGGGGTCGGTGGCGGCCGTGTGATCGACGCCGCCAAGGGCGCCGCGCAACGCACGCGCACCCCCTTCGCGTCGCTCCCGACCAGCCCCGCCACCTGCGCCGCCACCGCCCCGACGGTGGTGCTCTACGACGATCGCGGCGCCCGCCTCGAGGCGCTCGAGGGGGGCACGTCGGCGGCGGCGTGCGCGCTCGATCCCGACCTGCTCGCGTCGGCGCCCGATCGGCTCCTGGCCGCGGGCATCGTCGACGCCTGGGCGAAGGTGCACGAGGTGCGCCTCACCGCCGCGGGGCTCGGCGCCGTCGGCGCCACGACCCGGGCGGCCCTGGCGCTGGTCGACGACCTCGCCGAACTGCTGGGCGAGCATGCCCGCGCGGCCGTGGCGGCCGGGCCCGGTGGCGCGCGTGACGCGTCGCTCCTACCGACGCGGCGGCTGGTGGCCGAAGCGGTGGTGGTCTACCCGGGGCTGATCGGGGGACTGGCCGGCGCCGACGCCAAGCTCGCGCTGGCCCACCCGCTGCACGACGCCCTCACGCACCTCGCCGGAGCGCGGGCCGCGCTCCACGGAGAGAAGGTCGGCTTCGGGACGCTGGTGCAGCTGCGCGTCGCAGGGTCGGGCGGCCACGACGGGAGCGACGCGGCGCGCGTCGGCGCGATGCGCGCCGAGGCGGCCGCGTACGCAGGGCTGGGCGTGGCCTGCCACCTGGAGGCGCTCGGCTGCGGCGAGGCCCGCTCCGGCGACGCCCTGGAGCGCTTGGTGGGGCGCGCCATGGCGAGCGCTTCGGTACGGAACGCGTTGCCGGGCCTCAGCCACGAGGTGCTGCGCGCGGCGGTGCACGAGGTCGACGACTGGGTCCGGCAGGCGCACGGCGCCGACGCGGAGGCCTCGTGATCACCATCCGTGCCGAGCGCCCCGGTGACGAGGCCGGCGTGCGTCGCGTGAACCTGGCTGCGTTCGACACCGCGATGGAGGCCGACCTGGTCGATGCGCTGCGCGCCGGCGCGCGTTCCTACGTCGCGTTCGTCGCCGTCGACGGCGACGAGATCGTCGGCCACGTCGCCTTCACGCCCGTCACGGTGGACGGCGCGGAGGTGGGAGCGATGGGGTTGGCGCCGCTCGCGGTGCTCCCGGCGCGCCAGCGGCAGGGGATCGGCTCGCGCCTGACGCGCGAGGGCCTCGAGCACCTGCGCGCCGACGGCTGCTCGTTCGTGGTGCTGGTCGGTCACGCTGCGTACTACCCGCGCTTCGGCTTCGTGCCGGCCTCGCGGCTGGCGCTCAGGTGTCAATGGCCGGACGTGCCCGACGACGTGTGGTTGGTCGCCGTGCTCGACCCGCGAGCGCTGCCTGCGAGCGGTGGCGACGTGCGGTTCGAGGGCGCGTTCGGCGACCTCGTGTAGCGCGACGACGCGGCTCGCGTCACCGTCAGCCGAGGGAGTGCGATGACCGAGGGTCGGCTGCGGGCGTCGCCTCAGCGTCCGGAGCGGATGTCGGCCTCGACGCCGGCGCTCAGCTCGACGCTGCTGAACGCCACGCTGCAGCCATCTCCCAGCGGCGCCTGCGCCAAGAGCCCGATGCGCAGCGGCGAGTCGGTGTCCGTCAGCCGGAAGTGGCGCACCAGGTCCCAGCCCTCGCCGTCGCTCGAGGCGTGGAAGGCGACCGAGCGCTCGTGGACGCCGATGCGCAGCCACACCTCGGGCGAGCGCACGAAGCTCGAGTTCGCATCGTCCGACGTCCCGCGCGTCACAACCGAGACGACCATCGGCCGGCCGTCGGGGGAGCGCTCGAAGCAGAGCTTCGCCCACACGGTCGGCGTCTGGTACAGCATCAGAACGCCTGCATCGAAGGTGTCGCGGAAGTCGGGGCGAACGCACGCGCGCAGCGTCGCCGGGGCCGTGACCGGCGTCAGCCAGGCGGGCGCGTCGCCCTTGACCGGAGCGCCCGCCGGGTCGTTGAAGAAGTCGGTCCGGGGCGGCGCCTCGAGCGTCAACTCGCCGCGGTTCGGGTTCGCCCAACGGGACGTCGGGACGAGCCAGGCGGCGTCGGGGGAGAAGCCCTGGAGGCGCGGTGCGGGTCGTTGATCCATGGGCACATGCTACGGCGCGACATGGCGCGACACGGCGCGCGGCCTCGGGTACGCTATGGACTTCAACCGGAGTGAGGTGGAGATGCGCTCGCCGTGAACGAGCCCACAGTCCAGGCCGACCCGAACGGACGGGTGCGCGCAGCGCTGGCGGGCGCGCGCCGGCAGCTGCTCGACCTCACCTTCCGCAACCGCTTCCTCCACCAGCGGCTGTTGCGCGCCCGCGGCGTGCTCGTGGAGGGAGACGACGCGGCGCGCGTGGCGACGCTGTTGCTCGAGCGCGACGTGCCCCTCGCGTTCATCACGCGCGAGGCGGCGGAGCGGCGCCGTGCCATGCGGCTCGAGGTCGAGGGCGACGTCGGTGTCGATCCAGCGACGCTCCCGCTGCGACACGCGCTGGACGAACGCGTGCTGGTCGCCGCTCACGAACGCGACGACCTCGAGCGGCGGCTGGTCGCGACGCGGAGGACGGCGCAGACCCTCGTCGAGGAGCGCGGGGTCAACACGCTGTTCGTCGCCCTCGGAACGCTGCACTGGACCGAGCCGGAGGCCGCTGCCGTCGAGCGTGTGGCACCGCTCTTCTTGGTGCCGGTGACGCTCGAACTCGCCGGCGTCGCGCACGGCGCCCGCCTGCGCTTCGACGGCGAGGACCCGCAGGGCAACCCGACGCTGCGCGAGCGCCTCTCGCACGACGGCATCGACCTACCGCTCCCCGGCGACGACGAGGACCTCGCGGACTACCTGCACCGCGTCGCGGCGGCCGTGGCCGGACGCGACGGCTGGCGCGTGGACCGTTCGCACGTGTCGCTCGGCTTCTACTCGTTCACGCGCTACCTGATGTACCTCGACCTCGACGAGACACGGTGGCCCGACCCAGAGGCGGTGGTGGCGCATCCCGTGGTGGGCGCCGCCCTCGCGAACGGCTTCGAACGCGAGCCGGCGCTGCTCGACCCCGACGTCCGGCTCGACGACCAGGGCGCCTACGCCCGGCTACAGCACGTGCTCGAGGCGGACGGATCGCAAGCCCAGGCGATCGTCGAGGCGCTCGAGCGCACCGCCCTGGTGGTGCAGGGCCCGCCCGGCACGGGCAAGTCGCAGACCATCGCCAACCTGCTCGCCGAGGCCCTGGGCCGCGGTCAGCGGGTGCTCTTCGTGGCCGAGAAGAAGGCCGCCCTCGACGTGGTGAAGCGACGCCTCGACGCCGTCGGCCTAGGCGACGCCGCGCTCGAGCTCCACTCGTACAAGGCGACCCGGTCGGCTGTGGTCGCCGACCTGCGGCGCACCGTGGAACTCGGTCGCCCGCGCGTTGCCGACGCCACCACCGAGCGCGCGCGGCTCGCGCGGGCCCGCGACGCGCTGAACGCCTACGTCGACGCGCTGCACGCACCGATCGGCGCCACGGGAGAGAGCCCCTACCAGCTGATCGGCCGCGCGGCGGCCGCGCCCGATCTCGCACCGATCGCGCCCGCCGCCGTCGGCATCGACGCGTCGCCCGAGCGCGACCCCGCGACCCTCGAGGCGCTGCTCGTGTACGCGCGCGCCGTCGAGGTGTGGGCGGCAGAGGAGGGTGAACCCGGCGCGCACCCCTTCCGCCACGTCCGGCTCGAGACGGTCTCGCCTGCGCTGGAGCGCCGTGTTCACGACGCCGTCGACGCGGCGCTCGACGCCCTCGACGCGCTCGACGCCGCGCTCGAGCCGTTGCTGGGACGGCCCTTCGCCGACGCGCCGCCGACGCTCGCCGCGGCGCGGGCGCGCCTCGAGGCGACGCGCTCCCTGCGGTCGCTCCTGGCCGCGGGCGTGCGCGTCGACCTGAGCGCGCCGGGCTGGACGAACGGTCACGACGCGCTGCGTCAGGCGGCCGCCGCCGCCGCGGCGGCGGCGAACGTCCGAGCGGCCGCAGTTGCCACCATCGAGCCCTCGGCGTGGAGCGACCTGGGCGCGGACGAGGTCGGCCTCGAGGCGCTCCGCACCGACCTCACGCGCCGCGGCGACGTGTTCTACCGCTGGTTCGACGGTCGGCACCGCCGAGCCCTCGCCGAGGTGCGCGGCTGGCTGCGGCGCAGCGCGCCGCGCTCACGTGCCGCCGCGATCGCCGCACTGGATCCGTTGAGCGAGCACGCGCGCTGCCTCGCACGGTTCAGCGCCTTCTCTGGTGCCTGGCGTTCTGCGTTGCCGCGTTACGCCGACCTCGACGCCGCTGGCGAGATCGCCGACGCGGTGCACGCGTTCGCGACCGCACTCGGGCGGTCGCGCGGTCACCTCGATCCGAACGGCGCGACGGCGCTCGGCGAGCTCGGCGACACCGTGCTCGAGTCGGCGCTGCTGCGCGCCGAGGAGGCCGTCGCCACGGCGCTCGCGAGCGCCGCCGAGGTGATCGGCGCTGCGACGCTCGACGTCGCGAACGCCTTCCCGGGGGCGAACGACGCCGCCGACCTCCCGCTCGCCGACGCGCGCACGCTGTGGAAGCGCTGGCGCCTCGAACCTCGCCGGCTCGGGGCCGGGGCGCGCTGGCGCCGCCTCTGCCGCGAGGCCGAGGCCGCCGGCGCGGCCGGTCTCGCGGCCACGCTGCAGGCCGGCGACGAGCGCGCGCACGATCTCGCGCAGCGGGTGCGCCGCGGGATCGAGGAGGCCTGGCTTGAGCACGCGCAGCGCGAGCGGCCCGCGCTCGGCGCCTTCGACGCCAGGGCGCACGACGCCACCGTCGCGGAGTTCGCCTCGCTCGACGCCGCCCAGGCGGCCGGGCATCGCTCCCTGCTCGCGGCCGCCCACTTCGACCACTTGCCGCAGATGCACGGGCACGGTCAGGTCGGTGTGCTGTTGCAGGAGTTCAACAAGCGCCGCCGGCACCGAAGCGTGCGCAGGTTGATGGAGGAGGCCGGCGATGCGGTCCAGGCCATCAAGCCGCTGTTCCTGATGTCGCCGCTGTCGGTCGCCACGTTCCTGCCGCCGGGGCGCCTGGCGTTCGACCTGGTGGTGTTCGACGAGGCCTCGCAGGTGCGTCCGGCCGACGCGCTCGGCGCGCTGTTGCGCGCGCGGCGCGCGGTGGTCGTGGGCGACGACCGCCAGCTGCCGCCGACGACGTTCTTCGACGCGTTGCTCGAGGAGAGCGACACGGACGACGACGCCGTGATCGCAGACGTCGAGAGCGTGCTGGGACTCTTCGGCGCGCGCGGCGCGCCACAGGCCTGGCTGGCGTGGCACTACCGCTCGCGTCACGAGTCGCTGATCGCGGTCTCGAACCGCGAGTTCTACGACGACCGTCTCATGCTGTTCCCGAGCCCCGACGTCGAGCGCAGCGACGCCGGGGTGGTGCTCAGGCATCTGCCGGATGCCGTCTACGACCGCGGGCGCAGCCGCACGAACGCCGTCGAGGCGCGCGCGGTCGCCGAGGCGGTGCGCACGCATGCTCACCTGCGGCCCGAGCGGACGCTGGGGGTCGCCACCTTCGCGTCGCCGCAGGCCGAGGCGATCGAGCGTGAAGTGGACCGCCTGGCGAACGACGACCCGGTGCTGCAGGCGTTCGTGCAGACGCACCCGCTCGAGCCCTTCTTCGTCAAGCCGCTTGAGACCGTCCAGGGCGACGAGCGCGACGAGATCGTCGTCTCGGTCGGCTACGGCCGCGACGCCGAGGGGCGCCTCACCTACCAGTTCGGACCCCTGAACCAGTCCGGCGGCGAGCGGCGCCTGAACGTGCTCGTCACACGCGCGCGCTGGCGCACCACGCTGTTCAGCGGCGTCACCGACGAGGACCTCGACCCAACACGCTGCACGTCGTTCGGCCTGCGCGCGCTGCGGACGTACCTGGCGTTCGCGCGCACGGGCGTGCTCGAGCGAGCCGACGTGGGCGCCCGCGGCGACGACTCGTCGTTGGAGGACGCCGTCGCACGGGCCCTCGAGGCGCGAGGCTACGTGGTGCAGCGTCACGTGGGCCAGGCTGGCTGCTTCGTCGACGTCGCGCTGGCCGACCCGCGGCGTCCGGGACGGATGCTGCTGGGGATCGAGTTCGACGGTGTCACGTACCACGCCGCCCGCGCCGCCCGGGACCGTGACCGCTTGCGACAGAGCGTGCTCGAGGGTCTCGGCTGGTCCATGCAGCGCATCTGGAGCTCGGATTGGTGGCGCGACCCCGAGGGTTGCCTCGCGCGCATCGAGGCCGCCTTCGCGGCTGCGGTCGCGCGGTCGGGCGTGCCCGGCGCTCAGTCACGCGAGCGCGCCACCGGGGCCGCACCGCCGGCAGGCCTGCCGCTCCGGGCCGTCGATCGCGAGTCGTCGCGACTGTGGGACGACGACGTGCTGCGCTTCGCTCCCTACCGGCGCGCCACGCTGGCGCCGATCGCCTATGACGGCGCCACGCTCGCGCGGGCGCCCACCGCCGAGGTGGTGGGCTGGCTGGAGCGCGTGGTCGAGGTCGAGGGGCCGGTGCACGTCGAGGACGCGTTCCGACGAGTGATGGAGGCGTCGCCCGCGGCTCGCATCGGCAGCCGCATCCGCGAACGCCTCGAGCACGGGCTGTCGGCCGGCGTGCGCGGCGGCCGCTTCGCCCGCATCGGCGACGCGCTCGTCGCCCCGGGCTTCGACGAGCTGGCCTGCGAGCCGCGCGACCGCTCCGAGCTCGACCCGCGCGAGCGCGACTTCGCACGCGTGCCGCTGATCGAGCTCGACGCCGCCATCGCGGCGGTGGCGCGCGCCAGCCACGGCATCGCCGTGGACGACGTGGCCAGCGCGGTGGTGCGGCTGCTCGGTTTCGGCCGCGCGACCGAGGGCGTCCAAGCCGCCGTGGCGGCGAGGATCGAGCGCCTGCTCGAGCAGGGCGCGTTGGTGCGCGGGGTACGGGGCGAGGTGCGTTCACCATGAGGAGGCCGAGGATGGACACCGGCGCACGACCGACGCTGTTCGACGACATCGTCACGCTCACCGAGATGATCGGCCCCACCGGCTACGAGGACCCCGTCCAGGACTGGTTGGAGGCGCGCTGGTCGGCGGCCGGCTGCGCGACGTACCGCAGTCGGATCGGCAACCTCTTCGCGCGCGTCGGCGGCAGCGGTCCGAAGCTGCTGATCGCGGCCCACGCCGACGAGATCAGCCTCCGCGTCAAGGCGGTCAGCACCGACGGGCACCTGCTGCTCACGTCGGGGACCGGCGGCAGCGAGCTGAACCCACCGAACGCGTCGTACCTCGCGCAACCGTGCGTGGTGGTGACGCCGAAGGGGCACGTTCCGGGCATCGTGGGAGCCGCCACCGGGCACGTGATGACGCGTGCTCAACGCGAGGCCGCCCGGACGGAGTGGAGCGACCTGTTCGTCGACATCGGCGCGCGCGGCGCCGACGAGGCCCACACGTGGGGTGTGCACGTCGGCGCCCCGGTGGTGCCGTCCGTGCCGACCAGGCGGGTCGGCTCGAACCTGGTCGGCAAGGCGATGGACGACCGCGCCGCGCTCGCCATCATGACGCACCTGCTCGAGCACCTGGACCGCGACCGCCTCGCCTTCGAGCTGTGGTTCGTCTCGACGGTGCAAGAGGAGATCGGCCTGGTGGGCGCCAGCTCCGTCGAGGGCTTCGATCTCGCGATCGCACTCGAGATCGGCCTCGCGGGCGACATCCCGCCCGTCGGCCTGCACCACATCCCGGTCCGCCTCGGCGCCGGTCCGATCCTGGGCCACAAAGACGGCGCCGTCACCTACGACGTCAAGCTGACGCGGCGCCTGCAGGCGGTCGCGGAGCGCGACGGCGTCCCCATCCAGCACCTGGTGTTCCTGAACTTCGCCAGCGACGGCAAGGCGTTCATGGCCAACGACGTGCCGACCGCGCTCCTCGCGTTCCCGACGCGCTACAGCCACAGCCCCGTCGAGACCGTCGACGAGCGCGACCTG
>REEJ01000176.1 GCA_007695125.1 Trueperaceae bacterium | reverse complement strand
AGCTGCTCGGCACCTACGTCGACCCGCTGCCGAGCTTCGTGTCGAAGCGCACCGGGCGGCTGCACGCCAGCTTCCATCAGGTCGGCGCCGCGACCGGCCGGCTGTCGTCGTCGGACCCGAACATCCAGAACATCCCGATCCGCAGCGACGCGGGCCGTGAGATCCGCCGGGCGTTCGTGGCGCGCGACGAAGATCACCTGCTGCTGGCCGCCGACTACTCGCAGGTCGAGCTGCGCTTCTTGGCGCACTTCTCGGAGGACGAGGAACTGTTGCGGGCCTTCCGCGAGGGGATCGACATCCATGCCTACGTCGCCTCGCAGATCTTCGAGTTGCCGTTGGGCGAGGTCGGCGCCGACCAACGCCGCGTGGCCAAGACCGTCAACTTCGGCATCGTCTACGGTCAGGGTGCGTTCGGCCTGGCGCGCACGCTGCGCATCCCGCAGTCGGACGCGCGCGCGTTCATCGAGGCCTACAAGGCGCGCTACACCGGTCTCGATCGCTTCCTCCAGCGCTGCATCGAGGAGGCGAAGGAGACCGGCGTCGTCGAGACCATCCTCGGCAGGCGCCGACCGATCCCGCAGGTGCACAGCCGCAACCCGAACGAGCGCGCGTTGGGCGAGCGGCTCGCGATCAACACCGTCATACAGGGCTCCGCCGCAGACCTGATCAAGCTCGCCATGGTGCACCTCGCCGAGCGCCTCGACGCCGCCGGTATGGCGACGCGCATGCTCATCCAGGTCCACGACGAACTCGTGCTCGAGACCCCGAAGGCGGAGGCCGAGCGCGCCACCTCGATCACCGTCGACGCCATGGCCAACGCGCTCGAGCTGCGCGTGCCGCTCGTGGTGGATGCCTCGGTCGGGCCGAACTGGCTCGAGGGGAAGGGCTGACGGGAGCGCGGTACACTGCGCGGCAGTTATGCGCATCCTCGTGAGCAACGACGACGGGGTCCACAGCCCCGGTATCCTCGCGCTCGCCCGCGTCGCTCAGGACTACGGTGACGTTCGCGTGGTCGCTCCCGACGTCGAGCAATCGGCGATGGGCCACGCGATCACCGTCAGGCGACCGCTCCACTACCACCGCACCCGCATCGACGGTCTCGATGCGTACCGGGTCGACGGCACGCCGGCAGACGCGGTCGCCCTCGGCGCGCACCACTGGGACAAGGTCGACCTGGTGCTCTCAGGCATCAACCTGGGGCTCAACATCGGCCACAACATCCGCCACTCCGGGACGGTGAGCGCCGCCATGCAAGCTGCCTTCCTGAGCATCCCCGCGATCGCCTTCAGCGGCCCCTCGAGCGACGACCCCGTAGATTACGGCGTGTTCGAGCCATATCTCCGTCAGGTCATCGAGCTCTTCCTCGATCTCGACGACCTGCCGCTGCTCAACGTGAACTTCCCGCTGCAGCCGAAAGGACTGCGCTGGACGCGGCAGAGCGTGCGCCACTACGACGGCTACGTCATCCCGGGCGAGGACCCGATGGGGCGCACCCACTACTGGTTCGGTGAGGAGCCGCGCGAGCAGGTCGAGACCGGCACCGATCGCTGGGCCATCGAGCATGGATACGTCTCCATGACGCCGCTGCGTCTCGACGTCACCGACGACCAACGCCTCGAGCGCGTCCTGCGCACGCTCCAGGACCGCTGAGCCGCGCGGGGGTAGGGATGCCGAGGATGACGTACGCACGCTTCCGCCGCGTCCTGGCGGAGATGGTCGACGAGCTGCCGCCCGAGTTCATGCGCGGCCTGCAAGGCGTCCACGCCATCGAAGAGGCCAAGCCCGAAGAGGACTTCGTCGACGTCTGGCGCATGGGCGAGTACCTCGACCCCGGCAGCGAGCAGTTCCTCGGCGCCGGCGAGGGGCTCGGGCGCCACGTTGCGCTGTACTACGGCAGCTTCGTCCACGTGGCCGGCGACGACCCCGAGTTCGACTGGGAGGAGGAGATGTGGGAGACGCTGACGCACGAGCTGCGCCACCACGTCGAGTCCCTCGCCGGCGACGACAGCCTGAACATCGAAGACGAGGTCGTCGCGCGTGACTTCGAGCGCCGTGACGACGATTCGCCGAGCGAGCGCCGGTCGTGGCGTTGGCCCTGGCAGCGCAAGTGACGCGCACGCCGACGCGATAGACTGGCGTTCGCACGGGCGACCCAGTTCGCTCGACCCCCGTCCCCTCGATGCGATCCGTTCGTCACCGTCCACTCGACCTTGGAGGTCCACACATGCGCACGCCCCTCGTCCTGCTCGCCCTCACGTTGGCCTGGCTCTTCGGCCATGCGCTCGCGCAGGTGGAGACGCCGACCCCCGGCGGCACGGCCATCGTCGTGCTGGGTAGCGACCCCGAGCACCTGAACGCCGCCATCAGCACCGGCTACCCGATCGGCGCGGTCGGCGCCAGCCTCTACAGCGCCCTCGTCTACCTCGACCGCGACGGCGTGCCCCGCGGTGAGCTCGCCGAGTCGTGGACCGTCTCCGACGACGACCTCGTCTACACCTTCACGCTGAGGTCGGCCACCTTCCACGACGGCACGCCCGTCACGAGCGCCGACGTGGTGTTCACGATGGAGGAGGTGCTCGCACCGAATCACGGCCGCTTCCTCAACGCCTACCGCAACATCGAGAGCATCACCGCCCCCGACGACGCCACCGTGGTGATCGAGCTCACGCAGCCCTACGCGCCCTTGATCAACCTGCTGACCGTGTTCGAGGCGCCGATCCTGCCCAAGCACGTCTTCGAGGGCACCGATCCGCTCACCAACCCCGCCAACGAGGCGCCCATCGGCAGCGGCCCGTTCCGCTTCGTCGAGTGGGTCCGAGGCGAGCGCGTCACGCTCGAGCGCTTCGAGGACTACTTCCTGGACAACGCCCTGCTCGATCGCCTGATCTACCGCGTCGTGCCGCAAGACGCCGCCCGCTCGGTGGCGCTCGAGGTGGGCGAGGCCGACGTCGTGTGGGGCTTCTACATGCCCCCCGCCGACCTCGACCGGCTCGATGCCAACCCCAACATCGAGGTCTGGAAGGGCCTGACCATCCCGTCGCTCTACTTCGTGTTCGTGAACACCGACAACCCCGCCCTGGCCGACGCGCGCGTGCGCCAAGCACTCATGTTCGCCATCGACCGCGAGCAGATCGTCGAGCAGGCCCAGGGAGGCCTCGGTGAGGTCGCCGGCGGGCCCTTCGGTGCCGGCTTCGCCTACGCCTACGACGAGGCGACCGACTACCGCACGCTCTACCCGTACGACCCCGAGCGCGCCCGCGAGCTGTTGGCCGAGGCCGGTGTCGGCGACCTGACGCTCACCTTCGTCTACGACAGCGCCCGCGGAGCGTTCGCGGCCGCGGCGGAGATCATGCGCGACAACTTGCGCCAGGTCGGCATCACGCTCAACGTGCAGCCGGTCGAGCGCTCCGTCATGGTCGAGCGCGTCTACGGTCGCGACTACGACCTCTCGATGCAGTCGTTCACCTCCAGCGGGGACCCCGCGATCGGGTACCACCGCATCTACCTCAGCGCCGAGCGCGGCGCCAACTTCGTCAACGCGACCGGGTACGCCAACCCCGAGGTCGACGAGCTCCTCAACGCCGCCGCCGGCCTCGCCGACCGTGACGCCCGCGCCGACGCGTACGCCGAGGTGATGGCGATCTTGGCGCAGGACGTCCCCACGCTGCCGATCTTCGACGAACTCTCCACCCAGGCCGCGGCCGCCAACCTGCGGGGCCTGCTCGTGCGCTTCGACCAACGCGACGGTCTCGAGTTCGCGTGGTTGGCGCGCTGAGCGTGTCGACGGCCCAGCACCGCCGGCGACCGCGCAACCAGCGCTGACGTCGGTGCAGACCACACCCGGTAGGCCCGCGTGAGCGCGGGGCGAGGCACGAAGGCGCTCGGGGCGTATGCCCTCGAGCGCCTCGTCAACGCCGTGCCGCTCGTGCTCGGCGTGATCGTCGTGAACTTCCTGCTGATCTCGCTCGCGCCCGGCGATCCGGTGACGGCCCTCATCGGCGAGTTCCCGGCACCGCCGGAGTACGTCGAACGCGTCCGCGCCCAGTACGGTCTCGACCAGAGCGTCCCCGAGCGCCTGGCCAGGTACCTGGGCAGCGTGGTGCGCGGTGACCTCGGCTTCAGCTTCGCCAACCGGCAGCCCGTGCTCGACCTCGTCGCCCAACGTCTGGGTCGGACGCTGCTGCTCATGCTCACCACCGTGGTCCTCGCGACCTTCGTCGGCGTCGTGCTGGGCGTGTGGGCGGCCCGTCGCCCGAACTCCGCGGTCGACGGCGGCGCGACGGGCTTCGCCCTCGCGGGCTACTCGATCCCCGAGTTCTGGCTCGGCCAGATCTTGATCCTGGTCTTCGCCGTCTGGCTCGGCTGGCTCCCCGCCGGCGGCTTTCGCAGCATCCGGGCCGAGTACGTCGGTCTGGACGCCGTCTGGGATCAGGCGCGCCACATGATCCTGCCCGTGCTGGCGCTGTCGTTCCGGTACATGGCGATCACGACCCGCTTGACGCGCGCCAGCCTGCTCGAGGTCATGAACGCCGACTACATCCTCGCCGCGCGCGCCCGCGGCCTGTCGGAGCGGCGGGTCTTGTGGGAGCACGGGCTCCGCGCCGCTGCGCTGCCGATCATCACCGTGATCGGGTACAACTTCAGCTTCATCGTGGCCGGCTCCGCGCTGGTCGAGACCGTGTTCGGCTGGCCCGGTGTCGGGCGGCTGATGTACGACTCGATCTTCACGCGCGACTACCCGGTCCTGCTCGGTATCCTCCTGCTCGTGTCGATCACCGTCATCCTGGTGAACCTCGTCACCGACATCGCGTACGCGCTGGCCGACCCACGGGTGCGTTACTGATGGCCGCGAGTGCTCCCGCCGCCACGGTCGGCGCAGCCGCCGTCTGGGGCCAGCTCATGCGCCAGCGCCGGGGCCTTCTCGGGCTGGGCATGATCGTCGTGCTGGCGCTCGTCGCGATCCTGGCGCCCTGGCTTGCGCCGCACGACCCGTTCAGCACCTCTCGCAACGCCTTCCTCCCGCCTGGCAGCGCTGGCCACCTGCTCGGCACCGACCACCTCGGTCGCGACGTGCTCTCGGGCGTCATCTACGGCTCGCGCGTGTCGCTGATCGTCGGTCTTGCGGCGGCCTTCACGGCCACCGTGATCGGCATCCTCATCGGCGCCGTCAGCGGTTTCTTCGGCGGTCTCGTGGACGAGATCCTCATGCGGATCACCGAGCTCTTCCAGATCATCCCGCGCTTCGTGTTGGCGCTGATCGTCGTGGCCTTCTTCGGTTCTGGGCTCTTCAACCTGATCCTCGTGATCGGCATCCTCAGTTGGCCGCAGACCGCCCGCTTGGTGCGCAGCCAGTTCCTGCGCCACCGCACGCTGCCCTACGTCGACGCCGCGCGCGTCCTCGGTATGAGGCCCGTCAGGATCATCTTCCGCGAGATCCTGCCGAACGTGTTGGCGCCGGTGATCGTGGTCGCGTCCCTGGATATCGCCCAGGCGATCCTGCTCGAGGCGAGCCTCGGCTTCTTCGGCCTAGGCGATCCGAACCTGCGCAGCTGGGGCGGCATGCTGAACACCGCCCAAGGCTTCGTGCAGCGCGCCTGGTGGATGAGCGTCTTCCCAGGGGTCGCGATCTCGCTCGCGGTGCTCGGCTTCAACCTGTTCGGCGACGGCCTCAACGACGCGACCGACCCGCGTCTTCGGAGCGGGTCGTGACGGCCTCGCCGCCGGCCCGCAGCCCCGGCGCATCCGGCGGCGACGTGGTGCTCGAGCTCCGCGCCGTCACGACGGAGATCCGCTCGACGCGTGGCCGCGTCAGGCCCGTCGACGGCGTGTCGCTCACCGTCCACGCCGGCGAGGTGGTCGGCGTGGTGGGGGAGAGTGGCAGCGGCAAGTCGATGACGGCCTTCTCGGTGCTGCAGCTGTTCCCGACGAAGGCCGCCCGCGTGATCGCTGGCGAGGTGCTCCTTGCCGGCCGTGACCTGTTGACGCTTCGCCCCGAGGCGTTGCGCCGCGTGCGTGGCCGCGAGGTGGCGATGATCTTCCAGGACGCCGCCTCGTACCTCAACCCCGTCCTGACCGTCGGTGCGCAGATCGAGCAGCAGCTCCAGGCGCACGACATGGCGCGCGGCGCCCAGGTGCGCGTCGCCGAGTTGCTCCGCGACGTCGGCCTCACCCCCGAGGTGGCGAAGCGCTACCCACACGAGCTCTCGGGCGGCCAGTGCCAACGCGTTGGCATCGCCAGCGCGCTCGCGTGCAGCCCGGCGCTCGTGATCGCCGACGAACCGACCACCGCGCTCGACGTCACCATCCAGGCGCAGGTGCTGCGGTTGCTGGCCAGGCTGCAGCGCGAGCACGACCTGGCGCTCCTGCTCATCACCCACGACCTCGGCGTGGTCGCCGAGGTGTGCGACCGCGTGTACGTGATGTACGCCGGCCAGATCGTCGAGGAGGCGCCCGTGGAACGGCTCTTCGCGGAGCCTCAGCACCCCTACACGCAGGGCTTGCTCGCTGGCGTGCTCGACCTGCTCGACCCGAAGCCGATCCAGGCCGCGATCAAGGGGAGCGTGCCCGATCTGCGGGATCCGCCCAGCGGCTGTCGCTTCCACCCCCGGTGCCCCCACGTGATGCCGCGCTGCAGCAGCGACGTGCCGCCGCTCGTGCTGCGAGGAGAGACCCGTTCGGCCTGCTGGTTGCACGACGAAGCCGACGCGTCACAGGGAACGCCCACGTGAGCGCCGACGCACCCATCATCGCGACCGACGCCCTGGTGAAGCACTTCCCGACGGGCCGCTCGCTGTTCGGGCGCCGACGCGTCGTCCAGGCGGTCAACGGCGTCGACCTGCACGTCTCGCCGGGCGAGACCCTCGCACTGGTGGGCGAGAGCGGCTGCGGCAAGACCACCACCGCCCGCGTCGTGCTCGGACTCGAGCGGCCTACGGGCGGCGGGCTCCGGTACCACGGCACGCCGGTCGAGGCGCTCGACTCCGAGGCCCGGGCCCGCTTCCGGCGCCGCGTCCAGGTGGTGTTCCAGGACAGCAACGCCTCGCTCAACCCGCGCAAGACCCTGCGCGAGATCCTCACCACCGCCCTGGTCGTGTCGGGCACGATCCCCTCGCGCGCCCGAGCGCGCCTGCGTGAGCGCGTCGCGCAGCTCCTCGACGACGTCGGGCTCAGCCCCGCAGCGAGCTTCCTCGACCGGCTCCCGCACGAGCTCTCGGGCGGTCAGCGCCAGCGCGTGGGCATCGCCCGCGCCCTGGCCCCCGAGCCCGAGCTGGTGATCGCCGACGAGCCCGTCTCGGCGCTCGACATCAGCGTTCGTGCCCAGGTGCTGGAACTGATGGCCCGCATCCAGCGCGAGCGGGGTGTGGCCTTCTTGCTCATCTCGCACGACCTGGCGGTCGTCCGCCACGTCGCCGCACGGGTGGCGGTCATGTACTTGGGTCGCATCATCGAAGAGGGCCCGGTGGACGCCGTGTTCGGCAACCCCATCCATCCCTACACCGCCGCGCTCGTCGATGCCACACCGCTTCCCGACCCCCGCCCAGAGGTGCGCAAGCGCGGCCACCTCGACGTCTCGGGCGACGTTCCCTCGCCGATCGACCTGCCGAGCGGCTGCGCCTTCCATCCCCGCTGCCCCATCGCCGTCGCGCACTGTCGCGAGACGGTCCCCCTGCTGGCGACGCCCACGGGCGGCGCCGACCTCGGCGGGCACCGCGTCGCCTGTCATCGCGCCGACGAGCGCGTGGCCGGCCTCGAGCTCCCCATCACCCCGTCTGCCGGCGCCACCGCTGCATCCCAGGCGCCGCCCACGAAGGAGTCCCCTGCATGACCGATGCCCCAGCCGTCCAACGCCACATCCGCGCCGCGCCCGGCGACGTCGCGCCGTACGTCCTGATCCCCGGCGATCCGGGGCGTGCCGAGCGCATCGCCGAGGCGTTCGGCAGCGCCACGCTCGTCGCTCGCCATAGGGAGTACGTCCTCTACACCGGTACGACGCCGGCGGGCACGCCGATCAGCGTCTGCTCGACCGGCATCGGTGGGCCCTCGGCCTCGATCGCCGTCGAAGAGCTCATCCGGGTGGGCGCGACCCACTTCATCCGCGTCGGCTCCGCCGGTGGCCGACGCCCCGGACTCCCGATCGGCTCCGTCGTCGTGGTCACGGGCGCCTTCCGCGGTGACGGCACCTCGCTCGACTACATGCCGTTGCCGTTCCCGGCCGTCGCCGACCTCGACGTCACGCTCGCCCTCCGACACGCCGCCGAGGCGGAACTCGGCGAGCGCGCGCTCGAGGGCATCGTCTACACCCGCGACGCCTTCTACCGCCGTGACGATGGTCTCAACGCGTTGCTGACGGCCAGCAACGTGGTGGCCGCCGAGCAGGAGTGCGCCACCGTCTTCGTCGTCGGCGCCGTGCGCGGGGTCAAGGTCGGCGCCGTCCTCGGCACCGACAGCAACATCCTGCTGAGCGAACAGCCGACGCAGGCCGAGAAGGAGGCGATCTTCCAGCGCGCCGAGGCGACCACGATCCAGATCGCCATGCGCGCCGTCGACGACCTCCACGCGGCGCGGCGCACGTGAGCG
This sequence comes from Trueperaceae bacterium, assembly GCA_007695125.1. GTDB lineage: Bacteria > Deinococcota > Deinococci > Deinococcales > Trueperaceae > CSSed10-48. The sequence continues at coordinate 32,884 of REEJ01000176.1, read as the reverse complement.
CCGCCGTTCGGCGCGATACCCTGGTCACGGACGCCACCATCGTCGACGTGATCACGCAGAGCACGTACCGCGGCTGGTTCGCCATCCAGCGCGGCCGCTTCGTCGAGGTCGAGGCGGGCGACGCGCCCGACGAGCGCGTGGTGAGCGCCACCGAGGTGCTCGACGCCGCGGGCGCCTACGTGGTGCCGGGCCTGCTCGACGTCCACATGCACATCGAGAGCAGCCTGGTCACCCCGCGCCGCTTCGCCGAGGCCGTGCTGCCCTGGGGTACGACGACGGTGCTGCAAGACCCGCACGAGATCGGCAACGTGCTCGGTCCCAAGGGCATCCTGTGGATGATCCATGCCGCCCGCGGTCTGCCGTTGCGCGTGCTCTCGGCGATCCCGAGTTGCGTCCCCGCGACGTCGGCCGAGCTCGAGACACCGAACGCCAGCATCACCCCCGACGACGTCGTGCGCCTGGCCGAGGAGCCCGGCGTGGTCGCGCTGGGCGAGATGATGGACTTCCAGGGACTGATCACGGGCGACACGCACCTACAAGGGATGCTCGCCGCCGGCGCCGCGGCCGGACTCAGCCTCGAGGGGCACGTCCCGACGCTCACCGGACCCGACCTGTCGCGTTACGTCGCGCACGGCATCCGCTCCGACCACACCCTCATGACGCCGACGAAGCTGCACGAACAGCTCCGCAAGGGGTTGTGGGTGATGGTGCAGGAGAAGTCGCTCAGCAGCGAGCTGGTGGACGCCGTCATGGCCCTGCCAGATCGGAGCCGCGTCATGCTGATCACCGACGACGTGATGCCCAACCGCCTCGTCGGCGGCCACATGAGCCGGCTGATCACGACCGCGGTGTCGCTCGGATGGGATCCACTCGACGCCCTCGCGGCCGCGACGCTGCGCCCCGCGAGCTACCTCGGTCTCGACGACCTGGGCGCCATCGCCCCGGGCAAGCAGGCCGACTTCCTCGTGATGGACGACGTCACCGCGTTCCCTCCACAACTTGTCTTCCGCGGCGGCGAGCGCGTGGCCGAGGGCGGCCGTGCGCGACCAGTGGCCGTCGAGACGCCCAACGCGCCGTTCCTCGCCAGCCCGTACCGCGTCGAGCACGTCCCAGCGGAGCGCTTCGCGCTGCCGACCGGCCCCGGCGCGCGTGAGGTCCGCGCGCGCGTCATCGCCGTGAACCAGGTCAACAGCTTCACCACCCTGGACGAGCGCCTCGTCCACGTCTCGGACGGTGTGCCACGCGACGACGACCTGGTCCTGGCGACCGTCATCCCACGGGCGTCGCTCGTCGAGGCCGCTCCCGAGCGGCTCGAGATCGGCCTGGTCTCCGGGCTCGGGCTCGAACGCGGCGCCTGGGCGGCGACCTTCGCTCACGACAGCCACAACGTGTTCGTGCTCGGCCGCACGCCGCGTGCGATGCAGGAGGCGCTCGACGCGCTCCTCGCCCTGGGTGGCGGCATGGTCGTCGTGCCCGGCGACGGAGCCACACCGGTGACGCTGCCGTTGCCGCTCGCGGGGCTGCTCAGCGACGAGCCGATCGACGCCGTTGCAGAGCTGTTCGACGCGTTGGAGCAGGCCTTGCGCGACGCCGGCGTCGGCGTCAAGCACCCCGTGCTCCTCCTGACGCTGCTCCCGCTGACCGTCAGCCCGGACTGGAAGCTCAGCGACAAGGGCGTGGTCGACGTGGCCGGCAGACGCGTGCTGCCGACGCTGATCGACGCGTGACGGAGGCCGCCGCCCTGCCCGAGCGCCTGCGTGAGCACCTGCTTGCGCTGTGCGCGATCCCCAGCCCGAGCCGAGCCGAGCGGTCCGTGGTCGACCACGTGGCCGCGGCGTGTCGTGCGCTCGGCGCCAGCGTGCGCGAGGACGACGCGGGCCAGCGCGTGGGCGGCGACGCCGGCAACCTGATCGCCGAGCTCCCGGGCGGCCGGCCCGAGCGCGTGCTCCTGAACGCCCACGTCGACACCGTGCCGCTGGTCCCCGGCGTGCCGCTCGAGCCTGTCGCAGAGGCCGCGGACGACAGCGCCGGCGAAGGCGTGATCGTGCGCTGCCGCGACCCTCAGGTGCTCGGTTCCGATGACAAGGCCGGCGTCGCGATCGTGCTCGAGCTCATGCGGCGCGCCGCGGCCACCCCCGTGGGCGACCGGCCGACCCTGCTCGCGGTCTTCACGGTCGGAGAGGAACGCGGCCTGCAGGGGGCGCAGCATCTCGACGTGGCGGCGCTGCGTGCCGACCTCGGCTTCGTCTTCGATGGCGAGGTCGGCGTCGGCGAGGTGATCGGTGCCGCCGTGTACAAGCAGGCACTCACGCTGCGCGTGCTCGGTCGGCGCGCGCACGCGGCGCTCGAGCCGGAGCGCGGCGTCCACGCCCTGCTCGCCGCCGCGGCCGTGGTCCAGGCCTTTCCGCTCGGTCGCGACGGCGACGTGGTCGCCAACCTCGGCCGCGTCGAGGGTGGCAGCGCGAGCAACGTCGTGCCGGACGAGGTGATGCTCACGGGCGAGGCCCGCGCCTTCGACCAGCGTGCCCTCGAGGCGCTCCTCGAGCGCATCGAGCGGGTCGCCCACGAGGCCGTCAGGCCGCTCGGGGCGTCGGTCGAGTTCGCGAGCGAGCGGCTCTACGACGGCTACGACCTCGGTGACGATGCGACGCCTTTCGCATGGCTGCGCGCCGCTGCGCCCGCGCACGGCATCGAGCTCAGGAAGGTGCGCTCGATCGGGGGTTCGGACACCAACGTCTTCAACCAGCGCGGCATACCCACCGTCAACGTCGGGATCGGCATGCACGACATCCACTCGGTCGACGAGTGGATCGACGTCCGCGACCTCGCTCGGGCGTGCGGTTGGGTGGGCGACGCCCTCGGACTCGGCTGACGCAGCGGCCTGCGCGCGTATGAGGTCGCCGTCAGACGCGGAGCGTGCCTCGCGGGCGTACATTGGACCCATGCCCGACCAGGTGCGCGTTCTCGAACCGTGGCTCGACGACTGGGTCCAGGGCCCGCAGCTCGGGCCGCCGAGTTCGTGGGGCCGACCCGGCATCGCCCTCCTGTTCAACCTCGAATGCGCGGGTTGCGTCTCACGCGCGGTCCCCTGGCTCAAGCGCGCCGAGCTGGGCCTGCGCGACCACGCCATCGTGTTCGCCGTGCATACCGCCTACGGGCACCGTGTGCTCGGGCGCGACGCGGTCGTGCCGAACCTCGAGCGTTTCGCCCGCGACTTCGCGCGCCTGCCGTTCCCGGTCGCGCTCGATCGCACCGGCGATTGGGCCGAGGAGATGGGCGCCCAGGGCACCCCGCACTGGTTCGTGTGGAGCGCCGACGGCGCCGTCGAGCGCAGCGTGTACGGTTCCCAGGAGAACGCGCTGACCCGCCTCGGGTACGTGCTCGAGGCGTGGGGCGCACCGTCCGACGAGCCGACCGGGTGATCGCCTCCGGGCTCGTCACTCGTTGACGCGAACCTCCAGCCGGCTGCCGCCTTCTCCTGCGCTCACGACCAGCTGCACCGGGATGAGACGCTTGAGGTCCTCGACGTGGCTGATGATGCCGATCAACCGGCCCGCCGTGTGCGGCAGCGTCCGCAACGTGTGCGTCACCTGGTCGAGGGTGGCCCGGTCCAAGCTGCCGAACCCCTCGTCGATGAAGAGCGCCTCGATCGGGTGGCGCGAGCGTTGCGCGATGTCGGAGAGCCCGAGTGCCAACGCCAGCGCCGCCAGGAACCCTTCGCCGCCGCTCAGTGTCCGCGCCGGTCGGCGCACGCTGTCGACGAAGTGGTCTGCGACCTCCAGGCCGAGGCCGCTCGCGCTCGCCGAGGTGGTGTCGCGGACCAGGTGCAGGGTGTAGCGCCCCGCCGTCATCTCGCGCAGGTGCTGGTTGCCGACCTGCAACACGTCGTGGAACTGGCGCTGGAGCACGAAGGTCTCGAGGTCGACCTTGGGACGACCCGGCACGGTCCCGCCGGCAAGCCGGGCGAGGCGCGTCGCTGCCGAGAGCTTCGCCTCCAGCGCCCGATACGCCGCGTCGGCTTCGTCGAACGCTGCGGCCTGGCGGGCGAGCCTGTCGTGCGACTGCTGCGCTGCCGCGAGGGCCTCGTCGGCTTCGCGCCAGGCGGTGTGCGCTGCTGCGAGCGCCTCTGCGACGACCGCCAGGTCGGGTCGCTCGACGTCCGCCAGCGCGGCGCCGAGCTCGTCGCGCTGGGCCGTCGCGCGGGCCCGCGCCTCGTCGTGGGCGTCGATGCGCCCCTCGAGGTCGGAGATGGTGGGCTCGTCGAGGCGAGCGGCAATGAACGCTGCCTCGTCGGCGAAGCCGCCCGCCTCGAGGCCGTGGACGAACGCCTCCTCGGCCTCCCGAGCGTCGCGTTCGCTCGCCGCGTGCCGCGACGCGCGTTCCTCGAGCCGCGAGGCGATCGCGGCGAGGTCCCGTCGGGCGTCCGCCTCACGCTCCTTCGCCTGCGACAGCGCGTGCTCGAGCGCCTCGGCGTGGGCCGTGGCCGCTTCGAGACGCTCGAGGAACCGCTCGGTGTCGGCGGCGTCGGCCGGGAGCTTCGCGAGCGTTCGGTCGATGTCGCGCTGGTGCGCGGCCGTGTCGGCCTCGTCGCGGCCGATGGCGAGCGTGAGGGCGTTCAGGCGCTCATCAGCGGACTCCGCCTCCTGGCCGAGCGCCTCGAGGCGTCGCTCGATCTCCACGATGCGCTTCGCCGCCGCCTGCGCGCTCGTGAACGCGTCCGTCGCGTCGCCGAGGTCGCGCTCCAGTGCTGCGGTGTCGGGACGCCCCTCGGACCACCCATGTGCTGCGAGCGCCGCGTCGTGTTGCGAGCGGTGCAGCTCCAGCGTCGCCTCGAGGCCGGCCCGCTCCTGTTGGAGCGCCTGGAACCGGTGCAGGGCCGCTTCGAGTGCTGCCGGCTCGGTCCCGGTGTGCGGTGCCGGGTGATGCGTGCTGCCGCAGACCGGGCAGGGCTCGCCGTCGACCAAGCCGACGCTGACGAGGCCGGCGGCGTTGGAGCGGAGCAGATGCAACAGGGTGCCTGCGCCCTCATCGTGGTCGTCACCGGCCTCGAGGCGTTCGAGGTGGACGGTGGCGTCGGCGATCCTAGCCTCCAGCGAGACGATCGCCGCCAGCGCAGCGCTGCGCCGCTGGCACGCCTCACGACGCTCGCGCGCTGCCTCGAGGGCATCGGCGTTCACGCGGCACGTCTCACGCTCGCCCCGCAGGCCGGCTCGCTCGGCGTCGAGCGTCTGGCGCTGCTCGCGCGCTCGGTCGAGCTCGGAGCGTGCCGCGGCGATGCGTTCTCGGAGGGCGGCGTGCTCCGAGCGCTGCGTGCCGAGGCCGCGAACGTCGGGCTCGAGGGCCGTCAACCGCTGCACGAGGTCGCGCGCCTCGCTGCGCTCCCGATCTCGACCGCGCTCGGTGGCAAGCTCGGCGACGGCCGTCTCGTGGCGCGCCCGAGCCGCCACCTCCTCCTCGCTGGTGGCGTCCCTCGCGACGAGCGCCGCGTCCCGCTCGGCATGCGCTCGCGTGCGTCGCTCGAAGGCGACCTCGAGCCGCAGAGCCCGCCGAGCCACACGGAGGCGCTCACGCTCCGCCTGGATCGCGGCCTCGTCGGCCTCGATCCTTCGTAGGCGTTCCACGTGTTCGTCGAGTTGCTCGAACCGCGCCAGGGTGGCCTTCGCCTCGAGTTGCCGCGCGTGGGCGGCGTCGCGTTCGGCCTCACGCCGCGTGCGCAGTGCGATCGCGTCGCTAAGCGCGGCCTCGGCCTCCTGCAGGGCGCGTTGGAGGGCCTCGCGGTGCGCGACGCCGGCCTGCTCGAGCACCTGGTCGCGCGCGCGGCGTTGCGCCTCGCCCGCCTGGTTGAGTTCGCCGGCGATGCCCTTGAGGTGGGTCGTGAGATCGGCGAAGCGCTGCGTGTCGAACAGGCGCTTGAGGATCGCCTCGCGGGCCTTCTCGTCGGTCACCACCTCGCGGAACTGGCCCTGCGGCAGCACCACGGTCTGACGGAACTGCTCGACGCCCAGTCCGAGCAGCGCCTGGACGGCATGGCTCGCCTCGGTCGACTTCTCGGCCAGGGTCTCGGCGACGCCACCGGTGGCGTCGAGACGCTCGAGCCGCGCCTCGGCCTGACGCGTGACGCCCGCGCTGCCGTCGCCGCGGGTGCGGGCGACCTGTTGGGTCGGATGGCGCACGACGCGGTAGCGGGCGGTGCCGACGGCGAACTCGAGCTCGACGCTGGTGCGCTCCAAGGGGGCGAGGCTGCTCACGAAGCTCGAACCGCCGCGCTCGGGTCCACCCTTGGTGTCGCCGAAGAGCGCGAAGGTCATCGCGTCGAGGAGCGTGCTCTTGCCAGCGCCCGTGGGGCCATGGATCAGGAACATGCCGTGTCGACCGAGTCGCTCGAAGTCGACGGTGACGCTCCCCGGGAAGGGGCCGAAGGACGTCAAGACGAGCCGTATCGGCCTCACGTCTCGCGGCCGCCTTCGAGGCGTTGCAGCGCCTCGCGCAGCACCGCTCGCTCGAGTTCGCCGAGGCGCTCGTCGGCTCCGTACACGTGCGTGTAGAAGGCCTCGAACACCTGTTCGACCGAGTGTCGGCTCGGGTCGGGAACGTCGAAGGCCTCGTCGGGAGCGACGTCGAGCCAGCGCTGCTCGAACACCGCGTTGGGGTAGACCTCGTTCAGGCGCGCCTGGGCGTGTGGGACCGGATCGCGGTCGGTGACGCTGGCCAGCAGGTAGTCGTCGCTCCGGGGGTCGCCGGCGGAGCGCAGCGCTTCGCCTTCGCGGAGGAGCGCGGCGAAGCTCAGGTCCGCGACCACGCGCACGCGGCGCCGGACCTCCAGGGGCACGGTCCACACCTCTGGCCGGGTGCCAGCGCTGGCACCGTCGTCCCAGCGGGCGACCGTGACGCTCTTCGAAGGATGCTCGTCGAACGCGTACGGGTAGAGGCTGCCGGCGTAGCGCACGTGCGGGTGTCGGCTCGCCGCGTGGGGCGCGTGCAGGTGCCCCAAGGCGACGTAGTCGAAGGCCGCGAGCGTGCTGGCTCGCACGCCCCCGGCGCCCCCGACCATGATGGGGTCCTCGCTGCTGTCCTCCTCGCCGCTGCCGGCCACGAAGGCATGGGCGATCGCGACGCGCGGGTGCCCTCCGTGGGTGGCGCCGAGGGCGCGGTCGACGAGATGCCGCATCGCCGTGTCGTAATCGAAGTCGTCGAGCTCGATCGGTGACGCGCCTTCGGCCGCGTCGCGCTCGAGCAGGGCGCGCACGCGTGCCGGTTTGTGGAAGGGGAGGCCGAACAGCTCGAGCCCCGCGAGGACCAAGCCCTCGTGGGCGCGCTCCAGGTCGTTGAGGATGTACAGGCCGCTGGTGCGCGTCAGGTGGGTGTTGTAGCCGAGGCGCTCGGCGTGGTCGTGGTTGCCGGGGATCGCCACGATAGGAGCGCGACGCGTGATCTCCTGCGTGATCCACGTCCACGTGCGGATCGCCGAGAGCGGCTGACGTTCGGGGACGTCGAAGATGTCGCCAGCGATCACGACCACGTCGGGCTTCTCCGCGTCGATGACGTCGAGGAGCCGCTCGAGCGCCTCGCGCTGCTCGTTCGCCAGGTCGAAGCGCTTGAGGCGCTTTCCCAGGTGCCAATCTGCCGTGTGGAGGACCTTGGGCACGATGCGCCAGGATACCGGCTCGGCCACGGCCGGGGCGTCGGCGTGGGCTCGTGTGGATGGTGCCCCAACGAAAGCGTCCGTGCACGCGCGTCCCGGCGTTCGCACAACGTTCACGTGCGCGCTCCTATGCTCCGATCACGCTCGGTGCCACCGAGATGGAAGGAGCACCACCATGATCAGGATCCTGGTTCCCATCGCCGCACTCGTACTGGCCGCTGTGGCCTTCGCGCAAGGTCCACGCTTCGCCGACGCTCCCCGGGCCGGCGTGGCCGCTCGCGAACAGTCGCTGCAGCTGCACCAGGGGGGACAGTTCGGACCTAGCCAGCTCGGTGCGAGCATGCGCGGCGCCCTGCACGGCGCCATCGGCCTGAGCGAAGACGAGCTGCACGCCCGCAAGGAGGCGGGCGCATCGATCGCCATGATCGCCGCCGAGGAAGGCATCGGCCGGGAGGCCCTGCGCGCCGTGTTCGTGCGGCAGCGCGGCGACGCCATCGCAGCCCTCCTCGACGCAGGCACGATCACCACGGCCCAAGCCGAGCGAATGGTGGAGCGTGGTAGCGAGGTGTTCGACACCGTCGTCGACCGCGAGGGGATCGCTGGTGGCCAGCACGCAACGGGCGAGCCACTGATGGCGCAGCGCACCGATGCGCCGCGTGGGCCACGTTCGGCCGGCGAGGACCGCCAGCACCGGATGGAGCCGATGGTGCGGGGGCCGCACGGCCAGCGAGAGCGCTGACGAGGTCTGAAGCGATCACATGTCGCCACATCGGGCAGCATGCCGACCCCGGTCGACATGCTGCCAACGGCCGTAGACTGAGGTGTCATGCCCGGTGAGCGCATCCTGATCGTCGAGGACGAGGCTCGGATCGCTGCGGTGCTCGAGCGCTACCTGCGCGCCGAGGGGTTCCAGGTCGAGCGCGCCGGCGATGGCAAGCGTGCGCTCGAGCTGTGGCGGGCGGCGTCGCCCGACCTCATCCTGCTCGACCTGATGCTGCCCGAGATCGACGGCGTCGCCGTGGCGACGCACATCCGCGCGACGTCGGACGTACCGATCATCATGCTGACGGCCAAGGTGGAGGAGGACGACCGGCTGACCGGCCTTGGCGTCGGTGCCGACGACTACGTGACCAAGCCGTTCAGCCCGCGTGAGGTGGTTGCACGCGTCCACGCGGTCCTGCGGCGGGCGTCCGGGCAGGTTCGAAGCGCCCGTCAGCATGCGGTCGGTGCGTTGAGGATCGACCTCGACGCCTTCGCGGCGTACTGCGGCGAGACGCGCTTGGACATCAGCCCCACGCAGTTCCGCATGCTCGCCGCACTCGCGGCCCGAGCCGGCGTTGCCCTGCGGCGCCAGGAACTGCTCGAGGGTCGGACCGACGGCTTCACCGACGTCCGCACGGTCGACGCGCACGTGAAGAACCTGCGCCGTCGGCTGGGTGCGTGTGCCGAGCAGCTCGAGACGGTCCGCGGCGTCGGCTACCGGTTGCGAACGTGAGCCTCGCCGTCCGCGTGTTGCTCACCGTGGCGCTCACGGCGCTCTTCTCGGCCAGCCTGACGGGGTACCTGAGCTATCGCGCGGCGTCGGAGCGCGTGCCGCGGGCGTTCGGCGTGGCGCAGGCCCCCCGCGGCGGGGGGCCCGGGGGTGCCGGGCCTTTCGCAGAGCCCGGTGGTGCGATGGGCGCATCGCGGGCGCTGCTGGCCGAGCTGCAGGGGGCGACGTTCAGCGCCGCCGTGATCGCTCTCGTCGTGGCCATGGCGGTGGGTGGCTGGATCGCGCTGCGAGCGAGCCGTCCGATCTCACGTGTGGCGGAGGTCACGCGGCGCTACGGCGCCGGCGAACGCTGGGTGCGCGCGGAACCGAGCGGTCCGACGGAAGTCGTGGCGCTGGCGCGTGTGTTCAACGACACCGCAGATCGCCTGCAGGCCGAAGAGGACCAGCGGCAGCGCTTCACGACCGACGTGGCGCACGAGCTGCGCACCCCGCTCACCGTCCTCAAGAGCGAACTCGAGGCTCTACAGGACGGGCTCATGCAGCCCGACGACGAGACCCTGCAGCAGCTCCTGCAGCAGGTCGACCTCCTCGGTCGCCTGGTCGCCGATCTGCGCCTCGTCACCCTGGCCGAAGCCGGTGAACTGACCCTGTATCGCCAGCGGCTCGACCTCGGTGCGCTCGCGCGTGAGGCGGGCGCTGCCTTCCTGGCCCGTGCCGCCAGTGCCGGCGTCGTGCTGCGCATCGACGCCGAGCGTGTGCTGGTGGACGCCGATGCGGAACGGCTGCGGCAGGTGCTCAACGCGCTCGTCGACAACGCGCTGCTCCACGCAGCGCAGAGCACCACGGTCGACGTCGTGGTGCGGCGTGACGGTGAGCGAGCCGTGCTCGAGGTGCTCGATGACGGTCCAGGCATCGCCGCGCAGGAGGTGCCGAACGTGTTCCGACGCTTCTACCGAGTCGACGCCTCGCGTCGTCCTGGAACTGGCGGCTCGGGTCTCGGACTGTCGATCGTGGCGGCGATCGTCGCGCTGCACGGGGGTACGGTGGACGTCTTGCAGCGCGCCGAGGGTGGGGCCCGGTTGCGCGTCGAACTGCCGTGTGCGCCCGACGCCTGATCCAGGCGGACACCTGTACCGGCGCTGGGTGACCGCACGCGCGTACACTCCATGCTGAGCATGTCCCACCACACGTGGAACTACCAACGCGCCCTGCGCGCTGCCGGCTACCGGGTCACGCATCAGCGCGAACTCGTCATGGACGTGATCTGTGAGAGTGGGGGTCGGCTGAGCGCGCGCGAGGTGTGCACGGCGGTACGGAGGCGCGAGGCGACGGTCAACGACGCGACGGTGTACCGGAACCTGCACTTCCTGAGCGAGCGTGGGCTGATCCGGCCGGTCGAGCAGCAAGGGCAGACGCACTACGAACTGGCCGGGCCCAACCCCGCGCACCATCATCTCGCGTGCCGCGTCTGCGGCGCCGAGCGGGAGGTGGATCACGACGTCACAGACGCGTTCTATGGCCTCGTCGAGGAGCGCTTCGGGTTCCGTGTCACCAGCGACCACCTGGTGCTCGAGGGGCTATGTGAAGTGTGCGTGAGGGCGTCCGGGACGAATGCCGCTGTCACCCATCGACGTTGACAAATGATTCTTGGGTCGGAAGAATCGTAGGTGAGGCTACAGAGCTTCGGTCCTGACCGTGCATCCACGCGCTGCCGCGATGGGCATGGTTCCTACACCCGAGGAGGTGCTCCGTGATACCCGCGCTTCGAAGCGCAACGAACACGACTGCACGTACGCTCGAGATCGTCCGGGTCGTGCTCCTGCTGTTGATCTTGGGAGCGTTCGTCATGTACCCGGTCGAGCTCTTCATCATCGGCCACTGGCTCGACACGTGGGAGTCGTTGATCCCGTTCTGGATCACCATCCCAGGTGTGATCTTCACCGTCTGGATCTTCTTCGATCGCAAGACCTCATGGGTGCGCTGGGCGTTCATCATCACCATGTGGGCGGCCATCGTCACCGGCCTGGTCGGTGCCTATTGGCACTGGATCTGGAACATGGAGGACACCCGGGGCATCGCGTGGAACTGGTCGTACGCGATGGATCAATTCCACGGCTTCCGTCCCGTCTTGGCAGCGATGGCCTACACCAACATGGGTGTGACCGGCCTCGCTTGCATCTTCCGGGCGCGATAGGAGACCGCGATGCTTGAACGTTGGATGAACGCAAAGACCGAGGAGGGCAAGGTCCTCGGCTTCCTGCAGAACTTCTTCTTGCTCATCGCCGCCTTCGGCTTCTTCTTCTATGGTGTCGAGCACTGGGTGATCGATCACTACATGGAGAGCTTCTGGGCGCGCTGGCCCTTCTACGTGTCGATGATCGGGTTCCCGCTCGCGATCGCCATGTTCTTCACCACACACAAGGCGGTGCGCCTACCGTTCACCATCTGGATGGTGGTGTCGGTCCTGACAGGGTTCGCTGGCGCGTTGCTGCACCTGATCTGGAACGCTGGCGACCTCGGTGTCAGCCTCTTCACCATCTCCGGCCTCCTGGAGTCGTTCCAGGTCCCGTACCGCCCGGTCCTCGCCGGGCTCGCCCACACGCACGTCGGCGCCGTCGGCTTGGTCGTCGGGTTGACCGCCGTCGTCAAGGAGTCTTCATCGTCCTCCGCGCCTTCACACACGGCGCCACGCGACACTGCGGTACCTCGTACCGAAAGGAAGGTCCCATGATCAAGCTCATCACCGCCACCGCCTTCGCCCTCCTCGTCAGCTTCGCCGCGGCGCAGCCCGCCATCGACGGCGCCATCGCCGACGGCGAGTACGCCAACACCGCCACGCACGACGACTCCGGCATGGTCGTGTACTGGACCATCGACGACGACATGATCTACATGGGCTTCACGCTCGAGGCGCGCGGTTGGGTCGGTGTCGGCTGGGCCGACGAGATGACCAACCGCAAGGCCGGCTTCGACGTCATCATCGTGACCGAAGAGGACGGCGAGTACGTCTTGCTCGACATGTTCCAGGAGAGCGCCCGCGGCGAGCCGGTGCTCGATAGTGAGGAGGGCGGCAGCAACACCGTCGTCGACTTCGCGGCGAGCCGCGACGGCGACCTCTGGACGGTCGAGTTCTCCCGCCCGCTCGACACCGGTGAAGACACCGACGTGGCGATCACGCCTGGCACCCCGATGATCTTCATGGGCGCCTACGCCAACGTCATGGATCCGGGCCGTGCGCACGGCCGCAGCACGCAGGGCGGCGCCTGGTACATCGAGGACTTCATCTTCTGACGCTGACCAGCGCACCATCGCGCTGACGCGTCATACCCGTACGGGAGTGGCGCACCACATCGCCCCCACGATCTGCGACGGTCGTGGGGGCGAACGCGTGGATCAGGCTGCGTGGTGCGGACGGGTCGGGATCACGCGGACGAACACGTACAGCTGGATCAGCGCCGCGCCGGCCAGGAACGCGCGGAGCGGCCACGACGGGACCAGCCAGATGGCCGTCGCCAGCATGAGGCTCCAGCTGAACGCGATGGTGGCGGCCTTGAACCGCAGCGTCAGGCCACGGCCGCTCTGCAGGTCGTGGAGCAGCGGACCGAAGCGCTTGTGTTCCATGAGCCAGCGATGGAGGCGGGGGCTGCTCCGGGCGAACGCGAACGCGGTGAGGAGCAGGAACGGCGTGGTCGGGATGCCCCGCACCACGATCCCGATCATCGCGAGTGTGAACGTCAGGCAACCGAAGGTGAAGTACGCCGCTCGTACGAGCGGGTTCGCTGCCGGTCCCGTTGCTGCGGTTGGCACGGCGACGACCCGGTCGGGCGGAGGCGAGCGCTCCGGCGCGGGCTCGTGGGGAGGCTCGGAAGCGACCATCAGGCATGAGCGTAGCCCTGGTGGGACGACCGGTCAACGTACACGCGACACGGTGGCGAGCGGATCGTATGGACGAGTGTCCCTGCGGACCGCGACGCCAATGTGGACAATGGAGTCCATGAACCCCCGGCCATGAAGGCCGGTCGAGGAGGAGCGTCATGCATCCAACCGTCCCCGCCGTGGACCCGATCACCATCGACGTTGCGAGCCTGCCAGCTGGCTCGTGCCGCCAGACCATCGAGAACACCTTCGAGTCGCTCGCACCTGGCGCCGCCCTCGAGATCGTCGTCGACCACGACCCCGCACCCCTGCGGCAGCGCTTCGCGTCGACGCGTCCGGGCGCCTCACAGTGGACGTACCTCGAAGCGGGACCGACGACCTGGCGAGTCCGGGTGGAGCGGCTCGCCTGACGACGGCACGCCGCGTGCGCCTTCGCACGGTCGCGCTCCCCGTCGAGCACGGCGCGTGGGGTTTCCTCCTCGAGCCCGCGCTCCTCGGGCTCCTGGTCGCGTGGAGTTCCGCGGGCGTGGCACTCGTGATCGCGGGGCTGGCCGCGATCTTGCTCCAGACCCCCCTCAGCCAGGCGCTCAGCGACGTGCGGCGTCGGCGCGTCTACCCGAGGACCGGCCTCGCCTGGCGCTTCGTGGCTCTGTACGGCATCATCCTCGTCGTCGCGGTGGCGGTGGCGATCGCGCTGGCGGGCACACCCACGATCCTGGTACCCGCGCTCATCGCGGCGCCGCTCGCGCTCGGGCAGCTCTGGTTCGACGCGCACGGCCGCGCGCGCGAGTTCGCCCCCGAGGTCCTCGGTGCGCTCGCCATCGGGTCGCTCGCCGCCTGCATCGCCGTCGCCGCCGGGTGGGGCATCGTCGCCGCGCTGGGCCTCTGGGCGCTGCTCGCCGCCCGGAGCGTCCCTACCATCGCGTACGTGCGGGCACGCTTGCGCCTCGAGCGCGGCCACGCCGTCGACCCCAGGTGCGTGTGGGCCATGCACCTGCTCGCGTTGGCGCTCGTGGCGGTCGCCGTGGCGTTCACCGATCTCGCCTGGCTCGTCCTCGTCCCGTATGTGGCGCTGGCTGGCCGCGCGGCGCTGGGCGTGTCGCGCCAGCGTGTCAGCGTGCCGGCCAAGGTCATCGGTTTCCGCGAGCTCGGCTTCGGCATCGCGCTCGTCGCGTTCCTCGCCCTCGTGCTCTGACCCACAGATGGTCGTGCCCTGCGTTGACACGCGCTTCGCCGCGGGCGGATACTGGTGGAGTCGAATGCGTTCGCGCGCACCCGCGCTCTTGGGCGCAGTGCCACACGAGGCCTCGCCCCGTGTGGCGTCGGTCGACGCGAAGCCAGGAGCAGCGACGACCCCGTGCCGGCCTGTGCGCCGGCGCCGGCGAGCGCATTCTGTAGACACATCGTCCGATCGTGACGCTCGGCGCACGCGGCAAGCGCCCGCCAGCCAGCCGAGCATCGCCGTCTCGAGGAGGTGGTCACGAAGGAGCAGCGAACGGTTCCCCATCGTTCTGCACCAGGGACCGTGTCGACACGCGTCCCCTCATCATCACGGAGGTACCCATGCGAAAGACCCTCACCCTCGTCTTCGCCCTGTCGCTCGGCCTGGCCAGCGCACAGTTGACCTTCTGGACGACCGAAGAGCAGCCCGAGCGCATGGCGATCCAGAACCAGATCGCATCCGACTTCGAGGCCGCCACTGGCATCAGCGTCACCGTCGTGCCCGTCACGGAGAGCCAGCTCGCAGAGCGCGCCACCGCCGCCTTCGCGGCAGGTGACTTGCCCGATGTCATCTTCCACCCCGTGAACTACGCCCTCGGCTGGGCCGAAGCCGGTCTGATCGACACCGCCGCGGCGACCGAGGTCATCGACCAGCTCGGACGCGGGACCTTCGGTACCGCGGCCCTCGATCTGGTCGAGTTCGGTGGTGAGTTCACATCGGTTCCCGCCGACGGCTGGACGCAGCTGCTGCTGTACCGCGCGGATCTGTTCGAAGAGGCCGGCCTCGAGCCGCCCACGACCTTCGAGGCCATCCTCGCGGCAGTCGAGGCGCTGCACGATCCACCGAACATGTACGGCTTCGTCGCCGCCACCGACCCGAGCCAGGACTACATGATGCAGGTGTTCGAGCACTTCGCGCTCGCCAACGGCGTGCACCTGGTGGACGACATGGGCAACATCACACTCGACGTACCGGAGATGGTCGAGACGCTCGAGTTCTACAAGGAGCTCGCCGAGGCGAGCCCGCCGGGCAACCTGTACTGGCTGCAGTCGCGCGAACTGTATCAAGACGGAAGCGCGGCCATGATCGTCTGGTCGCCCTTCATCATCCCCTCGCTGGTCGGCCTGCGCGACGAAGTGCCGGTCACGGCCGACGAGGACCACTACTCCGGTTGGCTGGCCGAGCGCACCGAGTTCGCGACCCGCATCGCCGGGCCGAGCAACCCGACGGGCGCCGGCTGGGCCCAGCTGCAGTACCTGGCCATCACCGTCGACGCCGACATCGACGCCTCGCAGGAGTTCATCAGCTACCTGCTGAGCGACGGTTACCTCGACTGGATGTCGATGGCGCCGCAAGGCAAGTTCCCGGTCCGCTCCGGCACCGTCGACGAGCCCGACTTGTACGCCCAGGGCTGGGCAGGCCTCGAGATCGGTGTCGATCGCTTCCAGCCGCTCTCAGACTTCTACGACGATGACGTGATCAACGCGATCGTCGAGGGCCTCGAGACGGGCAGCCGGTGGGGCTTCGCCCAGGATGAGGGCGCCCTCGTCGGGACGCTGTACGGCACCCGCGTCATGGCCGAACTCGTGCGCGAGTTCCTCGACGGTGACCGCACCGCCGAGGAGACTGCCCGCGAGATGCAGAGCCGCGTCGAAGCGCTGCGCTGAGCTCGCTCCCGGATGGCCGACCCAGCGGGGTCGGCCATCCGCTCCTATTTGATCGAACGTAAGGAGGGGTCGCATGGCGGTGCGACGCATGACGCTCGAGGCCCGGGAAGCGCGCCTCGCGTACTGGATGTTGGCGCCGACGTTCGCCGTCATCCTCCTGATCGTGCTCTTCCCGGTCCTGCTCAACGTGTGGCTCAGCTTCAAGCCCGTCACCCTCGCCGATCTGCGTGCGCCCGTGCCGGTCGCAAACGAGCGCGTGATGCAGCAGCCGGAGGACGCAGGTGACGAGCTCGTCTTGCGCCTCACGATGCGCAACGGGAGCCAGCGCATCACCCTGTTCGGGGTCGATTGGCAGAAGACGCTCCCAGCTGGCCTCACGCTGGCGACGGTCGAGCCGCGATGCGAGCAGGACGGGCGCACGGTCGCCTGCGCGTTCGGCGACTGGGAGGGCGGCTACCGGGAGACGCTGGAACTCACGTTCGTGGCCGACACCGCCTATCTGCAGGCCGGCTCACCCGACGTGCGCGACGCTCCGACCGACATGCGCGCGCGGGCGGAGAACATCATCACGAACCTCGTGTTCACGCTCGACAACTATCGGCGCGTCCTGACCGGCACGGATTTCTGGCCGTCGCTGCGCATCACGCTCGTGTATACGTTCTTCAGCTCGGTCGGATCGATCCTGCTCGGGCTGTTCGCCGCGCAACTGCTCAACTCGCGCTTCCGCGGCCAGGGGCTCTTGCGAGGCCTGTTCCTGTTCCCGTACGTCGCTCCCGTCATCGCGGTGGCGTTCGTGTGGGCGTTCTTCCTCGATCCCTTCAGCGGCACCGTGAACGCCCTCGGCCAGCGCTGGGACCTGCTGGCCGGCCCGGTCAACTTCCTGGGCCAGCGTTCGATCGAGTTGAGCCTCTTCGGGCTGTCCTTCGCCTTCCCGTTGGCGCTCGCGTCGGTGGTCGCGTTCAGCTCTTGGAACTACTTCCCGTTCGCGTTCCTGTTCATCCTGGCGAGGCTGCAGGCCGTACCGATCGACATGTACGAGGCGGCCGACGTCGATGGGGCAGGACCCTTCGCCCAGTTCTGGTACATCACGCTGCCGAACCTCGCGGGCATCCTGGCGGTCCTCTTCTTGCTTCGCTTCATGTTCCTGATCAACAAGTTCGAGGACATCTTCCTGCTCACCGGCGGTGCCGCGGGTACGAAGAACCTGCCCGTCCTGATCTACGACGAGGCGTTCGCTCGCTCCGACATCGGCGCTGGATCGGCGGTCGCGATGGTCCTGTTCCTGGTCTTGCTGATCTTCATGTTCTTCTACTACCGCTTCGCCCCGGAGAACGAATGATGTCCGCGACGAACGTCATCACCCGGCCGACCCTGTCACCGGCGTCGATCGCGATCGCCGCGGGCGTCGGCAGCCTCACGGTGGGCATGGTCGTGGCGCTGTGGGCGTTGGTCGCCTCCGTGGTCGGTGGCATGGTCACGGTCCTCCCGCTCGGTCAGGCGCTGCTCGTCGGCCTGGCGCTCGGCGCCGTGATCGGCGCCTTCCGCGAGCGTCGCGACACGCCGCTGGCGATCGCGGTCGGCGCCGGTCTCGTCGTGGCGCTCGTGTGGTTGCTCGTCAGCGGCTTCCGCCCGCTCGGTCTCGAGGCCGTCGAGCCCGTGTGGGGCGTGGCCTATGCCTTCATCGCGCTGGCTGTCGCGGGCCAGCTGGTGCGCTACGGTCTGCGCGACTTCGACCTGAGGCGGCCACGGCGCGACGTGCTCGAACGGGTGATCGTGCGGTTGTTGCGCGGCTTCGGTTTCTCGTTCTTCGCCGTGATCATCCTCTTCCCGTTCTGGTACATGCTGTCGGCGTCACTGAAGGGGCGCGCCGCGATGCTGCGCGATCCCGCGAACCTCGCCATCGAGTTCCACCTGGGCGTGCGTCAGTTGCTGGTCGGGTACCGCGAGGTGCTGTTCACCTTCGACTTCTTGAACTTCATCGGCAACAGCGCGCTCGTGGCCTTCGTGACCATGGTCGTGACGCTCGTGATGGCGGTGCTCGGTGCCTACGCCGTCACGCGCCTGGCGTTCCCCGGCCGCACCTTCCTGTCGCGGTCGATCCTGCTCATCTACATGTTCCCGGCGATCGTGCTGGTGATCCCGCTCTACGCGGTCTTCACGCAGCTCGGCCTGCGCAACACCCTGCCCGGGCTGTTGATCGTGTACCCGGCCACCACGATCCCGGTGGCGTTGTACATGCTCCGCAGCTACTTCCAGACGTTGCCGAAGGACCTCGAGGAGGCCGGGTTGATCGACGGTTGCACGCGCGCCCAGGTGATCTGGCGCATCACCTTGCCGCTGTCGATGCCTGCCATCGCGTCGGTCGGCCTCTACGTGTTCATGATCGCGTGGAACGAGTTCCTGTTCGCGTTCATGTTCCTCGACAACCCCGCGATCTTCACGCTCCCGCGCGGCATGGTCATGCTCGACAGCCAGGAGGTGCCGCGACAGTACCTGATGGCCGGCGCCATGATCATCACGCTGCCGATCATGCTGCTGTTCTTCTGGTTCGAGAAGTACCTGGTCGGCGGCCTGACCGCCGGCGGCGTCAAGGGCTGACGTGCGCGCCCTCTACGTCTCGACGCGGCTCGCGGGCACCGACGGCGTGAGCCTGGAGAACGCCAAGCTCCTCCACGTGCTGGAGGAGTTCGGCTTCTCGCCCCACATGTGCGCGGGTGAGCTCGACGCGGACGGGCCACCCGGGACCCTGGCACCGGAGCTGCACTTCCGTGACCCGCTGGCGGTCGAGCTCGGCGAGCGCTTCTTCGGGCCGGGCGACGCCGATCCCAGCCTGCGTGACGACCTGCGGTCACGGGCCGACACGTTGCGCGGCGCGCTGGAGCGTGTCGTCGACGAGGTACGGCCCGATCTGCTGGTGTTGCAGAACGTGTGGGCGGTGCCGATGCAGCTGCCGCTCGCCGAGGCGCTGGCGGGGTTGGTTGCCGAGCGCGCCATCCCGACCCTCTCGCACGAGCACGACTACCACTGGGAACGCGAACGTTTCGCCGAGGCGCGTCTGCCGACCTACCTCGACACCTACTTCCCGTTCGATGCCCCCTCGGTCCGCCACCTTGCGATCAACAGCCTCGCCGCGGACGCGCTACGGCGACGCCGCGGCGTCGAGGCCCTGGTGCTCCCGAACGTGCTCGACTTCGATACGCCGGCCCCTGAACCCGATGCCTTCGCGGCGACCTTCCGGGACGCGATCGGTCTGACCGGCGAGCAGCGCCTGATCCTGCAACCGACGCGCGTGGTTCCGCGCAAGGGCATCGAGCTCGCCATAGATCTGCTGGCCGAGCTCGCGGAAGCCCGCAACGTCCTGGTGATCACACATGCCGCCGGGGACGAGGGGCTCGACTACCTGCGCGCCCTCGAGCAGCGCGCTCGCGAGCGCTCGGTCGACCTGCGCCTAGTCGACCACGTCGTCGGCGCGACGCGCGCGCCCGGCCCGGACGGGACGCCACGCTTCGGGCTGTGGGACACCTATCCCCATGCCGACTTGGTGACCTACCCGAGCCTCTACGAGGGGTTCGGCAACGCCTTGCTGGAGACGATCTGGTTCCGAAAAGCGGCGCTCGTCAACCGCTACGCCGTCTACGCGGCCGACATCGCGCCGAAAGGGTTCCGCTTCGTCGAGATCGACGGCGCGGTGACGCCCGCAGCCGTGCGTGCGTTCGGCGCCTTGCTGGACGACCCCGCGGCGCGGGATGCGATGGCCGAACACAACCTGCGCCTGGCCCGGACACACTTCGGCTATGGAGCGCTGCGCCGCGTCGTCGCCTCCGCACTCGCCGCGCTCGGGCTGCCAACCGCAGCCTGATACCCGGATAGGGTATCCTTGCGACAGGAGGCACGGCCATGGACCCGCTCCGCGTCACCGTCCCATCGTCGATCGACCAGGCGCGCAGCGCGCTCGAGGTCGCGCTGAAGTCGAAGGGCTTCGGCATCCTCACGGAGATCGACCTGCAGGCCACGTTCAGCGCCAAACTTGGCGCCGACCACGAGGGCCACCGAATCCTCGGCGTGTGCAAGCCGCAACTCGCCAAACAGGCGCTCGACCTGGATCGCGACGTCGCGCTGCTCCTGCCGTGCACCGTCACGCTGCGCGAGGTCGAGGGCGGTACCGAGGTGATCGCGATCGATCCGCAGCACGTGTTCACGCTCGCCGCGAGCGACACGCGGGCGCAGCTGGTGCCGCTGGCCGCACAGGTCCGTGCCGAACTGGCCGAGGCTCTCGCCGGGATCGACGTCAGCGTGGCTTGAGGCGCGCCTCGAACCCCTTCGAACGGGCGTGGACCGCACTCGCGTCGGCCGGTTCAACCGGGCGCCCGGAGGGCGGTTGCGGCGGCCAGCCCCGACAAGTACGCGCCTTCGACGCGCCCCTCACCGAACGCGTCGCCCGCGAGCGTCAGCCCGGTGGTGACCTCGAACGCTTGCTCTGCGAGCGTGTACTCGGGTTGCGCGTACCGCCAGCGATGGTGGAAGCTCCACGTCGGGTCGGTGTCCCACGGCAGCAGGGGACGCGCGGCGGCGAGGAGGTCCGCCACGATCACCTCGGGTAGGTCGTCGAAGCGCAGGCGGCTGTAGCTCGGCGTGGCGTGCAGGAGCAGCGTGACACCGTCGGCGGTGCCTGGTGCGCGACGGCTGGAGTCGTGGGCGATCCACGCGAGGTCGGGATGCTCGGGCAGTTGCACACCCGGCCATCGTGGCGCCTCGACGGCGCCGAAGCCGAGCGCCACGGTGTGGCACGGGGCGTAGGTGACGGCCTCGAGCCTGCCGCGGACGTCGTTCGTGATGTCGATGTCGGTAAGCAGGGCCAGGGCTTGTGGGACCGGCGCCGTCACGATCACGGAGGTCGCTCGGAAGGTGGGGCCGTCCCGCGTTGCGACGCTCCAGCTGTCCGCGTCGGGCCGCACCGCGGCGACCGTCGTATGGAGGCGAACGTCCAGCCCCTCGGCGAGCGCCTTGCCGATGGCGTTCATGCCCTCGGGGCAGGCGTAGCGGGGGTTCGACTCGGCACTCGCCATGCGCCACCCTTCGACCGCCGTCCAGCGTGCGACGCCGCGGCTCCACTCCGTGACGACCCCCGCGGCCGACCATGCCTCCACCTGAGCAGCGAAGCGCTCGTCGCGGACGGTGATGAACTGCGCCCCGTGGTCGATCCGCTGACCGTGCACGGTGCGGCTCGCCGCGCGACCGCCGAACCCACGGCTCTTCTCGAGCACGACGACGTCGGCACCGCTGGCGCGCAGACTGCGCGCGGCGACGAGACCGGCTACGCCGGCACCGATGACGAGGACGTCGGCCATGTCGGGCGAGGATACCGCGGCGTGACCTGCCGACCGTGTCCGCTCCCTCCGTTCGACGATCGCGGTACCCCGCTGGGGTATCATCGCCGCATGGCGACGACGGGGGCCGCGGATGAGAGGAGCGGCAGAGCATGGGGGCGCTGAGCATCGGTCCGCTCGTGCTCTCACTCGACCGCGCGTACGCGGGTGTCGGCTTCTTGGTGTTGCTGGCCGGCGCAGAACTGCTCGCCCGCCGTGGTCGACCGGAACTGGCGACGTGGGGTTGGTACGCCGCACTCGCGGCCTTCGTCGGCGCTCGCCTCGGCTTCGTGCTCGGCAACGTCGACTTCTACTGGTCGACGCCAGGCGCCGTGTTCGCGATCTGGCAAGGCGGCTTCGCCCCCTGGTGGGGGGTCGCGGCGGCCGCGCTCGTCAGCGCCGTCTTCGCGCTGCGGTTCCCGTCGCTTCGGCGCGCGATCGCCGGTCTCGGCCTCGCCGCGATCGCCGCCTGGTGGCTCCCCTCGGGCCTGCTGACCCCGGCGGCTGGCGCCGGCGACCACGCGCTACCGGCCGTGACGCTGGCGGCGCTCGACGGACCCGAGACGCGGCTTGACCGGCTCCCGACCGGCGCCATCGTCAACGTCTGGGCGACGTGGTGCCCGCCCTGTCGCCGCGAGCTGCCGGTCTTCTTCGCGGCGGCGGCGCAGCATCCGGACGTCGCAGTGTTGCTCGTGAACCAGCGCGAGAGCGCGGCGCTGGTTCGTGGCTACCTGGAGGGCGCCGGGTTCCCGAGCGCCGGTGTGCTCCTCGACCCCGACGGCGCTGTCGGGGCGGCGCTGCGGGTGGTGGGGCTGCCGACCACCTTCGCGTTCGACGCGACCGGCGCGTTGGTCGACGTCCACGTCGGTGAGATCTCGGCGCCGGCCCTGGCGGTGATGATCGCGCGCGTTCGCTGATCGGCCCTGCCGTTCAGCCGATGCCCAGCACCTGACACACGGTACCGGTGACGCCGAAGACGAGCAGGAGGAAGCCGATCGCGATCGCCGCGACGCCGAGCAGCATGGTCTCGGTGCGGGCCACCGAGGCGACTTCGGCGCGCTGTGCGCCGTGCCCGACGAAGAACCGGATGACGGCGGCGGTGCCGAACACGAGCACGAGCGCTCCGAGAACCAGCATGAACACACACATGACGGCCTCCAGGCCGGGCCGGGGCGCCCCCGACCCACTCGGGCGCGGTGCGAAGAACCGCAGGATCGACGTGGGGGACGCCACTCGTCTCGGCCACGAGGCCTGATGGGTGCACTCGCACCCGTACGCTTCCATGGTAGCGCTGCTTCAGGGCGCCGTGAGGTGCGTGCGCCCGCTTGCCAGCTCGTAGCTGAGGCCGGCCACGCCGAGGCGGCCGTCGGCCACCCGCGTCGCGATGACGGGCCCGGCGTTGCGCAGGGCGGCGACCGTCATGCGCAGGTGCGCCTCGCCTGAGCGACATGCGAGCGCCTCCACACCCTCATCGGCGTCGCCGCGGCGGGCGGCGACGGCCACCGCGGGCGCCAGCGGTGCCAGCACCTGGGCCAGGTGGCCTTCGGGCACGTCGTCGCCGCCGAAGGTCGCAGCGGCGGCGCGCACCGCGCCGCACGCCTCGTGGGCCATGACGACGATCAGCGACACGCCGAGCTCGAGCACGGCGAACTCGAGGCTTGCGAGCGCCCCGGGCGTGAGGACCTGGCCGGCGTTGCGCACGATGAAGAGGTCTCCGAGGCCCTGGTCGAACACCAGCGTCGGGGGCACGCGCGCGTCGGAGCAGGCGAGGATCGCGGCGATCGGGTGTTGGCCCTCGGCCAGACTGGCGCGCGTCTCGCGCCCCTGGTGCGGGTGGCGCGGCGCGTCGGTCGCGTAGCGTTCGTTGCCCTCGAGGAGCGTGGCGAGGACCGACGCGGCGGAGGGAGGGAGGTGGGCGCACATGCCCACAGGATACCCCGGGCGGGTATGTGAGGCAAGGTCGGGACAGGGCGGTTGCCGGTCAGTCGATCGAGAAGGGGAGCGGTGGTTGGACGACGCGCCGGTCGGCGGGGAAGAGCCCGCTCAGGCTCACGCCGACCAGCCGCAAGGCCCCGACGGGTCGCGGCGTGGCGAACAACAGCGCATCGGCCCACGGCCGCAGGTCCGCGGTCGACGCCACGGGCGTCGCAGGGGTGGTGGAGCGGGTGATCACCCGGAAATCGCGATACTTCACCTTGACCGTCACCGTGCGCGCGGCCAGGCGCGCGCGAACCAGGCGTCGCCCGACCGCCTCGCAGACGGCCGCGAGTTCGCTCTCCAGGTCGTCGCGGGCGCTGAGGTCGCGGTCGAAGGTGCGCTCCGCGCCGATCGACTTGCGGCGGCGGTCCGGGACGACCGGGCGGTCGTCGACGCCTCGCGCCACCAGGCGCAGGAACGTCGCCAGCTTGCCGACGGCGCCGGCCAGCGCCGCCTCGTCGACGCGCAGCAGGTCGGCGCCCGTGTGCACGCCGAGGGCGTGGAGGCGCTCTGCGGTCCGCGGTCCGACGCCGAAGAACGCCTCGATGGGCAGCGCGGCGACGAACGCCGGTACCTCTTCAGGGGTCACCACCGTCAGGCCGTCGGGTTTGTGCATGCCCGAGGCGACCTTCGCCACGAACTTGCCGTTCGCGACGCCGGCGGAGGCCGTGAGACCGGTCGATGCGCGTATCTCGGCCTTGATCGCGCGGGCGAGGAGCGTCCCGGATGGCGGTCCGCGTTTCGGCTCGGTGACGTCGAGGAAGGCCTCGTCGAGCGCGAGCGGCTCGACCAGGTCCGTGAAGGAGCGGAACACCTCGTGCACCGCAGCGGACGCCTCGTGGTACGCCGCGAAGCGCGGTGGGACCACGATGAGATCGGGGCATGCGCGTCGTGCGACGACGGTCGGCATCGCGGAGCGGACGCCGAAGCGGCGTGCCTCGTACGAGGCCGTCATGACGACGCCCCGTTCGCTGCCACCCCCGACCGCCACGGGGCGTCCCCGCAGACTCGGCTCGTCGCGCTGCTCCACGGCGGCGTAGAACGCGTCCATGTCGACGTGCACAACCTTGCGCACCGAGGCCACGCTAGCAGGCGGGGAGCCGGGTGTCGCTGCGCCCTGGTGGTCGACGACCGCGGACCCGTGCGACGCGCCATAGTAGGGGCCATGCGCATCGAACAGATCGAGCTCCGCGAGGTCGCCATGCGGCTGCGTTTCCGCTTCGAGACCAGCTTCGGCGTCGAGCAGGACCGTCGGATCCTGTTGGTCACCGTCCGTGGCGATGGGGCAGAGGGCGTCGCCGAGTGCGTCGCGGGCGAGTTCCCGGGGTACGCCTACGAGACACGCGATACGGCTTGGGGTGTCATCAAGGACTTCGTGGCGCCCGTGGTGATGGGGCGTGACTACGCCACCCCGCATCAACTCCTCCACGACCTGCGCTTCGTGCGCGGTCACAACATGGCGGTCGCGGCGGTCGAGATGGCGCTGTGGGACCTCCACGCCAAGGCGCTTGGCGTGCCGCTCTGGCACCTGCTGGGCGGCGTTCGCACGGCGGTCCCGGTCGGGGTCTCGATCGGCATCCAGCCGAGCGCCGAGGCGACGGTGGAGGAGGCGCGCACGCACCTCGCGCAGGGCTACCGGCGGGTGAAGCTCAAGATCAAGCCGGGTTGGGACGTCGTCCCGGTGCGTGCGGTACGCGAGGCCTTCCCTGATGCCGACGTCACGGTCGATGCCAACAGCGCCTATCGCCTGACGGACGCACCGATCCTGCGCCAGCTCGACGCCTTCGACCTGGCGTACGTCGAGCAGCCGCTCGCGCACGACGACCTGGTCGACCACGCCACCCTACAGGCGCAGCTCAGCACGTCGATCTGCCTCGACGAGTCGATCCACAGCGCCGAGGACGCCCGCAAGGGGCTCCAGATCGGGGCCGGGCGGGTGATCAACGTGAAGGTCGGTCGCGTGCGCGGCTACGTCGCCGCCAGGCGCCTGCACGACGTCGCGGTGTCGTTCGGCGCACCCGTGTGGTGCGGCGGCATGCTCGAGTCGGGCGTGGGTCGAGCCCACAACCTGCACGTCTCCACCCTCGAGGGCTTCGTGCTGCCGGGCGATACGAGCAGCGCGAGCCGCTACTGGGACGAAGACATCGTGGAGCCGCTGCTCGATGCGGTCGACGGCATCCAGCGGGTGCCCGAGGGACCCGGCATCGGCGTGACGCTCAAACAGGACCTGGTCGAGCGGTTGACGCAGCGCGTCGAGATGCTCTCTGCGTCCGGCTGAGGCGCTGCGCGCCAGCGCGGCGAGCGCCGCCTCGAGACCGCTTGTGAAAGCGAGCACGAATACGTGTCCTGGTCGATATACGCGCCGTGCCGTCGACCGGGACATTCGGGGTTGACACCCATCACCCAGGCTCATAGACTTCCTCATAGACGACAAGGACATCTAGAACTCCGCTTTGGCGGTGGCCGCGATGCCGGGTCGACGAGGAGGTCACGAGGATGACGCAGTCCACGGGGTACGCGATCACGGCGCTCGGCCACGTCGCGTCTTCGGGTGGGAAGGCACGGTTCATCAAGGACATCGCGGAGGCGACTGGTCTCCCGCACCCGTACCTCGCCAAGATCATCCACACGCTCGCTCGGCGCGGTCTTGCCGTCACTCGGCGCGGCGTTGGTGGGGGGGTGGCGTTGGCCCGTGAACCGGGCGACATCACCCTCTACGACATCGCCTACGCCCTCGACGACCCGCTGCTCGAGGAGCGCTGCATGCTCGGAACCGCCGAGTGCAGCGATGAACGCGCCTGTCCGGCACACGCCTTCTGGACGCAACACCGGAAGGACCAGATCGACTTCTTGCGTACGAGCACCTTGGCCGACGTCGCCGCCTTCGAGCGGCGCCAACGGGAACAGGGCGCGGCGTGATCCGCGTCGCGGCGAAGAGGGAGGTGGGTCTACCACGATTGCCGACAAGATCATCCGCAAGTCGGGAACGCGGCCCGCCATGAGCGCCCCCGCCCCCTCACGCCTCGACACCCGCCAACCGCAACGCACCAGGAGGACCGCATGAATCGACCGCACACGCAGACCGAGCCCCCGGCCCAGGCGCCGACACAGGAGCACTCGCCGCGCGAGTACTACGAGCGCCTGGCGGCCGAGGCCGATGCCCACATGGACCGGCTCGAGGCCAAGGAGCCCCTGAAGGAGCTCACGCTCGGGACGCTGCTCAAGCGCCGCGGTGTGACCCGCCGCGAGTTCCTGAAGATGGTCGCGGTCACCACCGCCGCCCTCTCGCTGCCGTCGATCTTCGACCTGCGCGTCGCCCGCGCCGCCGAGCTCGCCACCCGCCTGCCGGTGATCTGGCAAGAGCTGCAGTCGTGCACGGGGAACAGCATCGCGCTCCTGCGCAACGCCAACCCCGGCGTCGACGCGCTGCTGCTCGACCTCATCAGCCTCGAGTACTCCGAGGTGCTGATGGCGCCATCCGGCCAAGCGGCCGAAGATGTTCTCGAGGCCGCCATCGAGCGCTACGACGGCCAGTACATCGCCGTGTTCGAGGGTTCCGTTCCCGTCGCCGACGGCGGCAACTACCTGACGATCGGACCGGCCGGACACACCGGCATCGAGATCGTCGAGCACATCTCACGTCACGCCGCAGCCATCGTCGCCGCCGGCACGTGCGCCGCCTACGGTGGTATCCCTGCCGCGCGGCCCAACCCGACCGCCGCCCTCGGAATCGCCGACTTCCTGAACACGCGCCGGATCAACACGCCGGTCGTCAACCTCCCGGCCTGCCCGGTGTCGAGCACCAACATCGTCGGCACGATCCTCGAGTACGCCATGTTCGGCCGGCTGCCCCAACTGGACGCCTTCGGTCGCCCGCTGTGGGCCTACCGCGACCGCATCCACGATAAGTGCGAGCGCCGCAGCCACTTCGACGCCGGCCAGTTCGTCGAGGGCTGGAACGACCAAGAGGGCCTCAAGCGCGGTCTGTGCCTCTTCAAGGTCGGCTGCAAGGGCCCGATGGCCTACAACAACTGCGGTGTCGTCCGGTACAACGAAGGCACCTCTTGGCCGATCATGGCCGGTCACGGTTGCATCGGTTGCAGCGAGCCGGGTTTCTGGGACACCATGACCCCGTTCGAAGAGCCGCTCCCCGGTCGCGTCTATCCCTTGCCCTTCGGCCTCGACGCCGATGCGGACACCATCGGTGCGGTCGCCCTGGGCGCCGCCGCAGTCGGGATCGCCGCGCACGCCGGCGCCACCGTCGTCAAGAGCGCGCTCGAGCAGCGCCAGGCGAAGCAAGAGCCGCCTAAGAAGGAGCAATAAGCCGTGGCGAGACACGTCATTGACCCCATCACGCGCATCGAAGGCCACCTGCGAATCGAGATCGAAGTCGACGACAACGGGACCATCGAAGACGCGCTCTCCAGCAGCACCGCGTTCCGCGGCATGGAGACGATCATGAAGGGCCGCGACCCGCGCGACGTGGGCATGTTCGCCCAGCGCATCTGCGGCGTCTGCACCTTCCACCACTACGAGCGCGGCGTCGAAGCGACCGAGCACACCTACGGCGTGCAGATCCCACCGAACGCGCGCTCACTGCGCAACCTCATCTGGGCCGCACAGCTCGTCAACGATCACGCGGTGCACTTCTACCAACTCCACTCGATGGACTGGTGGAACGTCATCAGCGCGCTCGGCGCCGATCCCGAGCTGGCCACCGAGGTCGCCCACGAGTACCACCCGACCCCGTACAACGCCTCCGTGAGCCACTACACCCGCGTTGCGCAGCGCCTCACAGCGTTCGCAGAGAGCGGTCAGCTCGGCCCCTTCACGGGCGGATACTGGGAGCACCCCGGCTACAAGCTCACGCCGGAGGAGAACCTCATCCTCGCCTCGCACTACCTCGACAACCTGGCCGTCCAGCGGCTCAGCGCGCAGGCGACGGCCGTCTTCGGGGGCAAGAACCCGCACCCGCAGAGCCTGATCGTCGGCGGCGTCACGTCCAACCGTGACGGCATCGACCCGAACCGCATCGCGCAGTATCAGTTCCTGATGCAGCAGGCGATGGACTTCGTCGAGCGCGCGTACCTGCCCGACATGGAGCTCCTCGGCCGCCGCTACGGCGACGAGGCCTTGGCCGGCTGGGGCGGCGGCGTCCGCAACTACATGAGTTTCGGCGCGCTCCCGCAGAACGAGCTGCCGCTCGACCAGCGCTCGTACTTCCTGCCGGCCGGGATCGTGATGGGTCGGGACCTCTCCACGGTTCAGCCTGTCGACCCGATGCAGATCGGCGAAGAAGTCGCCCACGCCTGGTACACCTACAGCGGCGGCGAGACCTCGCTCCACCCGCTGCGGGGCCAGACCAACCCCGCCTACGAGGGTCTCAACGCCGACGGTACGCTTCGCACCGAAGGCGGTTACAGCTGGGTGAAGGCTCCCCGCTACGACGGCGCTCCCATGGAGGTCGGTCCGTTGGCGCGCTTCATCGTCGCCTACGCCGCCGGTCACGAGGGCGTCCGACAGCTCATGGACGACTACACCTCGAAGCTCGGCGTCCCCTTCGAGTTCTGGTACTCCACCGTCGGCCGCACCGTCGTCCGGGGGCTCGAGACGAAGCTCGTCGGCGATTACATCCCGACGATGATCGCCCAGCTCACGAGCAGCGTCGGGGGCGGCGACGAGCGCTTCTTCAACCGCTACACGGCCCGCGACGGTGAGGGCTACGGCATGGCCGAGGCACCCCGCGGCGCGCTGAGCCACTGGGTCGTCGTCCGCAACGGCGTGGTCGACAACTACCAGGCCGTCGTGCCCACCACCTGGAACGCCAGCCCGAAGGACGGTCGCGAGCAGCGCGGGCCGTACGAGGCGTCGCTCGTCGGGCAGCCCATGGCCGATCCGACCCAGCCGCTCGAGGTCATCCGCACCATCCACTCGTTCGACCCATGCCTCGCCTGTGCGGTGCACATCTTGAACCGCGACGGTGAGGAGATCGCCCATCACGAAGTGGGGGTGTGACCGTGGCGACCAGCACCGTACGAGCACGGCCGAAGGCGGTCGTGCTCCAGAAGCCCGGGCGCCCGCGGATGGTCGTGTACGTCTTCGGACGCTATATCCGGATCGCCCACTGGGTGAGGAACGGCCTGCTCATCTGGCTGGTCCTGTCCGGCATCTACATCGGGAACCCGTTCCTCGCGCGCAACCTCGCGAGTGAGGCCTCCGACATCTTCATCATGGCGCAGGTGCGCGGCTGGCACGTCATCGCCGGCTGGATCCTGCTCGCCATGACGCTCGTGCGCATCTTCCAGTTCCTGTTCATCCGCCAAGACGGCAAGCTCGGCCTCGGCGCCGAGCTCCGGATGGCGCCGGTGATGTTCAGCTGGCGGGCATGGCGCGACCAGCTCGCGTTCTACCTGCTGATGAAGCGCGACCACCCGCACTTCACCTACAGCAACTACGGACCCCTGCAGTACCTCGTCTACACCATGCTCTACGCCTCGCTGCTGGTGATCAGCGTCACCGGCATCATCCTCGCCGCCCCGTACCTCTCGAGCGGGATCGCCGTCTGGAGCGCGGACATCATGCGGCCCATCGAGGTCTGGATGGGTGGCCTCGCGAACGTGCGCGCGGTGCACCGCTTCGTGATGTGGTTCTTCATCCTGTTCACCGTGGCCCACATCTACATGGCCGTGTGGAACAGCATGCGAACCGGTAACCTGCTGATCGAGGGCATCGTCTCGGGCTTCGCCGCCAAGGACGACGACGTGCACGCCCGCCCGGCGACGGACGACGAACTCGAGCCTGCGGCCAAGACCGCGAAGAAGTCACCCACGTCCGAGAAGCAGCCACCCAAGGCCGGAGGGAAGCACTGATGAAAGACGCACGCTCGCTCCTCGTGCTCGGCGTCGGCAACGTCTTCTACGGCGACGAAGGCGCGGGCGTGCACCTGGTGCATTACCTGCGCCAGAAGTTCGCCTTCCCTGAGGGCGTCGAGATCGTCGATGGCGGCACCCTGGGGTGGCAGTTGCTCAACCTGATCGCGGAGTACGACCACGTGATCCTCGTCGACGCGGTCTGCGCCCCACCGGGCAAGGTCTACCGCTTCGACCGCGACAGCATCCCGGACGAGATCGGCTACGGCAAGCTCTCGTCGCACGAGTGGGAGGTCCCCGACCTCCTGTCGGCGATGGACCTCTACGGCGACCTCCCCGAGGTCACCTGCGTCGCCATCGGTGTCCGGCCGCTCGAGTTCGAGAGCGGCGAGATCGGCGTCGCCCTGACGGACACCGTGCGCGAGCGCATGCCCGCGCTCGCCACGGTGGTCGTCCAGGAGATCGAGCGCCTGGGCGTCGCCCTGAGCGACCTGCGTCCCGAACTCGCAGCCGACGAGCGCTTCAGCGCCGAGGAGATCGTCCTGACGCATGCATGAGTTCGGGCTCGTGATCAGCATGATCGACCTGGCCGAGGAAGCCGCGCGCAAGGAAGGCGCGGACGTCATCGAGGCCATCCACGTCGAGATCGGGGCCCTGTCGGGCGTCGTTCCGGAGGCGCTCGAGTTCGCCTTCGGCGGCGCCCGCGCGGGCACGATGGCGGCCACCGCTCGATTGGAGGTGACGTACCTCCCCGCCATCGCGTACTGTGCGACATGCCAGTCCGAGTTCGAACTCGACAACCGCTTCGGGATCGCCATGTGTCCCACCTGTGATACGCCCTCGGCCGACCTGCGTCAGGGGCGCGAGATGCACGTGAGCCACCTGGAGGTCGCGTGATGGCCGATCCCGTCGCCACGCGCGACGTGCGCGTCAGCCCTCACGGCACCGCCGTGACGCCTGGCGCTCGCGTCGTCCAGGTCCAGAAGTCGCTCATGACGCACAACGACGGCGTCGCCGCCGCCAATCGAGCGGCGTTCAAGGGGTGCCTGGTCCTGAACATCGTGTCGTCCCCCGGTTCGGGGAAGACCGCCCTGCTCGAGCGCAGCGTGCGCGAGCTCGCGGGTGACCTTCGGGTCGCCGTCGTCGTCGGCGATCTCGAGACCGACAACGATGCGGTCCGGATCCACGCCGCCGGAGCGCCGTCGGTGCAGATCGTCACCGGCACCGTGTGTCATCTCGAGGCCGAGATGGTGGCGCGCGCCGTCGACCAGCTCGACCTCGCTGGCCTCGACGTGCTCGTGATCGAGAACGTCGGCAACCTCGTGTGCCCAGCATCCTGGGACCTCGGTGAGGACCTGCGGGTCACGCTGCTGTCGACCACCGAGGGCGAGGACAAGCCGCTCAAGTACCCACGCATCTTCAAGGACGCCGACGCCGTGGTGATCAACAAGGTCGACATCGCCGAGGCGGTCGGCTTCGAGCGCGAGCGCGCGCTCGACGCCGTCGCGAAGGTGTCGCCCGGCACCCCGGTGTTCGAGCTCTCGGCCCGCACCGGCGAAGGCATGGACGCCTGGTTGGCGTTCGTGCGCGAGCGCCTGGCCGCCAAGCGAGGCTGACGCGGTGCCGCTCGAGCGGCGCCGCCTGCGCGTCAGCGGGACCGTGCAGGGCGTCGGGTTTCGCCCCTTCATCTATCGGCTCGCCCGCCAGCACGGTCTAGCCGGCTGGGTCCGCAACGACGTGCACGGTGTCACCATCGAAGCGGTCGCCGAGAGCGGCGTGCTGGACGCCTTCGCCGTCTCGATCCCGGCCGAGGCGCCGCCGGCAGCGCGCGTCGAGAGCGTGCGCGAGTTGGAGCGCGGCGAGCCCGGTCGGGAGCTGCCGACGGGCTTCGTGATCGTCGAGAGCGAGGACGCCGAAGGCGTCACGACGGCGATCTCGCCCGACCTACCGGTCTGCGACGACTGCCTGCGCGAGATGCGCGACCCGAGCGACAGGCGCCACCGGTACCCGTTCATCAACTGCACCAACTGCGGACCGCGCTACTCGATCATCGAGGCGCTGCCGTACGACCGGCCGCTCACGACCATGCGGTCGTTCCCCATGTGCGGGCCGTGCGAGGCCGAGTATCACGACCC
Organism: Trueperaceae bacterium; assembly: GCA_007695125.1. Lineage (GTDB taxonomy): Bacteria > Deinococcota > Deinococci > Deinococcales > Trueperaceae > CSSed10-48. The sequence continues at coordinate 638 of REEJ01000176.1, read as the reverse complement.
GCTCGATCGCCGCTTCCACGCCCAACCGACCGCCTGCCCCGTCTGTGGCCCGCGGTTGCGCTTCGTCGTGGACGCGGACGGGACGGATGAGGTGTGGGACGACGCCGCCGTGCGGGCCACCGTGGCCGCGCTGCGCGACGGCGCCATCGTCGCGATCAAGGGCCTCGGTGGCTACCACCTCGCCTGCGACGCGACCGACGAGCGTGCCGTGGCTGCCCTGCGTGAGCGGAAGTACCGCAAGGAGAAGCCCTTCGCCATCATGGGGAGCGACCTCGCCACGCTGGAGCCGCACGTGATGCTCGACGCTGCCTCGCGAGTGCTCCTGGCCGGCGCCGAGCGCCCGATCGCGCTCCTCCCGAAGCGCGGTGACGCCCTGCCGGTCGACCTCGCACCGGACAACGCCTCGCTCGGTGTGATGCTCCCCTACACACCCGTCCACCACCTGCTCTTCGACGACGGCGCGCCACCGCTGCTGGTCATGACCAGCGCCAACCGCTCGTCCGAGCCGATCGCCTACCGCGACGACGAGGCGCTCGAGCGGCTCGCCGGACTCGCCGACGCCTTCCTGATCGGCGAGCGCCCGATCGCGCGCCGGGTCGACGACAGCGTCGCCCAGGTGGTCGCGGGCAGGCCCGCCG
>REEJ01000181.1 GCA_007695125.1 Trueperaceae bacterium | reverse complement strand
CCGTGGGTCCAGACGACCCCGTCGAGCAGGCTGCGCTGCTGATGGAGGAGCACCGGGTGTCGGGGCTGCCCGTCATCGAAGACGGCCGCCTGATCGGCATCCTCACCATCACCGACCTGCTGCGAGCGTTCGTCGCGTTCCTCGGACTGCGCGAGGGTGGCGTTCGCGTGACGGTCGACCTGCCCGACGCACCTGGTGCGCTCGCGCGCGTCGCGGAGGCTGGTCCCCCGTCGAACATCATCGCCGCGGTCACGACCGGCGTGGTGGAGGGGGAGCGGCGCCGCTTGGTCGTGCGCGTATCGGGCGAGGGCGCGGCGGGCTTCGTCGAACGCGTCCGCGAGCGGGGCATCGACGTCAGAGACGTCCGCTGAGGTGGGCCAGGGCGCAGCCTTGGCCGAGCGATTGCGGCGCGAAGCCGGCGGTGGTCGCGTGTCCCACGGGCCCTTCCTCGAACCGGAGGAAGCCGACGCGGTGCTGCGCGACGCGCGGGTGCCCGGCGTCGAGGCGGTCGCGTGGGGCGGCTACCCTGGCGCTCGCCGACGAGCGCTCACGGCGCGTCCGGATCACGTGCCCGAGGCCATGCCCGTGCTCATCGGCTGGTACGTCGCCGGCGCGTACGACCTGGACGACGCGCGCGCGGCGGCGATCGCAGCCGGCGTGGCCGCCGACGCGCTCGGCGACGTCGTGGCCCACGCCGACGGCTGCACGCTGATCGCGCTCGCGAGCGCCGCCATGCCCCCGTCGATCACCGTCGAGGGGCGACGGTTGCCGCTCGAGGAGGTGCCGGTCGAGCGCGTGGTGGGTGGTGCCAGCAAGCGGCTCGTGGCGGTCGTGCCGTCGCTGCGCGTCGACGTGCTCGGAGCGCGCGCGTTCGGCGTGTCGCGGACGTACTTCGCCAAAGGGGTGTCGGCCGGCCGAGTGCACGTGAACGGGCGGGCGGCCGACAAGCGCAGCGAGGCCGGTCCCGGCGACGAGGTGTGGGCGGACGGCCTCGGCCGCTTCCGCGTCCTGAGCCTGCAGGGAGCCACGCGGAAGGGGAGGGTTCGCGTCGAGCTCGAGGTCGAACGCGGTTGAGGCCGCACCTCAGGTGCGTACCCGCTTGCTCCCCTCGCGCCGCCCGCGCGCTTTGAACACGGTTCGGATCGGTACCTCCGTGAAGTTCAGGTCCTCGCGGAGCCGGTTGCGCAGGTACTGCTCGTACGCGCGGGTGACGTAGCGCTCGTTGTTCACCGAGAACACGAACGTCGGCGGCGCCACGTCGACCTGGCTGCCGTAGTAGACGCGCAGCGACGTCCCCTTGAAGTTGGGCGGCGTCTGCCGCTGCGTCCAGACGTCGATCCAGCGGTTGACCACGCCGGTCGACACGCGTTGGCGGGCCTGGTCGTAGACCCGCACCGCGCTCGCGAGGAGCTCGTGCAGCCCGAACGAGGTGAGCGCCGACGTCTCGATGCGGGGCACCGCGGCGAGATGCACCAGCGCCTCGCGCAGCGCCTTCCGGGTCGGCTCGAGGGCGGCGTCCTCGACCAGGTCCCACTTGTTCACGGCCATCACCACCGGCACGCCGTGTTCGAGCGCGATGTTGCCCACGCGCATCTCGTGGTCGCCGAAGCTCGCCGGATCCACCACCAGCACGGCCACGTCGGCGCGCCGGGTGGCCTCCTCGCTGCGTAGCGAGGCGTAGTACTCGACGTCGCCGTCGGCCTTGCGGCGCAGGCCGGCGGTGTCGATCAGGATGAACGAGCGCCCGCCGTACTCGAAGCGCACGTCGATCGCGTCGCGCGTGGTGCCGGGCATGTCCGCGACGATCACACGCTCCTCGCCCAGCAGGGCGTTCAGGAGGCTGGACTTGCCCACGTTCGGGCGCCCCACGATGGCGACCCGGATCGGGTGGTCGTCGGCCTCGCCCTCGTCGTCCGACAGGCGCTCCGCGACGGCGGCCAGCAGCTCCCACGTGCCGCGGGCGTGCTCGGCGGCGGTGGGGAAGGGCTCGCCGAACCCGAGGCCATGGAGTTCGAAGTACGCCGGGGCCTCTTCGTGACGCGGGTCGTCGACCTTCGTCGCCACCACCATGACGGGCATGCCCATGGTCCGGAGGAAGCGCGCGATCTCGAAGTCGGCGGCCGCGAGCCCGTCGCGTCCGTCGACGCAGAACAGCACCAGCTCGACGTCACGGAGCGCATCGCGGACGCGCGCCTCGATCGCGTGCTCCCACTCGTCACCCGACCACAGCCCACCGGTGTCGAGCAGCGTGAAGTGCTTCCCGTCGTCGCTGACGACCTCGGACTCCTTCACGTCGCGGGTGACGCCAGCGAAGTCGGCGACGATCGCCTCGCGGCGACCGAGCAGGCGGTTGAAGAGGCTCGACTTCCCCACGTTCGGGCGACCCACGATCGCGACCTTAGCCACAACTGTCTCCTACGGCGAGTCGCGCGCCGCGCGCCCATGCGGCTGCGTCCTGGCGCGGCCTGCCCGGGGACTGCAGCACCCGCAGGACGACCGTACCGCGTCCCGTCGCGACGTGTACACCCGCGTCGTCGATCGCGACGATCGAACCCGCCGCGCCGTGGGCATCGGGCGCACCTCGCTCCAGCTCGTGCACCTTCACGACCTCGTTGCCGTCACCACGCCGGCGCTCGAACCAACTGCCTGGCCAGGGCGTGACGCCGCGGTGCCTGGCCGACACGGCGTCGGCGTCGTCCGTCCAGCGGATCCTTCCGTCGGCTCGCGTCAGGCGCGGTGCGATCGTGGCGGCGGCGTGGTCCTGGGGCTCGCTCGGCAGCTCGCCCCGAGCGAGCAGCGCCAGCGCCTCGGAGAGCGCCACGGCGCCGAGCTCCGCCAAGCGCCCGAGCAGCGCGCCCGCAGTCTCGTCGGGCCCGATGGCGGTTCGTCGAACGTGCCGCACGGGACCGGTGTCGAGGCCAGCCTCGGTCTGCATGATGGTGACACCGGTCTCCGCCGCGCCGTCGATCAGTGCCCGCTGCACGGGCGCAGCGCCGCGGTAGCGCGGCAACAGGCTGGCGTGGACGTTGAGCACGCCTTCGCGCGGGATGCTGAGGAGCGTGGGTGGCAGCAGCTTGCCGTACGCCGCCGTCACGGCGACCTCGAGGTCGAGCGCTCGCAGCTGCTCGAGGAAGGTGTCGTTCGACCTGAGCCGTTCGGGTTGCGCCAGGGCGACGCCGTGGTCGCGTGCCCACGCGGCCGCCGGGGGCGTCCGTGGCGCCATGCCGCGGCCGGCGGGCTTGTCGCTCTGGCTGACGACGAGCACGAGATCGTGTTCCATGGCCAGCCGCTCGATGCTCGGCAGCGCGAACTCGGGCGAGCCGAAGGCGGCGACCCGCAACCGACGTCCAGCCTCGTGTCGCAACGTCATGTGGTGCGGCCCACGGTGGGCCGGCCGTTGCCGCGCAGCGCCGCCTTGGCGTCGCGCTGCATCTGCGCGAGGTCGCTCCGGTGTTCCTCCATGAACTCGGCCCGCTCGGCATCCGGGAGGCGGTCGATGAACAGCACGCCGTCGAGATGATCGGCCTCGTGCTGCAGCACCACCGCGAAACGCCCCTCGGCCGAACGCTCGTGCCAGTCGCCGCTCAGGTCCTGGAAGCGCACGCTGAGCGCGGCGTGGCGCTCCACGGCGTCGTGGTACAGGCCCGGGAGGCTGAGGCACCCTTCGATACCGGTTTGCACCCCAGCCTGCACGCGCAGCGTGGGGTTCACGAACACGAGAGCCTCTGCCCGCTGCTCGTCCAGCGTCGGCTCGGGCGCGTCCTCGTCGAGCTTCGGCCGCTCGGGGTCGGCGGCGCCAGCGACGACGAACACGCGGCGAGCGACGCCGATCTGCGGCGCCGCCAGCCCGAGGCCGTCGGCGTCGATCATCGTGTCGATCATGTCGGCTGCGAGGGCGCGCAGATCGTCGTCGAAGCGTGACACGCTGCGCGCAGCGCGGCGCAGCACCGGGTCGCCGTAGAGGCGGATGGGTCGGATCATGGGCACTCCAGGGCTGCGGTCCTCAGGGGGCCGTCGGCGGTTCGACGTACACGACGCTGACGCTGACATCGTCCAGGACGGCCACGCCCGAGGGCGTCGCGACGTTCACGTCGAGAGTATACCGACCGGGCGCAGGCCGTTGCGTCGGCAGGACCGCAGACGCGACGACTTCCTGCAGCGCCGTCACCAGCGTCGGCGGTCCGACGACCGAGACGCTGTCGTGCGACGGCGTCACCTCGGTCACGCCGCTGATCACGATGGGCAGGAGGCGCAGCGGGACCTCGCGCTCGATCAGCACCGCCTCCGAGCGCATCGTGACCGTGACCGACGCGGGCATGACCGTGACGTCGTCCACGGGACGGCCCGCGGCATCGGCAGGGAAGGGGGCAACGGTGGCGACGTCGAGGCCCACGTCGACCGCCACGATCGCCTGGGCGACGCGGTCCAGCCGGGCGCCGCGCCCGCGCACGTCGACCGTGGCGGGATCCGGCGAGCCGAACACGCGGACGTCGGCGGGCGGCGCGCCGAGGAACACGACCGTGACGGGCACCTGACGTGTGGCGACGCGCTCGAGGATGCCGAGCACTTCCGCTGGCGTGACGCGCTCCAAGACCACGCCCTGCGGCGGTGACACACCGACGGGTGCGGCGAAGTCGCCGCTGAGGCCGCTCAGGTCGAGCACCGCCTCGACGCTCTCGGGTCGCAGCCTGTCGAGCCGTTGGGTCGGACCGGTCACGGTGATCTCGGCGAACTCCGGTATCCCGATCGGCACGAGGTCGGCCGCGATCCCTTCGACGGTGATCGGGACCAGCATGGAGCGCTGGCCGATGGTGGCGTCGGTCGTGCTGACGAACGCCCACATCAGGAACGCCAGACCGATGGCGGCGAGCTTGCGCGGCCACTGATGCACGATCCTGGTCAGCACTTCGCGCGCGCTCACTCGGCGTACACCTCCTGCAACGTGGTCAGGACGTCCGCCGGCGCGATGTCGATGCGGAGCTCGCCCTGATGCGCCACCGAGACGGTGCCCCGCTCCTCGCTGACCACCAAGACCAGCGCGTCCGAGACCTCCGCCAGGCCCAAGGCGGCGCGGTGCCGTGTACCGAGGCGCGCGACCCAGCCGTCGTCCGCATCGCGATCCGACAACGGCAAGATGGCGCCCGCGTGCGTGACCACGTCGTCACGGACGATGACCGCGCCGTCGTGCAGCGGACCGCGGCTGGCGAAGATGGTGTGCAGCAGCGCCGCGCTCACGGGCGCACCGAGTTCGCGCCCCGCCCGGCCGTACTCGGCCAACGGCGTCGTGCCCTGCAGCGCGATGAGGGCGCCGATGCGTTGCTGCGCCAGGTCACGGACCGCGGTCATGATCTCCTGGACGGGGTCGCCGGCGCTCGCGGTGCGGCGTCGACCGCGTCCCACGCGTTCCAGGGCGGCGCGGAGCTCGGGTTGGAACACGACGACGACGGCGATGAACGCGACGGGCGCCACCCGGTCGAACAGGAAGCGCGTGGCCTCGAGCCCGGCTTGCGACGCGACGAACCACACGCCGAGCAGCGCTGCCAGGCCGCGGAACACGTTCCACGCGCGCGACTCGATGAGCAGCGCGTAGGCCTGGTAGAAGAGGGCGGCCAGGATGACGATGTCGAGCACGTCACGCAGGCCGAAACCGTCGAACGGGAACACGGGTCCGCCTCCTCGGGCGAAGCGGGCGCGGGGTCCGGAGGGAACCCGACGCGGGTACGGGGAGCCTCTCGCGCACCGCGATTCGCGCGTGGTGCACGTCGTCGTGATCACGCGATGCTATCACGCGCGTCGGCGACGGCCGAGCGACGGCGGAACCCCCCCGACATGGGGTACGCTCCGCACGACGGAGGTATCACATCATGGAACGGATCCAGCAACGGCTCGCCACCCTTCGGGGGTATCTTTGACTTGGCCGGCGCCCGTGCCCGGCTCGATGAGCTCGACCCGCAACTGAACGACCCCGCCATCTGGAACGACCCTCAGCGCGCCAAGGCCGTGACCCAGGAGGCGACGCGGCTGAGGCGTGTGGTCGACGGTTTCGCCCGGATCGAGGACGACGTCGCAGGCCTGGTCGAGTTGTGGGACATGGCCAGCGAAGCCGACCACGCCGAGCTCGAGGTCGAGCAGCGCCGGGTCGAGACCGCGCTCGACGCCCTCTACCGCGAGACGCTCTTCAAGGGTGATCACGCCGATCGCCCGGCGATCGTGACGATCAAGCCTGGCGCCGGCGGTACCGAATCGTCCGACTGGGCAGGCATGCTCCTGCGCATGTACCAGCGCTTCGGCGAGCGCAACGGCTTCTCGGTCGAGGTCCTCGACGTCGTCGGAAACGATGCCGCACCGAACGGCGTCGATTACGCCCAGATCATCGTGCGCGGCGAGCGCGCCTTCGGCATGCTCCAGGTCGAGGGCGGCGTGCACCGCCTCGTGCGTGTCAGCCCGTTCGACTCGCAGAACCGGCGGCACACCAGTTTCGCGTCCGTCGAGGTGATGCCTGAGATCGACGACGCGATCGAGGTCGACATCGACCCGAAGGACGTACGCGTCGACGTGTACCGGTCGTCGGGACCGGGCGGCCAGTCGGTCAACACGACCGACTCCGCCGTGCGCGTGGTCTACCGGGGCGGCACGTCCGACGAGATCGTCGTCACGTGCCAAGACGGCAAGTCGCAGATCAAGAACCGCGAGAAGGCGATGACGGTCCTGCGCTCACGGCTCTGGGAGCGCGAAGAGCAGCGCCGACTCGACGAACAGATGAAGGCGCGCGGCGATCAGAAGGCGATCGAGTGGGGTTCACAGATCCGCAGCTACGTGCTCGACAAGCAGTACGTCAAGGACCATCGCACCGCGCTGATGCGCCACGATCCGAACGACGTGCTCGACGGCGACATCGAGGACCTCATCTGGGCCGGCTTGGAGTGGCGCGCAGGCGCCTCTGGCACGGTCGAAGCGAACGCCTGAGGGGGGCGGGTCGGCACCGGTGCGCATCCTTGCCATCGCCGATGCCGTCTCGCCCCTCGTCTACAGCGAGCGTTTCCCGCGTAACCTGCCGCCGTTCGACATCGTGCTGTCGGCGGGCGACATGCCCGGCCACGTCTTGGAGTTCCTCGCCACGAAGCTGCGGGTCGCCCCCGTGTACGTGCTCGGGAACCATGGCAACGGCTGGATCCGCTCCGCCGATGAGCCCGACGAAGTGCGCCTTCCCGGCGGATGCGTCAACGCCCATCGGCGGGTGGTGGAGGTCGGTGGCGTCTTGGTGGCCGGGATCGAGGGGAGCGCGCGCTACCGTCCCGGACCCCACCAGTACAGCCAGCTGGGCATGCAGCGGCACGTCCTGGGCCTGACACCCCAGTTGCTGTTGCGACGCTGGCGTCGGGGACGCGCCGTCGACGTCCTGCTCACGCACGCGGCCCCGCGTGGGCCGCACGAGGGGAGCGACTACGCCCATCGCGGTGTCGCCGCGTTCAACGCCTTCCACCGGCGCTGGCGCCCGCTGGTGCACATCCATGGCCACGTCCACCTCTCCGGCGCCAACGCGCCGCGCAGCTACATGAGCCCCGAGGGCGTCTTGGTCGTGAACGCGTTCGAGTTCACCATCGTCGACCTGGAGCCGCTCCGCGCCGCGAGGGCACGGCGCCTGGCCGGCGAGGTCGTCGACCTGGACCCGCGCCACATCGTCGGCGTGCGCGGCGTCGCCGGCACCACGAAAGACGGAGAAGACGGGACGTAGCGTGGGCGCGGAGGCAACCATGGGCTCGGACGACAGCAACGGCACGGCGACGCGCAGCGACCATCCGGTCTGGGCGGGCCTGCTCGGTGAGTGGCCGATCCACGACGGGCTGCCCGGCGTGGACCTGGGCGCGGTGTGCGCCTTCGCGGACGCACGTGACGAGGCCCGTCGCCTGCTGGCGGGCGAGCCGGCGCTCGTGCCGCTGGTGCGCCGTGGCGCGCTGCGCGTGACCGGCGACGACCGCATCGACTTCCTGCAGGGCCAGGTCAGCCACGACGTCCGCGGGCTCGGCGCCGGCGGTGTGCGTGAGGCGCTGCTCCTCGATCACCGCGGGCGGCCGCAGGCCGATGTCGTGATCGTGCGGCGCGAGCGCGACGTGTACGTGGCTGTCGACGACGGTCGCGGCGCCGTCGTGCGCGCCGCGCTGGACGCCCACGTGATCTTCGACCAGGTGGTCATCGAGCCGCTCGACGAGCGACTCGTGTCGTTCGTCGTCAGCGGTCCGGCCGCGCTCGCCGTGCTGCGCGACGCGTTGGCCGTCGATCGCCTGCCGGAAGCGCCGGAAGCAGCGACCCAGGTCGCTTGGCACGGGGCCGACGTGATGCTGCACGCACGACCGCGCGGTCTGACGGCCGCGGTCGACGTGCATGTGCTGAGCGAGCACCTCGCACCGCTCTGGTCGACGCTGTTGGCCGAGGGCGCCGTCGCGATCGGCGAGCGCGCCCTCGCGACGGCGCGCGTGGCCGCCGGCATCGCCGCCGCTGCCGCAGAGGGCGTCGACGCACTGCCCCAGGAAGCCGGCCTCGAGGCGCGGGTGTCGTACCGCAAGGGGTGTTACCTGGGTCAGGAGATCATGGCCCGGGTCGAGGCGCGCGGCAACCTGCGGCGCTCGTTGGCGACGCTGAGGCTCGAAGCGGCGCCCAGTCTCGACGACGTCGGCCTGGTCGGCGACGACGGACGAAAGGCCGGCCGCCTGGGGACCGTCGCGCCGTGGCCCGACGGGCACTGGACGGCGCTGGCGGTCGTGCGCGACGAGTTCGACGTCGGCGCGACGCTGCGGACCCAGGCCGTGGCGGCGCGCCTCGTGGGGCGACCCGACCTGCGGTAGGGCGCGAACGCTCGGTCGGAGGCGTGTGGCCTCGAGTGCTACCATCGCCGCATGGCCGACGATCGCACGCCCACCGTGGCGGGCGATGCGCACGACACCGAGGACGACACCGTCGCGACGCCACGGCTCGACGCCTGGCGCCGCGACACCTACGGTCCGGCGGTGGCACGCATCCCCGAGCGCTCCACGGCTTCCGAAACGCTCTCCGGCATCCCGCTCGAGCCGGTGTACACCGAAGAGCATCGCTCTCGAGCGGCTGCGCTCGAGCACCCAGGCGAGTACCCGTTCACGCGCGGCATCCACGCGTCGGGGTACCGGGGCAAGCTCTGGACGATGCGCATGTTCGCAGGTTTCGGGACGCCCGAGGAGACGAACCGCCGCTTCCGCGCGTTGCTGGCTGCGGGCCAGACGGGCCTCTCCACCGCGTTCGACCTCCCGACCCTGATGGGGTACGACGCAGACGATCCGATGGCGTTGGGCGAGGTGGGGCGCTGCGGCGTGTCGGTGTCGAGCTTGGCCGACATGGAGGTGCTGTTCGACGGCATCGATCCCGAGGCCGTGACGACCTCGATGACCATCAACGCCCCCGCCAGTCCGATCTGGGCGATGTACCTCGCCATGGCGCAGCGCCGAGGCGCCGACCTCACGCGCGTGGGCGGCACGACGCAGAACGACATCCTCAAGGAGTTCATCGCCCAGAAGGAGTACGTGATCCCTCCGGAGCCTTCGGTGCGGCTCGTCGTCGACACGATCGAGTGGGGGCCGCGCGAGGTCCCGCGTTGGAACGTCGTCTCCGTGTCGGGCTACCACATCCGCGAGGCGGGGTCCACGGCGGTCCAGGAGCTCGCGTTCACCCTCGCGAACGGACGGCACTACGTGCAACGAACCGTCGATCGCGGCGTCGGCGTCGACACCTTCGCGCCCCGCATCAGCTTCTTCTTCAACGTGCACAACGACTTCTTCGAGGAGATCGCGAAGCTGCGCGCCGCGCGCCGCATCTGGGCGCGCTGGTTGCGCGAGGACTTCGGGGCACGCGACCCGCGCTCCTGGACCCTACGAACCCATGCCCAAACGGCGGGCGTGTCGCTGACGGCGCAGCAGCCGTTGGTCAACGTCGCGCGCGTGGCGGTGCAGGCGTTGGCAGGCGTGCTCGGTGGCGCGAACAGCCTGCACACCGATGCGTACGACGAGGCGCTCTCGCTGCCCACCGAGGCGGCAGCGCTCCTCGCTCTGCGAACGCAGCAGGTGATCGCGCACGAGTCGGGCGTGGCGAACGTGGTCGATCCACTCGGTGGGTCGTACTTCCTCGAGCATCTCACCGACGAGATGGAGCGTCGTGCGCTGGCGCTGGTGGCTGTGATCGATGAGCAGGGCGGCGTCGAGGCCGCGATCGAGAACGGCTGGTTCGCGCGTGAGATCGGCGACGCCAGCTACGCCGAACAGCGTGCGGTGGACGCCGGTGACAGGGTGATCGTCGGTGTCAACGCCTTCCAGGCCGAGGCGCCGCGGGTGCCGCTGCAACACGTCGACGCGAGCGTCGCGCGCTCCCAAGCGGAGCGCTTGGCCACGGTGCGCGCGGAGCGTGACGACGCGGCTGCACGCGCGGCACTGGCCGACTTGCGCGACGCGGCCGTCAGTGGCCGCAACAGCATGCCGTCGTTCATGCGCTGCGCCCATGCGCTGTGTACGCTGCAGGAGCAGATGGATGTCCTCCGTGACGTGTTCGGGGTATACGAGGAGCCGGTGGTGTTGTGAGCGAGGGTCCGATCCGTGTGGTGATAGCGAAGCCGGGTCTCGACGGCCACGACCGTGGTGCGAAGGTCGTGGCTCGGGCGCTGCGTGATGCAGGCATGGAGGTCGTGTACACCGGCCTGCGCCAGACGTCGGCCATGATCGTCCGGGCAGCCGTGCAGGAAGACGCCGACGCGGTCGGCCTGTCGGTGCTCTCCGGCGCCCACATGCAGTACTTCGAACAGATCGCCGCCGGCTTGCGCGCGGCGGGGTCCGACGACGTCGTGCTGTTCGGTGGCGGCATCGTGCCGGACGACGACCTACCGTCGCTGCGTGAGGTCGGCGTCGATCGCGTGTTCACACCCGGCGCGTCGACCGAGGAGATCGTGCGCTACCTGCGCGAGGCCGTGGCGGAGCGCCGCTCGCGTCGGGCAGGCGCAGAGGCGGGTCGATGAGCGCGGCTCGGGAAACGTCTCACGACGCGCTCAGGCAGCGCCAGTACCGTGAGAACCAGATGTGTGTCGGAAGGTCCATGCCAACGTGAGGTCGCACTACGGCGCGCGCAGCCTGCTGTTCCTCGTCTGCGCCGCCTTCCTGGCGACCGCCTCGGCCGAGAGCTTCGCGCTGCGGACGGTCCAGTCGGGTGACTCGGTCGGCTCCATCGCCAACCGGTTCGGCGTGAGCTCGTCCACCGTGCTCCAGGCCAACGGCCTCAACGGAACCCTCATCCGGCCCGGCGACGTCCTGCGGGTGCCGCTCGGGGAGGCCGTCGGCGGGGTCGTCGAAGCGGCTCCCGACCCGCCGCCAGGGTTCAGGCGGCACGTCCTCGGCTCCGGCGAGACGCTCTCGGGCATCGTCGACCGCTACGACATCACGTTGCGGGCGCTGGTCGGGGCGAACCCCGATCTCTCGTCGCTCGACCGCTTGCCCGTCGGCGTCGAACTCCTCATCCCCCCGGGCGAGGGCCTGGTCGTTCCGCTCCACGACCCCTCCCGCCTGACCGAGCTGATCGAGCTGTACGGCGCCGAGCCGGTCGCCGTGGCGCGCGCGAACGCCCTGCGCAGCCCGTTCGACCTCCGACCCGGCATGCTGCTCTTCCTGCCGGGCGTCGAGCCCTCGTCCGCCCTCGAGCGGCTCGCCGCCGTGCGCGAAGCCGAGAACCGCTACGTCTGGCCGGTCCACGGGAGGCTGACGAGCTACTTCGGTCGTCGCAACCTCGGCATGGGAACGGCCGCGTTCCACCGTGGCATCGACGTGGCGGCTCCGACCGGGACGCCGATCGTCGCGGCTCGCTCTGGCACGGTGACGTTCGCGGGGTGGTCGACGCGCGGGTACGGCAACCTGGTGCGCATCCGGCACGCGGGCGGCGCCGAGACCTGGTACGCCCACGCGAGTCGCATCCTCGTGTCGGTCGGGCAGTACGTCAACCAAGGCGAGCGGATCGCGCTGGTGGGTTCGACCGGGCTCTCGACCGGACCGCACCTGCACTTCGAACTCCATGTCGGCGGCAGCGCCATCGACCCCTTGGGCGAACTGCGCTGAGCCGTCAGGCCGGCGAGACGCTCAGGCGTTCGTCGACCACAGCAGCCGTCCGCAGGACGGACAGCGGGTGACGCCTTGGCCCTTGCGGACCTTCTGCACCACGAAGATCGGCAGCCGCACGTTGCAGCCACCACATGTCCCCGCTTCGGTCACGGGGACCACACCGAGGCCGCGGCGCGCCTTGCGCACTTGCTCGTACTGCTTCAGCAGGTTGGCCGACACGCCCTGCGCCAGCCTCGATCGTTCGACGCCGAGCGACTCGACGCGCTCGTCGAGCGACTCGACGCGCGCTCGCTCATCGGCCTCGAGCGCCTCGAGCTCGGGGCGCAGCGTCGTCAACTGCTCCTCCAGCTCGGCCACGCCGGCCTGCCTCGCCTCCTGCTCCTCGAGCAGCGGCATCGTGTCTTCTTCCAGTTCCTGTAGGCGTGTGGCGAACTGCAGCTCCTGGTTCTGGAACTGCGACGCCTCCTTGCTCGTCGACGCTCGCAGCGCCGACTCGGCGGCGGACTTGCGGCGCTCCTGGAGCGAACCGAGCTCGATCTCACTCTCGTTGATGCGCTTCCGGAGCCCGTTCAGGTCCGCCTTGCGGCGCCCCAGTTCGGCCTCGAGCGCATCGTGCCGGGCGCGCATGTCTACCAACGCGGGTGGTGTTTGCGCCCGCTCGGTGGCGAGCGCATCGAGTTCGAGGTCGAGCGCTTGCACCTCGCTCAGCGTCTGCAGCATGGCGCCTCCAGCAAACAAACGCTCCGCGCGGCGAGCGCCGGGCGGAGCGGGGGTGATTCGGTCGTGGTGATCGGTTGCACGTCACGGAGTGTACCACCCGTCGACGCCGGGGCGCCGAGCGCACGTATGATGCCGAACATGATCGAAGACGGTGTCGACGCCTTCATCGCTCGCTTCTCCGCGCAAGCCGCCTCCGTCGAGGTCGCTTCGCGAGTCGAGGGCAGCCCTCTCTTGGAGTGCCTCACCGACGATGCCGTGTTGTACCTGCTCGAGCGTACCGGGCCCTACGTCGTGTCTCGGGGACGTGCTCGCGTCATCGTGCAGCCTGAGACCGCCACGCTCGTGCGCCTCGATCCAGACGATCTCGGACCGCTCCGACACCTCGAGTCGCTCGGCGTGGGCGTGCTTGTGGCAAGTGGGGTGGTGCGCTCGCTCGACACGCCCTTCGTCGTCGTGGACGCCGGCGTGCCACTCGTGGTCGCGGCCGACGTCGCGCCGGACGACCTCGCGCTCGGAGATCGCGTGCGGTTTCAGAGTCGAGCCCCGGTGCACGGCTTCGTGCTCGCGCCGAAGCGCGACCGCGAGTCGGTGCGTACCGACGACCTCGTGTGACGAGCCCGCCGAGACGGGCACACGCGTTCACCCCCAGGCACGTGCGCGTCGCCTTGCCGGCGGGCCATCGCTTCCCCATGGCGAAGTACGACCGCTTGGCCGAGCGGCTCGAGCGCGACGGGTGGCATCTCGAGGCGTCGCCGAGCGTGTCGTGGGAGGCCCTCGCGGCAGTCCACGACGCCGCCTACCTCGACGCCGTGCGCCGCGTGACGCTCGACGCCCGCGCCGAGCGCAGGCTCGGCTTCCCGCAGTCCCGGGCCCTGGTGGACCGATCCATCGCGTCGACGGGTGGCACGGTCGCGGCGCTCGCACGCGCGCTCGTCGCTGGGCTCGGTGTGCACCTCGCGGGCGGCACCCACCATGCGTTCGCCGACAGGGGCGAGGGCTTCTGCGTGTTCAACGACCTGGTCGTCGCCGCCAGAGCCCTGCGGGCCAGGGCGCCGCGCGTCCTGGTCATCGACCTCGACGTCCATCAGGGCAACGGGACGGCCGACCTCGCCGACGGCGACCCGCACCTGATCACCTACAGCGTCCACGGTGAGCGCAACTACCCGTTCGTGAAGTCGCACTCCGACCTCGATCGGGCGCTCCCGGACGGCATCGACGACGACGGATACCTGGCCGTCGTCGCCGCCGACGTCCCGCGTCTGCTCGCCGAGCACGCGCCGACCGCCGTCTTGTACCAGGCCGGCGTCGACGTGTTGGCGGGGGACCGCTTCGGGCGCATGGCGCTCTCGATCGACGGTGTCGAGGCACGTGACCGCCTCGTGGCGACCGCGTGCGCGCAGCGGGGCATCCCGCTCGCCTACGCCCTCGGTGGCGGTTACCACCGCGACGTCGCGGTGACCGTCGAGGCCCATCGGCGTGGGCTCGAGGCGATCGTCGCAGCCTGGCGCGGGTGGTGGTCGGTCGCGGACGGCGCCGCATGCGCGTCGGGTGTCTGCTAAGCTGCCGGGTCGTGCGAACGAGCCAGCAACCCACCACCGCCCCGAACCCGTTTGGAGCACCCTACGTCGCTCCGATCCGCGAGGTCGCGCCCGGCTCGCCCGCCGCCGTTGCCGGCGTGGCCGCCGGTTGGTCGCTCGTCAGCGTCAACGAGGCGTGGGTCAGCGATGTGCTGGCCTACCGCCGCGAGCTCGCCAAGGGTGAGGTGACGCTGGTGGCGTGCGATCCGGCTGGCGAGCGGAGCGTCCGCTTCGAGGTCTCGTGGGAAGACCCGGGCCTGGAGTTCGACGATGTGATCTTCGACGGGTTGCGGCTGTGCGCCAACAAGTGCGAGTTCTGCTACGTGCACCAGATGCCGAAGGGGTTCCGCAAGAGCCTCTACGTCATGGACGACGACTACCGGACCAGCTTCCTCTACGGCAGCTTCGTCACGCTGACGAACCTCACCGACCACGACATCCAGCGCGTCCTCGACGAGCACCTGTCCCCTCTGTACGTCTCGGTGCACACAGCCGACGAGGACCTGCGGGCAGACATGATGAAGTGGTGGCGCCTGAAGGTCAAAGACCCGCGCGCCACACGCATCCGCGACATGATCGAGCGGCTCGAACCGATCGACCTCTATACCCAGGTGGTGGCCCAACCCGGGCGCAACGACGGTGAGGCGCTCGACGCGACGCTCGCCTACCTGACCTCGAGGCCGAACGTCCAGGCCGTCGCTGTCGTGCCCGTGGGCCTGACCGGCCACCGCCGCAACCTGCCCGACCTGCGCGGCTACGAGCCCGAGGAGGCGGGTCGGGTCGTGGACCAGGTCGAGGCGTGGCAGGCCCGCCTGTTGGCGGAGCGGGGGAGCCGCATGGTCTTCCTGGCGGACGAGTTCTATCTCGTCGGAGGGCGTCCGTTGCCGGTGAGCGCGGCCTACGAGGGTTTCGAGATGCTCGAGAACGGCGTCGGCATGGTCCGTGACTTCCTCGCCGTCGGGATCGACGAGGCCGCCCTACCGAGTCGGCTGAGCACGCCGAGGCGTGTGCTGTGCGCGACGGGGACGCTGTTCGCACCCGTGCTCGAAGCCGCGTTGGCCCCCTTGCGCAGCGTGGAAGGGCTCGAGCTCGAGGTGCGCGCGCTCACGAACCGGACGTTCGGTGACGTCACCACGGTCGCGGGCCTGCTGGCCGGCCGGGACGTGCTGACGCAGGTACGTCCCGGTGAAGCCGACCTGCTCCTGCTCAGCCCCAGCATGTTGAAGTACGGCAGCGAGACCCTGCTCGACGATCGCACCCTCGACGACCTGCGGCGTGAACTCCGCATGGATGTCGCGGTCGGTGGCCAGGACATCCAAGCGCTCGCAGATGCGATCGTCTCTGGGCTCGCCGCCGGGTCGGAACCCCAGTTCGGGTACTCGACCCACGCGATCAAGGAGACGGTCGGCCAACACTGAGGGGGGGTGCCCCGGTGGCCAGCGGGGCGTACGGCGAGCTGTCTGGTGGCGCGAGCCACGGCGCCGCCCGCCGCCGGTGGTAGCGTGAGCGCATGTCCGCGCTGGCGCCGCGCGTCGCCGATTACCTGCGTTTGATCAGGTTCCAACACACCGTGTTCGCGCTCCCGTTCGCGTACGTCGGCATGCTGCTCGCAGCCGGCGGCTGGCCGGGTTGGCTGACGTTCGGCTGGATCACCGTCGCCATGGCCGGTGCCCGCACCACGGCGATGGCGCTCAACCGCGTCATCGATGCGCGGATCGACGCCCTGAACCCTCGCACGCGCGATCGTGAGATCCCGGCAGGCGTCATCCGGCCGCAGGGCGCCCTAGGGCTGGCCGTTGCCGGTCTCGTCGCCTTCGCGGTCGCGGGTTGGGCGCTCAACCCGCTCACGTTCGCGCTCTTGCCCGTCGCGACCGTGTTCATGGTGGCCTACCCGTACACGAAGCGTGTCACCTGGGCGTGCCATGCGTTCCTGGGCGTGACGATCGGGGCCGCCGCCGCCGGGGGGTGGATCGCGGTGACCGGCGCGTTCGATGCACCCGCGTGGTGGTTGTGGCTCGGCGTCGCCGCCTGGATCGCGGGCTTCGACGTCGTCTACGCCTTGCTCGACGAGCGCTTCGATCGGGATCACGGGGTGCACAGCGTGCCCGCACGCTTCGGTGCCGCCACGGCCCGTCTCGTGGCGATCGGCGCGCACGTCGTGGCATGGGCGGCGCTCGCAGTGGCGGCGTTCCTCACCGGCCTGGGGCCGTGGGGGTGGGCCGGACTGGTGGCCATCGCTGCGTCGTTCGTCCATCAGCACCGTCTGGTGGCGCAGCGGGGCGCCGCCGAGGCGTTGCGGGCGTTCGATGCCAACCTCTGGGTGGGAGCCATCGTGCTCGTCAGCGTGGCCCTCGATCTGGCGCTGCGCTCCACCTGACGGACGCGGTTCGATGTCGCGGGGCGGTTGACAGGGGCCGCCTCTGTCGGTACGCTCGCGGGTGCGTGGAGCCGTAGTGTAGCGGTTAGCATATCTGCCTGTCACGCAGAAGGTCGCGGGTTCGAATCCCGTCGGCTCCGCCACAGACGCCCCCCGGTGCAGACCGGGGGGCGTTCTCGTGGCCCCAGCGGAGCGCTCGAAGAGCGTGTCGGCTTCGGGTGCGAGGCCATACGTCGTAGAGCGTCCGTGCTGGTACCGTTCCCACATGCTGTTGCCGATCTTCCCACTCGACGTCGTCGCGTTCCCCGGCATGACGGTGCCCCTGTACGTGTTCGAGGCGCGTTACCGGCGACTGGTGCGGTTCGTCCTCGAGCACGAGCCGAAGCGCTTCGTGATCGCGCTGGCCCGGCCGAAGGGCCTCGACGCGGACACGGCTGCGATCGCCGACGTCGGCACCGTGATGGACGTGGTGCGGGTCGAGGAGCGGGTCGACGGGACGTTCGAGCTGCTCGCTCACGCCCAGGAGCGCACACGAGTCGCCCCGACCGAGCGTGAGGACGTGCCTGAGCCGGACGGCGTCACGCGGCCTCTGTACTTCACGCCGCTCACCCCCTGGCCGCTCGAGCGCGACGATCCGAACGAAGAGCGCATCGCCGCCTGGGACGCCCTGGAGGCCTTCCGGCGCTACGCAGCCACCGTCTTCGCGTTCGACGCCCAGGAGCAGATCGACGCGAACCTGCCCGACGATCCACTGTTCCAGGCTTCGCTGGTGTGCGCCAACGTGCGCGTGCCGAGCGCGTCGCGCCAGGTCCTGCTCGAGGCGCCCTCGTTGCTCGCGCGCTTCCGCTTGGCCCAGAAGCTCATCGAGGAGCGGCTCGCGGCACACGCGCCCGTGGTGGACGAAGCCGAGTGAGCGATGGCGGCGGTCGGGACGACCTCGAGGCGCTGACGCCGGAACGGGAGCACGCCCTGACCTTCCGCTGGGACGACCTGCCGGCCGTGACCAGCGACCTGCCGGGAACCGGTGGTCGCATCCGCGCCGAGAGCGACGACTTCGACGTCAGGGAGATCCCCGCCTACCTCCCGGAGGGGCGCGGCAGCCACACCTACGTGCGTGTCGAGAAGGTCGGCCTGACGACGCGCGACGTGGTGGTCGCGTTGATCGCAGCGGGTGTGCCCGACCGCGCCGTCGGCGTCGCCGGTCTGAAGGACAAGCTGGCCCGGACCGAGCAGTGGTTGAGCATCCCGAACGCCCACGCCGACGCGGTCGCCGCGCTCGAGGCGACGCCTGGCGTGCGGGTCCTCGAGGTCAGCCGTCACCGCAACAAGCTCGGCATCGGGCACCTGCGTGGGAACCGTTTCCGCATCCGCGTCCGCGGTGTCAGCGCTGGCGCTGGGGAACGTGCCCGGTCGATCCTGGCTGCCCTCGCTGCGCGCGGCGCACCGAACTACGTCGGGCCGCAACGCTTCGGCCGCTTCGGTCGCAACGCCGTGGACGGGTACCGCGAGGTGCACGGCCAGGTCATGCCCGGTGGGCCCAGGCTGCGGCGCTTCTTCGTGGCGGCCTTGCAGTCGCAGATCTTCAACGCGCTGCTCGCGGAGCGCGTGCGCGACGGCCGCTTCGCGACCGTCGTCGCGGGCGACTGGGCTCGCAAGCACGACACCGGTGGGACGTTCGAGGTGCTCGACGCGGCCGCCGAGGCCCCGCGGGCGCTCGCCCTCGCCATCTCGGCTACGCTGCCGCTGTACGGCAGCAAGGTCCGGCCATCGGGCCAGGCGGCGGGCGCCGACGAGGCCGAGCAGCTGCGTCGGCTGGGGTTGCGTTGGGAGCAGTTTCGGGCCCGCCGCGGCGACCGGCGCATCACACGTCTCGTCGACCTCGACGCGACGGTCGAGGACGAGCCGGAGATCGCCGCGTTGACCCTCGCGTTCACGCTGCCCAAGGGGAGCTACGCGACGACGCTGGTCCGCGAGATCACGAAAGTGGCGGTGGACGCTCCGCTCGACGCAACCGGAGACGGCTGAAGACCGGGTCGCGGCGCGTCGTGACGGCCCCCTCGCGACCGAGGCGGCGCCACAGGAGTTCGACCAGGAAGAGCGCGAGCGCGGCTACGGCTGGCCACACCCAGACGGGCGACCACTGTTGCGTGGCCGGCGGTCGGTAGGCGGCAGGGTCGCCGATGACGGTGCCACCCGTCCGCGCAGCGAGGTCCGCCAACACGGCGCTGCCGTCGATCGGCGCGAACTCCGGGTCGGGCGTCGCCACCTGGCGCCGCGCCACGACGTCTTGGGCGTCGGCGATCACCATCGTGCCACCGCTGCCGCTCACGTCGAGGTGCGCGGCGTAGCGCCCAGGCGCGACCTGCTGGAGGGCGACCTGCTGACCTTGGAAGCGCGCCGTGAGCCGCGCGTCGTTCACGTAGGCACCGTCGCGTACGGCGTCGACGACCACCTCGAGACGTGCACCGCTGCGGTTGGTCGTGACCGTGTACTGGTCGGGGCGCGCCTGCAGCCAGCGCACCACCCCGCCGAGGACGCCGGGGAGGTCGGTCCACCGCCCGAGCGCACCGGCCCAGGCGTTCAAGTCGGTCGTCAGGGCGGCGCTGCGGCCGAGCCCGTGACGGCCCACGGCGAGCACGGGCTCGGCGTCGACGCCGACCATCAGCGCCTCCGCCTCGGGGCGCAACGTGGTCGACACGTACGCGTCCACGCTCGGCAAGGCGCCGTCGACGGGGAAGAGCGGGTGTCGGCGGGCCGTCGGGACGGTCGGCTCGGCACGCAGGAGGTCGCGCGTTGCGGTGAGCGCTTCGTTCGTGAAGATCCGCGGCAGCGTGCCCGGATCGGCGGCCTCGTAGAAGCGCCCGCCGCCACCGCGGGCGATGGCGCTGAGCTGCTCCGGATCGGCCTCTCCGATCGCGATCGTCGACGTGGTGATGCCGTCGCGCCGACCCTCTCGACCGACCTCGAACCAGTCGGGCGGCGTGCCGCCGCCGAAGGGGCCGGTGCCGTCGAACAGGAAGCCGTCGGACAGCACGATCACGTGCTTGATCGCCGCGTCCACGTCGCGCAGCGCTTCGAGCGCCATGCGGTAGCCGGGCAACAGGATCGTGCCGCCCTGCGCTTCGATGGACAGGATCGCGTCGCGCATCTCGAGCTTCCCGCGATCGGTGGCGGGGCGGAGCTCGAACGCCCAGCGTGTCAGGGCCGGGTCGCTGAACACGATGAGTCCGACGAGGTCGTCTTGGTACGCCAGGTCGACGACGTCGAGGGCGCCGCGCTTGGCGATCTCCAGGCGGCTCGGGTTCCCGGCCACCATCGACATCGAGATGTCGAGGACGATCACCATCGCCACCTGTGGCAGGGTCACGTCGGTGCGGACGTCCGACGCCACGGGCAGGACGGCATCGAGCGGCGTGCGGTACCAACCACCGAGTCCGAAACCGTCGGGGCCACCTGTCTTGAGGAGGCCGCCGCCTTGCTCGACGTAGCGAGCGAGCAGCTCGAGCTGACCGCTCGAGAAGTCGTCCACACCGCCGCGAACGACGATGGCACCGTAATCGAGGGGCGTCTGTACGATCTCGGGCCCCCCCTCGACCACGTCGATGCCCTGCGCACGGAGCAGGGCGGCGGTCGCCGCGTCACCGATCACGAGCACCGGGGCGTCCTGGCTCACGACCACCTCCGCCGCTTGGCGGTCGTCGGCGGTCGGCTGGTCGAAATCGACCTCGATGGTCGCTTCGACACGCAGCACCCCGGCGGCGCCAGCCACGACCTCGAAAGGCAGCGCATGCCGGCCAGGCTGCAGCGCGTGCGTCGTTCCGGGCAATGCGGCGCCGTCGACGCTCGGGCGGAGCGTGAGCTCTGCAGCGCGGTCGAGTTCGACCACGGCGACGGCCTCGAGCGTCGCCCCCGGCGGCGCCCGGTCGGGCACCAGCAGGGTGCTCAGACGCGCGTTCGGCGCCGGATCGACGTGGAGCACGTCGACCGGCACGGTGGGGAGGGCTGCGCTCACGTCGCCGCGCGACGCAACTCCGTCGCTGACCAGCACGATGCGCGCCGGTGCGTCGGCGCTGGCGACCTGCAGTGCCCGCGCGATGTCCGTCGCGCCACGGTTCAAGACGCTCGGGACGTCCGCCGTGGGACCCGGCACGCGTACCGTGTCGGCAGCGAAGTAGAGGGTGGTGGTCTCGTCGCCCCAGGTCTCGAGCGCGAACTCGCGCGTCGCCTCGAGCGCTCCGGCGCGGACGCTGTCCGAGACGTCGACGACCAAGACGGTGCGGTCCTGGTCACGAGGCAGTTGCGGCTGCGCCAACGCGATCACCAGCAGCGCGAGCGTGAGGCCACGCCACACCCTGCGCTGGCCGAGCGGGAGCAGCGGCAAGGCCAGCAGGGCGAGGAGCACCCAGGGCGCCGCGAAGAGCTGCGACAGGACTTCCATACCCCGAGGCTACCGCGCGCGAGCCGACTGATATGATGGCCAGGTGCCGGAGACGCGAGCGCCGTATGTGTTGATCGCGATGGCGACCGAGGACCGAGGGGCAGGGATGTCGTCGGTCGTCACGGGTCTCGACCTCGCGGTCGAGGTCTTCACGGACGTCGAGAAGTTGCTCTACCACACGCGCGTCGCCGTTCCCGAGGCGGTCGTGCTCGAGCATGCGCTCGTCGCCAAGGTGCCGCAGCTCGACCTGATCGGGTTGCTGCGCCGTCGACCGTCCCTCGCCGACGTGCCGTTCGTCTATCTGGGTCCCGACAGCGCCGAGGCGCAAGCGGGCATCGTCGAGTCCGGGGTCGACGTGTACGTCACGCTGCCGACGTCGCCGAGCGTGGTGCGCTCGTACCTGCAGCGGCTCCTGGGCCGACGCCAGTCGGAGCGTGGCCTGCGGGCCGCGTTGGAGCAGTCGCGTCGGTTCGAGCAGGCCTACAAGGAGTCCGAGCGCGTCAAGGACGATCTGATCCACATGCTCGTGCACGACCTCAAGAGCCCGATCTCGAGCGTGATGGGTCTGCTGGACCACAGCATGGAGATGCTGAAGGGCAGCGGCCGCGAGGACGCGGGACTCGACGAGTTGCTGTCGCTGGCGCGGAGCGAGTCGCAGCACCTGCTCAATCTCGCAGCCAACATCCTCGACGTGCGGCGGATGAAGGACGGGCACATGCCCTACGCTCCAACGAGCGTCGCGAGCCTCACCGACCTCGCCAAGGAGTCCCTCGGCGACGTCTCCGGCGGGCCGCGCGACCGACACTTCGGCTTCCTCGTGCGTCCCGAGGCCGAGCAACTGGTGGCCGACTCCGGCCTCCTGCGTCGCATCTTGGCCAACCTGATGGCCAACGCGATCAAGCACACGCGGCGCGGCGGCTACATCGACTTCCGGGCGTGGAAGCAAGACGACGCGTTCGTGCTGTCGGTGCGCGACGACGGTGAGGGCATCCCCGAGGTCGACCAGAAGCGCATCTTCAACGCCTTCGAGCAGTCGCGCCACACCGTCCACGACCGCTACGACACGGGCATGGGGCTCACGTTCTGCAAGCTCGCCGTCGAGAAGCATGGCGGCAAGATCTGGGTCGAGTCCAAGGTCGGTCGTGGTAGCACCTTCTACTTCACGATCCCCGTCGACGTCGCGGCGCCGCTCGCCGATGCCGACGTGATGATCGCGGGTGCCTGAGCGCCCAGCTGGCGCCCATCCCACACCGGGGTGGCGCTTCGAATCCGAGTTGTGGAGCGAGGGGTTCTGCGCGGTGGCCGGCGTCGACGAGGCGGGCCGCGGCGCATGGGCTGGCCCCGTCGTCGTGGGCGTGGTGCTGCTCCCCGTCGCCGTGTATCCGTTCGTCGACTCCAAGACCGTCGCAGCGCCGCGGCGCGAGGCGCTCGCCGCCGAAGTCCGCGCGCGCGCGCTGGCCTGGGCCATCGTGGAGGCGGACGCGGGCGAGGTCGACGCCGTGGGCGTGTTGAACGCCACGCTGGCCGCCGCCGAGCGCGGGCTGCGGGCGTTGGCCGGTCAGCCGGTCGCCGTGGCCGAGCTCGGTCGCCGCGCCGCTGGAGCGATCGACGCGCTGGTCACCGATTACCTGCGGCTCCCGACCCAGCGCTGGGGCGCCTGGGATGGTCCGCGCGGCATCCGGCACCCGGCGCGCGCCGACGCACGCTCGTACCAGGTCGCAGCCGCCAGCCTGCTCGCCAAGACGCACCGCGACGACGTCATGCGCGCCGCAGCGGTACGCTGGCCCGAGTACGGCTTCGAACGCCACAAGGGGTACGGGGCGCCCGAGCACAGAGCTGCGCTCGCTCGTCTGGGACCCTGCACGTGGCATCGTCAAACATTCCGCCCCGTCGCGGCGCTCGCGCCCCGGCGTGGGTTCGATCCGCCGGAGGACAACGCGTGCCAAACGCTATCGGAGTGACGTTCGACAACGGCCCGAAGCTCCACTACGTGGAGGCGCCCCCGCAGCCGCCGATCGTCGGCACGCGGGGCGTCGTCGCCACCCGTCGCGGCCTGGAGGTCGCCTTGGTCCGCACCGAGGTGCGTGACGAGGGTCGCACCAGCGGGCACTACGTGCGGGATGCGGAGGCCGACGACTTGCAGGCCTTCGAGCACCTCCAGACGAAGGGGGAGGAGCTCACCTGGTTGCTCCGCGCACGAGCTCGCCAGGCCGGCGCCGACATCAAGGTCGTCGCCTGCGAGTTCACGCTCGACGAGTCCGTGCTGGTCGTGTCGTACACGGCCGAGGGGCAAGCGCCGCTGCGCGTGTTGGCGCAGGAGCTCATGCGCTACACGCAGGCGCGCCTCGAGTTCGTGAACGTCGGACCGCGCGACCAGGCGCGCATGCTCGGCACGCTCGGCGCCTGCGGCACGGGTTCGTGCAGCTCGACCTGGCTCCAGTCGTTCAGTGCCGTGTCGATCCGGATGGCGCGCGACCAGCAGCTGCCGCTGAACCCCGAGAAGATCACCGGTCCCTGCGGGCGCCTGATGTGCTGCTTGCAGTACGAGCACGACATGTACCGAGAGCTGCTCAAGGGGATGCCGAAGAAGGGCGTCAAGGCGTGCCACGAGGAGAGCGGCGTGTGCGGCCGGGTCGTGAAGCTCAACCCGCTCGCCCGCACCGTCGACCTGCGCACCGATGAGGGTGCGTTCCACGAGTTCCCCGCCGACGAGGTGAAGCGCCAGCACGGCAGCGGCTAGCTGCCGTGCCGCACGGCAGCGGCTAGCTGCCGTGCCGCGTCAGCGAGGGTCTGCGTCGCCCCACACGCTTCGCAGGGTCAAGGCGAAGCGCTTCAGCGTCAACGCCCGGTGCACGTACTGCGCAGTGGCCGTCTCGACCGCCTCGAGGGCAGCGTCGCAGGCCGCGTACACGACCGCGCCGCGAGCGCGTGCGGACTCGCGCAGCAGGCCCGGCACGAGTTCGGCGTCCGCCTCCCAGGCGTCCTGAAGGTCGCGGAGGGCCGCGAACGTCGCACCCAGGGAGGTCGGCAGGGCCGCGGTGAAGGCGGTGACGGCGCGCCGAGCGGCGTCCGTCGTCTCGTCGTCGCGCAGCCTTGCAGGGCGTCCCAGACGGAGTGCCGGATGCGGATGATGGCGCCGCCACGTCGCGGCGTCGGGTGTGACCGGTGCGAACCGAACGACGGTGCAGCGCGACGCCACCGTCGGCAGGAGCGCGTCGGGTCCGGGCGCAACCAGCACGATGACGGCCCTCGTCGGGGGCTCCTCGAGCGTCTTGAGGAACGCGTTGGCGGCCGCCTCGCCGAGTTCCTCTGCGGCCTCGACGACCCCGACGCGCACGCGCTCCGTGGGCGCTCGCGCGAGCCACGGTCCGAGCGGATCCGGGTCGCCGTCCGGACGGTCGACGAGCTGATCGATGCCGATGACCCGACGCCTGGTCGGGCGCCCGTCACGCGTCGTCGCTGGCGCCGCCACCTCGCGGTAGTCCTGCAGCGACACCATGCCGTCGTCGACGTCGCGCCAGGTCAGGCAAGGAGCGCACGCCCCACAGGGCTCGTCGAGCCCCGTGCGGCAGTTCAAGTAGGCCGCGAACCAGCGCGCGGCGACACGCCGACCGACCCCGTCGGGCCCCGCGAACAAGAACGTGCGGGCGCCACCCGCGGCGAGCTGGCGCAGCGCCACGAGGGCAGCGTCCTGACCGATCGGGCGCGGCAGGCTCATCGACCCAACGGTAGGCGCAGCGCGAGGCTGGCAGGGTAGCCCGCCTCCTTCAACGCCTTCTGCACGCGGTTGACGTCGTACGGTACCCGTCTCACTTCGAAGCGGCGCAAGGAGCCGTCGTACAAGCCGTACGACGCCAGCGGGATGCCGTCACGCGGTTGACCCACGGCGCCGGGGTTCAAGAACGCGCGCGCGGCCGGCGGGACGCGGTAGCGCTCGCCCGTCGCTCGGAAGGCGACCGAGCGCCACAGCTCGCCGTCGCTCGTTCGGACGGAAGCGAAGACCTTGGGGACGTGCGTGTGGCCGACCAAACCGACGGGCTCCTGCAGGTACGGGAGGTTGGCCTGGGCGTTGGCGACGGTCGAGAGGTACTCGAACCGGTGGCGGAACGCACCGTGAGCGGCCTGCCAACCGGTACCGGACGCCTCGTCCCGCATCGCCCGAAGCAGGGCGACCGTCGCTGGTTCGAGCCCGTCGAGTTGACGCGTCAACACGTCGGCGACGAGCGACTCCTCGAGGCTCTCGTAGGCGTCGTCACCATCGATGAGCGCGAGCATCAAGGCGTCGTGGTTGCCGAGCAGCGTCGCGACCGGAGCGAGCCGCTCGAGCAGCGCGGCGCACTCGTTCGGGAACGGGTGATATCCGACGAGGTCGCCCAGGAAGACGGCTTCGTCGAACCCGTGTCTCTCGGCGTCGCGCACCACCGCCTCGAACGCGGGTGCGTTGGCGTGCACGTCGCTGACGACCAGGAGCCGCATCGCTGGCAGCGTACCACCGTGTCGGCGGGTGGCGAGACCGGCGCCACGGCTATACTGACGGGCGATGCGAGGAGCGATGGCCACGGCACGAGCGCCGCTCGGTGCCCACGAGTGCGACCGGGGCGCCCCGATGCTGCGCCGCGCCGTGATGGTGCTCGTGGCGCTCCTGCTCGGAACGGCGTGGGCGGCGGATCGCGTGGCGGTTCCCGACTTCCCCGCCCGGGCTGGGGTGCCGAGCGACCTCGGGGAGCGCTTCAGCGAGGCCTTGCGCAGCGAGCTCAACGATGCAGGCGTCAGCGTCGTAGCGGCGCCACTCATCACGCCCGGCATCGCCGGGAGCCTCGAGGTCGAGTTCGTGCGCCTCATCGCCGAACTCGAGGGGGCACGCTACGCGCTGTCGGGCGAGGTGGTGGCGCGACCAGGCGTACCCGGCGCTCCGTTCGCGGTCAACGTCCTGATCGTCGACAGCGTGCAAGGCAGGAGCAGCGACGTGCTCTCGCAGTCGCTCGCCATCGCGACGCTCCCGCGCGTGGCCGCCGAGGTGGCCGCGCTGGTGCTGCGCTTCGTGGACGCGGCGCCCGAGCTGCCCGGTGGCGACGCGGCGCTGTTCGTGTCCACGGAACCGAGGGCAGCCGAGGTCCGGATCGATGGCGTCCCCGTGGGCGTCAGCGGTGTCCTCGACGTGATCAGCCTGCAACCAGGCCGCTACGAGCTCGAGGTCCGCCTCGACGGCTACCTCCCAGAGGTGCGCACCGTCGACCTGCGCTCGCGCGACACACGCTTCGTCCACGTCGTCCTGACCGCAGTTTCGGGTGGCAGCATCCGCGTGACGAGCGTTCCCGACGCCCTCGTGTACCTCGACGGTGCTTACGCCGGCTCGAGTCCGGTGACGCTCACCTCGTTGCCGGGCGATCGGGCGGTTCGGGTGGAACGGCCGGGCTTCGAGAGCGTGAGTTTCAGCGTGGGGGTGCGGAACTTCCGCGTGCACCGCATCGATGCGGTCCTCGTGCCGCTGTCGCCGACGATGTTGGTGTGGCCCTTGGATGCGCCGGGCAGCGTGGTCGTGGGCGGCGTCCTGCAGCGACACGGGTACGCCCCCGTGGAGGTCGGCCTGGTGTCGATCGAACGCATACGCGACGGTGCCGTACGGCGGGTGCTGCGAGCCGTACCGGAACGCGGCTTGTACCGACTGGACCTCGACACGCTCGAGATCGCACCGCTCGTGCCCTGAGCACCGTTCGCGGCACCGTTCCGTGGCGGGCCCTACCAGGCACGCCCCCAGCGCACGGCCGCCGTCCAGCGCGTCGCTCCGTCTGGAGCGCCGTCGATGCCGACGCTCCAGCGCACGTCGCCCGTCGCCAGGTCGTGACGGTACTCGAGCGCCGCCGCCCAAGCGTTCGCGGCGAGCCACGGGCGCCACGAGCCCTGGACCGCCAACTCACCCGGGACCGCGCGCGTCACCCAGCGCCCCTCGAGGCCTGGCCGGACGCCTTCCGGCCCGACACCCAACCAGCCCTGCAGCCACGACGTCGGACCGCGCCGCGGGGCATGCACCAGCCCAGCTCCCGCCGCGCCGCTCACGACGCCCGCAAGGCGTTCGAGTCGAACACCGAGCCGCGCGTCGACGTCGCTGGCGACCCCTGCGCTGCGGAGGTCGAGCGCACCCGCGAGCGCGGCCGCGCCGGCCAAGGACCGCCCGCTCACGTCGACGCTCAGGGTGTTCGTGCGATCCAGGCGGTACACGACGCCGAAGCGCGCCCCGAGGTCCCAGTCGCCACGCTCCACGCGGGCTCCGTCGCGCTGGTCGTCGAGGGCTCGCAGCGCCGCCTGGCCCGCGGCATCGGGTGGCGCGGGCCGGACGGGATCCACGGTTCGCGGTGTCGCGTTCCCCGCTTCGAGGGCGAGGCTGAGCGCGACGGTGGCGACGGTTCCGCGAGCACCGAGCCACACCCGTCCAGCGAGCGGCACGGCTGCGTCGGCCACGAGCCCGAGCGAGCCGCCACCTTCGACGGTGACGTTGCCGAGCTGACCGAAGGTGGTGACGCGGCGCACGGCGCTCCCGACGCCGAAGGTGCCCGCGCTGCGCTCTGGCGCCCTCGCGCCCGCCAGCGTCGACGGGGCGGCAGCTCGTACGCCGAACCGGACCCAGCCGTCGAGGTCGACGCTGCCTGCGCGGAACGACGTGACGGCCAGCGTGCTCGCCGTCACGGTCGCCGAGGCGTCCGAATCGGCATGGAGCCACACGCTCAGGCGTTGCGCCTGCGCGCTCGCACCGGCGAGCGCACACGCGAACACGATCAAGCCGACGATGAACGGCAACGGTGGCCGTCGCCCGCGCCGCTGCGCTGCTGATTGGGTCGTGTGGTCCATGGCGACAAGGCTACCCGGTGGTACCATCCTCGAGCTGAACGCAAGGAGGATCGAACATGCACATCCTCGGTCGTATGACCGTGACACCCACGATTCCGACCCCGATCGCGCGCCTGCGCGAACTGGTCGACAACCTCTTCTGGACCTGGGACCCTGAGTCGCGGCGCCTCTTCCGTCGGCTCGACAACGAGTTGTGGGAGAGCGTCGGACACAACCCCGTCGTCTTCTTGCGCGACGTCGCCCAGGAGCGCCTCGACGCCTGTGCCGCGGACGAGGACTTCGTCCGGCACCTGGACGCCGTGATGGCGCGCTTCGATGCCGACGTCGGCGCGGGATCGTGGCGCGACGAGGCCTTGGTGGGGCAGGACGCCGGCCGGCTGTACGCGTACTTCTGCGCCGAGTACGGCTGGCACGAAGCGGTCGCGCTCTACTCCGGTGGCCTCGGCATCCTCGCGGGCGATCACACCAAGGCGGCCTCCGACCTCGGCGTGCCGCTGGTGGGTGTCGGACTGTGGTACCCGGAGGGGTACTTCCATCAACGCGTCGCCGCCGACGGCAGACAAGAGGCGGTCTACGAACGGCGTTCTCCCCTCGAGCTGCCGCTCGCAGCCGTGACGGACGCCGCTGGTGAGCACGTGCGGGTCCACGTCAACGTCTTCGGCCGCGACGTGGCGATCCAAGCCTGGCGCGTCGCCGTCGGGCGTGTGTCGGTGTACCTGCTCGACGTCGACGTCGAGGGCAACCATCCCGACGACCGCGCGCTGCTGCGCCGTCTCTACGGCGGTGATCAGCGCACGCGCATCGCGCACGAGATCATCCTCGGCGTCGGTGGCGTACGCATGCTGCGTGCACTCGAGCTGGCCCCCGACGCCTGGCACATGAACGAGGGCCACAGCGCGTTCATGGCGCTCGAGCGCTGCCGCGAACTGGTCGCGCAAGGCATGCCGTTCGCCGAGGCCCGTGAGATCGTCGCAGCGTCCACGGTCTTCACCGTCCACACGCCGGTCGCGGCGGGCAACGACGCCTTCCCGTTCGACCTCGTGGGCCAGGCGTTCGGTTCGTTCCATGGGGCGCTCGGGCTGCGTCCGCACGAGTTCTTCGATCTCGGGCGGTCCGACCACGGCTGGGGTCCGGTCTTCTCGATGCCGGCGCTGGCGCTCAGGTTCACGAGCGCCCGCAACGGCGTCGCAGAGCTGCACGGTGACACCAGCCGGCGCATCTGGTCGGACCTGTGGCCCGACGTCCCGGTCGAGGAGGTCCCGATCGGACACGTCACGAACGGCGTGCACGTCAAGTCCTGGATGGCGCCCGAGATCCAGCGCCTGGTGGCGACCGTCTTGCCCGACGACTGGACCCAGCGCTTGGGCGACGCCGAGATGTGGCGCGCCGCGGAGGACGTCGACCCGGGTGAGTTGTGGCAGGCCCGGCAGGCGGTGAAGGCCCAGAGCGTGCGGTTCCTCAGGCGCCGCGTGCGGCGGCAACTCGACCGCCAGGAGGCCTCACCGACCGCGCTGCATGAGTCGGACGCCCTGTTCGACCCAGCGGCCCTGACGATCGGATTCGCGCGGCGCTTCGCGACCTACAAGCGCGCGACGCTCATCTTCCGCGACCTCGATCGCCTGGCTGCTCTGCTCGCCGATGCGGAGCGTCCGGTGCAGCTGGTGTTCGCCGGCAAGGCGCACCCCGCCGACCAAGAGGGGCAGGCGCTGATCGCCACGATCCAACGCCTCTCGCGCGACGAGCGTTTCAGCGGCAGGGTCCTGTTCGTCGAGGACTATGACATGGCGATCGGGCGGGCCTTGACACGCGGCGTCGACGTGTGGTTGAACAACCCGCGCCGACCGCTCGAAGCGTCGGGCACGTCGGGGCAGAAGGCGGCGATGAACGGCGTGCTGAACCTGTCCGTCTTGGACGGCTGGTGGCCCGAGGGGTTCGACGGTCGCAACGGCTGGGCGATCGGTGCCCCGCGCGCCTACGACGACGAGGAACGCGCCGATGCCGCGGATGCGGACGCGCTCTACTCGTTGCTCGAGCGGGACGTGGTGCCGACGTACTACGACCGCGACGCGCACGGCGTGCCGACGGCGTGGATGCGGCGCTCGGCCGCCGCCATCGCGACGGTCACGCCCCGGTTCAACGCCCAACGCATGGTGCGTGACTACGTCGAGCACTTCTACCGACCGGCGGCGCTGCGCTCCGAGGCGTTCGCCGCCGACGAAGGCTTGGCCGCCGATCTGGCGGCCTGGCGCAGCGAGGTCGCGGAGCACTGGTCGACCGTGCAGCTCCACGCCAAGGCGCCCGAAGAGACGGCGCATCACGTCGGGGAACCCGTCACGATCGAGGCCACGCTGTACCCGCATGGGCTGGCGCAGCGCGACATGTTGGTCGAGGTCGTCTACGGCCCCGAGGGAGATGGGCTGCAGCGCAACCTCCATCGCGTCCCGATGACGGTCGTCGATCGGCAACCCGACGGCGGCGTTCGCTATCGCGCGCGTTTCGAGCCGACCGTCAGTGGGCGCCTCGACTATGGCGTTCGGGCGATCGCCACGCACCGCGGCCTGGCGTCACCGTTCGACGCCCACGCCATCCGCTGGGCCTGACGATTCCCCCGCGGCCGCTTCGTCGACCAGGATGACGAAGCGGCCCGCCGGGTGCAGCGCCGTCAGCGGGAGCGCGTCCGGGGGTTCGTCGGCCCGCAGCGTGCGCTGAAGCGCCTCGCGCTTGTCGGCTCCCGACACCACCACGAGCACCTCGTCGGCGTTCCCGAGCGCCGCGGCGGTCAAGCTCAGCCTCACGCCGCCTCCCGCCGGGCGCACCACCGTCGTCAACCCGCCGGCCTGCACCGCACCCGTGCCGGGGAAGAGGCTCGCCGTGTGCGCGTCGGCACCGAGGCCCAAGATCACCAGGTCGAACCTGGGCGGGTCGCCCAGGCTGCCAGCGAGGACGGTCGCGTGCGCCCGGGCACACGCGGCGGGATCGGCCGCGTCGGGCCAGCCCAGCACCTGATCGGGTGGGATCGGCACGTGATCGAGGAGCGCAGCGCGCGCGGCCCGCTCGTTGCGGTCGGGATCGTCGCGGGGCACCCAGCGCTCGTCGCCCCAGGTGACGACGACGCGTTCCCAGGGCAGGTCTGAGCGCTCGGCGAGCGAGCGGTACGCGGCGAGCGGCGTGCGACCGCCCGCGAGGGCGACGACGAAACGACCGTGCGTCGCTACGGCGTGATGGCAGGCAGCGACGATCCGCGACACGAGCGCCGTCGTGAGGGCGTCAGCATCGGCGACGACCTCGAGCGTGGGAGCGGTCATGCCGAAGTGTAGCAGTGGCTCGGCGACCGTTCGAGCGCAGCCGCGGCCCGCGGCGCGACAGGCGGAGCGGGCTTCGGCGGTTGGTAGGCTCCGGCATGACCATCGACCGTGACACCGCCTACGCACTGATGACGGAGTGGACCCAGAGCCCGAGCCTGCGGACGCACATGCTCGCCGTCGAGGCGGCCGTCGCCGCCTACGCCGAGCGCGACGCTGAGGACGTCGGCTTGTGGTCGGCGACCGCGCTCCTGCACGACTTCGACTACGAGCGCCATCCGGATCTCGGACCCGCTGGTCACCCCTTCGTCGGCGTGGCCCACCTCCGCTCGCTCGGGGCGCCCGAGGCCATGTGTGAGGCGATCTTGGGGCACGCGGACCACACCGGCGTCCCGCGTGAGACCCAACTCGCGAAGGTGCTCTACGCCTGCGACGAGATCACCGGGCTCGTCACCGCTGCGGTCCTGGTGCGGCCCGACAAGGACATCGCCGCGCTCGAGGTGAGGAGCCTGAAGAAGAAGTTCAAGGACAAGGCGTTCGCGCGAGGCGTCGCCCGCGACGATGTGCGCCGCGGCGCCGAGGAACTCGGCGTGGACCTGTGGGAACACGTGGCGTTCGTGCTCGCGGCGATGCAGGGTCGAGCCGCAGCGCTCGGCCTAGACGGCAGCAGCGAGCGCGGTCGCTGACGGGCAGCGGCGCCCCACTGGGACGCGACGGCGGGCCCTGCGCAGCCGCGGTACGCGCCGGACGTTCAAGGCCCAGCCACCGTCCGGTGTCGGACGCAACGGGGGCCAGATCACCCACGCCGCACGGCCTGCCACGTCGTCGGTGGGCACGGCGCCGAACGCACGCGAGTCGCGTGAGGCCAAGGGTGTGCGGTTGTCGCCGAGGACGTACAGGTGGTCGGCAGGCACCGGCGTCGCTGCCATGGTGAAGCTTCCGAAGGGCGCGTCGCCGACCACGTGGTCGCTCGGCTCGCCGTCGACGAGCAGGCGACCGTGCTCGAGCGCGACGGTCTGACCACCGACGGCGACGATCCGCTTGATCACGAACGGACCACCGAGCACGCGCTCGAGCAGGTTCCGCGGCGTGTCGCCCGGTGCGCGGAAGTAGACGACGTCGCCGCTGCGCCACACGTGCGCGCCCAGGCGCACCGCCCACGTCTCGTAGCGCGGCACGAGCGCTCGCTCCCCGTCACGCAGGCTCGGTTCCATCGAGCGGCCCTCGATGCCGACGGTCGTGACGACGAACGTGACGATGAGGAACGCGACGACGAGCGCCTCGCCCCAACGCCGCAGGGTGCCCGGCTGGTCGCGTTCGGGTGCACGTGTCTCGCGCGCACGCTCGGACGGCTCGGCTCGCTCGTCCGGTGGGGCGCCCTCACTCGGCACGGGGATCGGGGACGTCGTCGAACGCTGCCGGCGGGCTCAGCCGCCGCCAGTTCCACTCGCCATCGCGCTGCGGGGGCCAGATGACGGCGGTCGCCTTGCCGGCGATGGTGATGCTCCGAACCGGGCCGAAGACGCGCGAGTCCTCGCTGCCGCCCCGAGCGCGCTGGCGGTTGTCGCCCATGATCCAGTAGTGGCCAGCGGGCAGGATGATGTCGTGCACGAACGGTTCGCCCTCGGGCGCGTCGGCCGGGAGCGGCGCGAGGGCGTCGAGCGTCGCACCGTAGTAGAGCTGCACGCGCGGATCGGTGATGGGCACGCTCGGGAGCGAGGCGTTGCCGGCCAAGGGAAGATCGGGGAAGGCCGTGCCTCGCGGCGTCGATCCGAAGCGCACCACCACGCCCTCGACGCGGCCGCCCCGCTGAACGATCATCGGGAAGTCCTGCGGATCGGGCGCGATCTCACCCGTGGCGGTGATGAAGCCCTGGTCGACCGCATGGCCGTTGACGATCACCTGGCCGCCCTGGATGCGCAGACTGTCGCCAGGGATGGCCACCACACGCTTGATGAAGAACGGTCGCGAACCAGTCTCGATCGCCGATGGCGAGTTGGGCGGGTCACGCACCACCACGATGTCGCCTCGTTGGTACGGCCCCATGATGCCGATGCGCCTCAGCCAGGTCTCGTACTTCGGGATGAACACTCTGTCGCCGGTCAGGAGCGATTGCAGCACGTTGCTGGAACCGACCCCGCCGTCGAGGTTGGGGCGCATCGACGAGCCGACGACACCGACCGTGTTGAACACGAACGTCACCACCAGGTACGCGATGACGAGCGCTTCGGCGTAACCGCGGACCTCGCGCCAGAAGCGCGAGCGCCGCGTGTCGGGGGGCCCTTCGGTGCGTGGGCGCCGTGCGCGGCGCGGGCTGGGGTCGGGCATGGGCGTCAGTGTACCGCCCCATCGGCGGTCGGCTCGCGCTGGACGATGCGCTGCAGCCAGTCCTGATTCGCGCTCAACACGCGCTCGGCCTCCGCCTCACCGGCCTCGACGACGGCCTCGAGGTCCCAGAACGACTCGACGCGCACGGTCGGCAGCGCATGCACGATGCGTAGATCGGCGGGATGGTGCACGTACTGTGCGTCGGTCAGCAACCGCATCATGATGTCGGTCGCCCGCAGCGACACCGCTGCCATCGGCGTGCGTTGCTCCAGCGTGACGGTCGCGACCACTCGTTCCCACCACGAGCGCGGGTCGTCGGTGGGGGCATGGTAGGCCGCGCGGCGCGGCGGCGTGACGTCGCTGGCGATGGTGACGTCGGCGTTGAGCGTCGCGAGCGCGTCGACCGGCAGGTTGTTGCAGATCCCACCGTCGGCGAGCGTGCGACCGAGGTACTGCACCGGCTCGAACGCGCCTGGGAAGCAGGCCGAGGCCCGTACGGCCTTGATGAGGTCGCCGCTGGTGAGCACGATCTCCTCGCCCGACTCGATGTCGGTGCACGTCACCGCGAGGCGCGCATCGAGGTCCTCGAAGCGTGTGGGCAAGTGCTCGGCGAGCAGCGCGTGGAGCTTGTCGCCCTTGATCATGCCCGCGCGCAGGGAGAGGTCGAACACGTCGCGCCACGAGACCGAGCGCGCCAGCGCGAGGAGGTCGTCCGCCCGGTAGCCGGCTGCGGCGAGGGCTCCGATGACCGCACCGATCGAGGTCCCCGCCCACACCTGGACCTCGAGCCCGTGGCGCTCCAAAGCCCGCAGGGTGCCGATGTGGGCGAAGCCCCGGGCGCCACCCCCGGAGAGCACCATGCCGACGACCGGCGCAGCCCGCTCGTCGTGCGGCGTGAACCGGGCGCTCACGTGCCGATCCCGTCGTCCGTCAGCCAGCGCGCGTCGCTCACGAGGGTGCGTCCACTGCGCGGCGCCAGGGTGCAGCGCAGGACGTCGCCGGCAGGCAGGACGTCGCCGCTGAGGGCGTCGGTCCAAGGCCCGTCGATGCCCGTCACCCAGGTGGGCAGCTCGACGTCGAGCGGGGCCGCGCCGCGATGCTGGACGGTGAGCACGGCGCCCCCCTCGAGGACGCGCGCGAACGCGTGGACGTCGCCCTCGGCGAGCAGGGTGCGGACGTCGCCGCGCGCCAATGGCGGCGCACGGCGTCGGAGCCGCGCAAGGCGCTGTACGGTCGCGCGCAGCACGTGGTCCCAACGCTCCGGGTCCCACGGGAAGGGCCGCCTGCAGTCGGGATCGCCGCCCCCCTCGAGGCCGATCTCGTCGCCGTAGTACACGCAGGGCACCCCGAGGTAGCCGAACAGAGCGTGCATCGCCGCGGCGACGGCCGCGGTATCGCCGCCGACCCGCGTCCGGAAGCGCGGCACGTCGTGCGAGCCGAGCAGGTTGAGCTGCGACAGGGCCAACGCGAAGGGGATACGGGCGCGGGCGTCCACGAGCCAGGCCTCGAGACCGGCAGCGTCGAGCGGCAACGCGGCGCCGCGTTGGTCGCGGCCGGCCCAGAACGCGAGCATGGGGCGCTGGAAGCCGTAGTAGTTCATCGCACCGTCCTCTTGGTCGCCCTGGAGCCAGGCGGTCGCCTCGAAGAAGTGCTCGCCGAGGACGTAGGCGTCGGGGCGTTCCTCGCGTATCGCTCGACGGATCGCCCGCACGTGGCGACGGTTGCGCTCCGCGCCGGGGCCCTCGCCGAGCATGTGGATCACGTCGAGGCGCCACCCGTCGATCGACCACGGTGGCCGCAGCCAACGGCGCAGCACGGCGTCGTCGCCTGCGTAGACGTCGCGCTGCACGGCGCTCGACGCGAAGTCCAGCACCGGCAGCGTGCGCGTGCCGAGCCAGCCACGGTAGCTGTCCGAGTCGCTCTGATCATCGAACACGTAGCGCTCACGCTCGGGCGACTCGGGATCGCCGTATGCACCCGAGCCGTGCTCGACGTCCCGGTCGAACCAGGGGTGCCGCTCGGACGTGTGGTTGACCACCGCATCGAGCACGACCCGGACACCGCTGGCACGGGCGGCGTCCAAGAGCCGCAGCAACGCCTCGTCGCCGCCGAGATGCGGATCGACGCGCGTGTAGTCGACGGTGTCGTACTTGTGGCTGCTCGGCGACGCGAAGACCGGGTTCAGGTACAGGGTGGACACGCCCAGGTCGAGGAGATACGGGAGCGCCTCGCGCACGCCTTCCAGGTCGCCACCGAAGAACTCGCGCGCGCCTTGGCTGGCGTCCGGCAGGTCGTCCCACGCGCGTGCGACGACGGGCCGGCCGGCGTAGAGGTACTCGCCGTCGCGGACGTTGTTGCTGGGATCGCCGTCACGGAAGCGGTCGGGGAAGACCTGGTACATCACCTGGTCCCAGACCCAGCGCGGCGCCTGGTAGCCGTCCACGTGCCGGAAGTGCAGGTCGATCGGCGGCGGGTACGCATGCAGCCCCGCCTGCGACAGCCAACGCTGTGCACCGGCCAGTCGGCACACGAAGGCGTAGCGCGTCATGGGGTGATGCGGAGCGAGCGGTAGCCAGCCCTCCCACTGCACCCGGGCGCCGCGCCTCTGCACGACCTGGAGTGCGTCGAGGCGCTCCTCGTGATCGGGTTCGCTGCGCACGTGCACGGCCTCCGGAACGGCGCCGAAGGTGGCGAGACGGACCCGGAGACCGGGCGCGCCGCCCTCCGTGCACGGCTCGAGCCCGTCGCCGGGGTGGACCGCGTGGAAGTCGGGGTCGGGAGTGGGCACCGCGGCGAGTCTAGCAACGCGCGGGGCCGGACGTTCTCGCCCGGCCCTGCGCGCTGCGCATGGAGCGCTGCTGCGAAGGTCAGTCGTCGACCGTCGGTGCCCGCAGCTCGACGTCGACTTCGCGGGTCACGCCGTTGCGCCACAGTTCGAGGCGCACGACGTCGCCGGCCCCCTTCTCGAACACGATGCGTTGCAGGTCCTCGGCGCGTTCGGTGGGCTGACCGTCTGCGCTCAGCACGACGTCTCCGCCCGCGGGGTACTCGCGGCCGTCGACCGTGGCGACGAAGGTGGGACCGCTGACGCCGGCTTCGGCAGCGGCTCCTGCCGGGTCGACCTGGGTGACCACCAGGCCCTGTTCCGGCAGCGCCAGCGCCTCGCGCACGCTGGCCGGGAACGCCTCGACCGTGGTGATGGTGACGCCGAGCCGGGGCCGGTCCGGGTCCTGCGCGGCGGCGGCGATGCCGCTCAGCCCACCCGCCTCGAGCAGCGGCAGGCTCTCCTCGAGCAGCATGGCCGGGACGGCGAAGCCGATGCCGAGGCTGCCGCGTTGACCGCCTGGGCCGACACCGGGGACGATCGCCGTGTTGATGCCGATGAGGCGGCCGCTGGAGTCGAGGAGCGGCCCACCGGAGTTGCCCGGGTTGATGGCTGCGTCGGTCTGGATCATCTCGATCTCGATGCGTCCGATCGACTCGAACTGGCGACCGATGGCCGAGACGATCCCCGTCGTCACGGTCGACTGCAAGCCGAAGGGGTTGCCGATCGCGACGACCTTCTGGCCGACGCGGACGCCGCCGTGTGCGAACTCGATCGCGGGGACGTCAGGCAGCTCGTCCGCATCGCGGACTTCGAGGAGGGCCAGGTCGTAGTCGGGGTTGGCGCCGATCACGCGCGCGGCGAGCGGCTCGT
Source organism: Trueperaceae bacterium (assembly GCA_007695125.1). GTDB lineage: Bacteria > Deinococcota > Deinococci > Deinococcales > Trueperaceae > CSSed10-48. The sequence continues at coordinate 4,098 of REEJ01000181.1, read as the reverse complement.
CGCGCGACGGGAAGACGACGTCGATCGAGGCGCCGTCGCGCAGTTCGACCCCGCCGGGTTCGAGCGCGGCGTTCACGACGTGGAAGTTGGTGACGATGCGGCCGGCGCCATCGACCACGAAGCCCGAGCCAGTGCCTTGGCGCAGTTGCGGCGTCTGCGGGGCTTCGGGCAGTCGGAAGAAGTCGCGGAACTGCGGGGGCAGGCTGTCGCGGAACGGAGCGAATGGATCGACCGGTTCGCCGCGGACGGTGACGTTCACCGCGACGACGCTGGGACCGTAGCGTTCGACGATGTCGATGGTGTTGCGCTCGTCGGCGAGCAGCGCGCCGGGTTCGTCGAGACCCGCCACACCTTCGGCCTGGGCCAGCGACGACCAGGTGAGGAGTGCGGCAGCTGCGAGCAGCGCCGACAGGAGGAAGGGCGAACGTGGTGAGGCTCGGTGGACCGAGCGGATGTTGGTCATGAGTCCTCCCGAATAGGGTGGCGATCACGGCCGGGTTGCCGCGTGCCATCCCTTCGATGAGAGCACGCCAGCATGAAGCGCAGCGAAGACGCTCATGACGTGGATGAGACGTCGCGCGTGACCAGGCGTGCGCCCGATGCCCGGTCCATGGCGAGCACGGCGAAGAACGCCAGCAGGGCGACGATCAGCGCCAGTACCCAACCCTCGAGCCCCCACGCGCTGCTGGGCGCCACGAGCCGTGACGTGTACGCGTCACCGGCCGTCCATGGCCACACCCGCTGCAGGCTGGCGAGCATCACGCCCAGCAGCGCCGCCATCGTCACGTCGAGGGCCCGACGCAGCAACACGTGGAGCAGCCGGGCCACGGTCGCGAGGCCGACGAGCGCTCCGAGTGCGAAGGGCACGAGCGTGACCACGTCGAGCGAGGCGATGGCGGAGATCACGCGCCCGTACTGGCCGAGCAGCACCAGGATGAACGCGCCCGAGATGCCCGGCAGGACGAGGGCCGTGATGCCGATCGCGCCCGCGAAGAAGACCGCCCAGGGCGAGTCGGATGGTGCCTGTGGCGCCCCGCTCAACAGCAGCGTGACGGCGCCGGCCGCCACCACCATGACCGTGATCGGGGCGGCGTGCCAGCGCACGACGCGCCTGCCCACCAAGACGGCGGCCGCGAGGATGAGTCCGACGAACACGGCGTACAACGGCACGGCGTAGAGCTCGAGCGCCCGCTCGATGACCCGTGACAGGATCAACACCGCAACGGCGATCCCTGCCACCAGCGGCGCGAGGAACGGGGCGTGGGCGGCACGCCAAGCGCCGCGCACACGCCCCCGAGCCAACAACCGCCACGGCGTCAACGACGTGGCCGCCCGCAGGGCTGCGACCAGGCGCTCGTAGATGCCGAGGACCAGGGCCATCGTGCCGCCTGACACACCCGGCATCACGTCGGCCGTGCCCATCGCAAGGCCGCGCAGCACGAGCGTCCACCATCGAGGTCCTCCGCGCACCGCGTCAAGCTAGCACGTGTCGACCGCCGGGGCGCGGCCTCGTGGTGGTGCGGTACGCTGCTGCTCATGGAGAGCGAGCAGGAGCGGCCCGACGAGCAGCCGGCCGAGCCGACGATGGCGCCGGAGGACGATCCTTCCGTACCCGTGGACAGGGACCGGGACCGGGACGACGCCACGACGACGGCGCGGGACGACGCGACCGCGATCCTGGCCGAGGCGCAGGCCGAGAGCCTCGCCGGGGCGTTGCTGTGGCGCATCGGTCGCGCCTTCGAAGACGGTCCCGTCACGGTTCGCGTCGGTCTCGCGAGTTCTGCGCCGCTGTTCGCCGACCTCCCGCGCCTGCGTGCAGCAACGGATCAAGAGGTCGAGGCCGCCATCCACGAGGGTGACGTGCAGGTCGAGTGGGTCGGTCCGCGCCTCGGAGGCCGCGCATGACCTTCGACCACTCGGTGCGTTTCGAGCTCGACGTCGCGCTCGATCGTGAGGAGGCGCTGGCCTTCGTCCGCGACGTGCGTGCCAGCCTGTCGCGGGCGCGCTTCCTGCGCGACCTGGCGGTCGGTCCGGCGCAGGGTGGTGGGGTCGGCATGGTGACGGCGACGCTGCCCGTCAACGCCGCGCTCTTCGGCCAGCGCGACCTGCCCTTCCGGTCCCGGTTGCATCTGACACCGGCGGGGGCGAGCTTGGAAGGTCTGCCCATCGACGCACCGGGGCCCGGCTGGGCCCAAGTCTCCGGGAGCGTCGAGGTCACACCAGCGGCGCAGGGGTCGCATCTCGCCTACGCGTTCGACATCCGCGTCCACGTCGCGCTGCCCGAACCGGAGCGTTGGGGCGGCCAGGCGCTGACGAAGATGATCGCGTACACCGCCAGCACGGTGTTGGCTCGCGTCACCGACGCCTTCCCGGCGGCGGTGGCCGATGCGGCCGCCGATCGCTACGGCGAACGCCTGGCGACCGCCGGAGGTTGACCCGGGCGCGGCGGCTGGGCTCGACCGTCACTTTCCGACGCAGAAGCGCGCGAACACCTCGCTGAGGGTCTGTTCGGCGACGTCGCCGCGCCCCGTCACCTGCGCGAGGGCGCGCAGCGCCGTCTCGAGGTCGAGCCCGCGGAGGTCGTCGGGCGCGGTGCGCGCTCGCTGCACCGCCTCGCGCGCCTCGCGCACGACGGCCTCGTGCCGCTCACCCAGCAGCCAGGCCTCGGACGCGGCGGCATCGCCGACGACCGCGGCCTCGAGCGCGGCACGCAGCTCGGCGAGGCCGCGGCCGTCGATCGTCGACACACGGTGGATGCGCTCCACGCCTAGGTCGTCCGCGTCCCACGCGCAACCTGCGTCCGCCTTGGCGGCCACCCACAAGGTGCGTGCACCACCCAGCTCGTCGACCAGAGCGCGATCGTCGTCGATCAGCGCGACGCTGCCGTCGATCACCGCGACGACCACGTCGGCAGAGGCGGCGAGGTTGCGCGCGAGTGCGACCCCGGCACCCTCGATCGCGTCGTTCGTGGCGCGCAGTCCGGCGGTATCGATGGCCGTCACCGAGGCGCGACCCAGTTCGAGCGGCACCTCGAGGTAGTCACGCGTCGTGCCCGGCACGTCGCTCACCAGCGCCCGCTCGTAACCGAGCAGCGCGTTCAGCAGACTCGACTTGCCGGCGTTGGGCCGACCCACCAACGCCATCGTGGCGCCGCGTTGGGCCGCCTTGCCGGCACGGGCCGTCGCGAGCAGGGCGTCGAGTTCGTCGAGCGCAGCCCCGAGCGCCGGCTCCAGGTCTTCGTCCTCGACGCCCTCTTCGGGGTAGTCGAGCACCGCCAGGACCGCGGCGTACGCGCTGGTGAGGTGGTCCTGCACGGATCGGATGCGTTTCGACAGGGCCCCCGCCAGCCCCGCACCGGCGTGGCGCCGGGCGGCCTCGCTGCGCGCCTGGACGAGCGCTTGCACGCTCTCCGCTTGCGCCAGGTCGAGCTTGCCTGCGAGGAACCCCCGGAGCGTGAACTCGCCCGGTCCCGCTGGTCGCGCCCCGCGCCGCAGCGCCGCGTCCAGAACGGCGCCGAGCACCGCGGGGCCACCGTGCACCTGGAACTCGACGACGTCCTGGCCGGTCGCCGAGGCCGGAGCGCGGAACACGAGCAGCACCCCCTGGTCGAGTGGCTCGTCGTCCACCACCCAGCCGACGCAGAAGCGCCCGCCGGCGAGCGTCGCCACGTCCGCACCGCCGGAGGGGCGGAAGAGCGCCGTCCCGATGGCGATGGCCGACGGCCCCGAGACACGCACGACCCCGATCGCGGCGGTGCCGTGCGCGGTCGCGATCGCGGCGATGGTGTCGTCGATGGGTGGCAGGGCCATGGTGGGTCGAGGCCACTGGACGGCGCCGAGCCGGCCTCGTGGGGTCACGGTATCATCCCGCCGGAGGCACCCCGCATGGACGTCGTGTACGCCATCCAGACGCTCGCCACACCGTGGCTCGATACAGCGATGACGCTGGTCACGGACCTCGGTTCCGAGGAGGCGTACATCGCGATGGTGATCGCGACGTACCTGGCCATCGACACCCGCGCCGGCCAGCGGCTCGGCGTGCTGCTCGTCACGAGCTTCTTCGTCAACCAGTACGCCAAGGGGTGGTTCGACACCCCCC
>REEJ01000183.1 GCA_007695125.1 Trueperaceae bacterium | reverse complement strand
CCCTTCATCTGGCAGGTCGGCGGCCGCTTCACCTGGCCCGACGACCGCGACCGCCTCGTCTACGCCCACCGCCGCGGCTTCGAAGACGCCTTCGTCAGCGAGCCCGACCTGCCGTTCAAGGCGCTCCTGTGAGCGCCCGAGCGCGACACGGCGCGTACGGCGCCGTCGCCCTCACCCCCACCGCGCCGGCGAGCCACCGCGCCGACGCCCTCACCGCCCCGACCACGGACCCGCTCGCGGGCCGACACCACCAGTCCTAGGAGGGACCACATCATGCTCAGACGCTTCACCGCCTTCTCGCTCACGCTCGCGCTCCTGGCGGGCATCGCCTTCGGCCAGGCCGACCCGTGGCGACAGTTCGCCGGCACGACCATCGTGGTCAGCTGGCCCGCGCAGTACCACTTCGAGGTGGCCGCCCAGTTCGTCGATCAGTTCACCGCCGAGACCGGCATCGAGGTCGAGCTCGACGTCGTCGAGTACCTCAACATGCGCGACCGACAGATCGTCGAGATCAGCAAGCCCGGGCGCGGCGACCTCGACGTGGTCACCTGGGTCGTCTTCTGGAAGAGCGAGTACGTCGCCAACAACTGGCTCATGCCGCTGGCACCGTTCCTCATCGACCCCCGGGTCACCTCGCCGGACTACGACATCGACGACATCGTGCCGGCCTTCCTCACCACCTGCTGCAAGGTCGGCGGCGTCAAGGGCTACCTCGACGGACCCGGCGCCTCGCTGTTCGGCATCCCCTTCAGCCCCGAGACCAGCATCCTGATGTACCGCACCGACATCTTCGAGGAGTACGGCCTCGAGGTCCCCACCACCTACGACGAGATGCTCGAGACCGCCGAGTTCATCACCGAGAACGTGCCGGACGTCTACGGCATGACCACCCGCGGCTCGGCCGGCCACCAGGTGGTGCACGCCTGGCTGCTGCACCTCTCGCCCTTCGGCGGGACCGTCCTGAACGACGACTTCACGCCCGCCGTGACCTCGCCCGAGGCCATCGCGGCCACCTACGCGCTGCAGTCGATCCTCGAGAACTCGCCTCCCGGCATGGCCGCCGCGGGCGCCGGTGAGCAAGACGCAGCCTTCCTCCAGGGCGACTCCGCCATGTACCTCGACCGCAGCATCCTCGCCGCGCAGGCGGCCGACCCGTCGCGCTCGCGCGTCGTCGGCAACGTCGGCTACGCCCTGCACCCGGAGCAAGAGCAGTGCGGCGCCGAGACCGGCGGCTTCGCGATGGGCATCCCGCGCAACTCGCAGAACCAGGGCGCCGCGTGGCTGTTCGTCCAGTGGTTCACCAGCAAGCGCATCGACCTCGAGCTGGCCAAGGCCGGCGCGAACCCCACCCGCACCTCGACGCACGCCGACCCCGAGCTCCAGGCGATGTTCCCCTGGTACGAGACGGTCGTCGAGCAGCTGCCCTGCGCGACCGCCGACTGGCGCCCGCTGATCCCCGAGTGGGGTGCCATCAACGCCCCCATCCTGGGCGACGAGATCTCCGCCGCCCTCACCGGCCAGAAGTCGATCGAGGACGCGCTCGACAGCGCCGCCCAGCGCATCTACGAACTGCTCGACCGCTCCGGCTACTACAGCTGGTGAGCCTCGGGTAGGCCGGCCCGACGGGGCTAGGCCGAACGCACGACCGCAACCAGGTGGGGGCGCACCGCACCACGCGCCCCCACCCACCCCCGACGCCCATCCTGGCGCGCCCTCACGGGCGGGCGATACGAGAGAACCTATCGATGCGCACCAACAAGGTCGTCCCATATCTGTTCCTGCTCCCGGCGCTCGCGATCCTCGCGTTGGGACTCATGGTGCCGCTCTACAACGCCGTCTTGCTCAGCTTCTACGACTGGAACTTCGGGCAGCCCTGGAGCGCGGCGCGGCCCCTCGGCTTCGCCAACTTCGAGCGCCTGTGGAACGACCCGGTCGTCTGGCGCTCGGTACGCACCACCTTCGTGTTCGGCTTCTGGGTGGTCACGCTCGAGATGCTCATCGGCGTGAGTATGGCGCTCCTGCTCGAGAAGGCCGTCCGGGGCGCCACCTTCTTCCGCACCATCTTCGTCATGCCGCTCATGATCGCTCCGGTCGTGGTCGGGCTCATATGGCGCTACCTGCTCGACGCCCGCAACGGCATCGTCAACTTCTACCTGCTGCAGATCGGCGAGGCCGTCCCGGTGCTGCAGAACTTCGGCTTCAAGGCGCACACCTGGTTGGGCGACCCCACCCTGGCGATGGTGTCGATCATCGTCAGCGACGTGTGGCAGTGGACGCCCTTCGTGTTCATGATCGTGCTGGCGGGGCTCCAGGGCCTGCCCGGCGACGTGATGGAGGCGGCGTACATCGACGGCGCCAGCTGGTGGCGCATGACCTGGCACATCAAGCTGCCCATGCTGCGCAACATCCTGCTCATCGCCCTGCTGATGCGCGTGATCGACGTCTTCCGGGCGCTCGAGGTCATCTTCGTGATGACGGGAGGCGGCCCCGGCAGCTCGACGCGCGTGCTCTCGCTGACGCTCTTCCAGACCGCCTTCACCTCGCGCGATCTCGGCTACGCCTCGACCATCGCGCTGCTCCTGAGCGTGATCCTGATCGTGTTCAGCCTCGTCCTCCTCCTCTTCAGCAATCCCCTCAAAGACAAGGCGGACTTCTGATGGCCGGCACCCTCGATCGCGCCGTCGACGATCGCCCGCGGCGCCGCATCCCGTGGGGCGACATCTCCCGCTACGCGGCCCTGATCGTGTTCACCCTGATCACGCTGGCGCCGGTGTACGTCATGTTCGCCACCTCGTTCAAGGAGCTCGTCGACATCCAATCGCGCGTGCCGCGTTGGATCTTCATGCCCACGCTGACGAACTACGAGACGATCATCACGCAGTACCGCTTCCTGCCGTACCTGATCAGCTCCGCCGTGATCGGCCTCGGCTCCACCGCGATCACGCTGCTGACCGCCGGGATGGCCGCCTTCGCCCTGGCCCGCATGCGTTTCCCGGGCCGCGGCCTGATCGCGCAGACGACCCTGGTCATCCGGATGATCCCGCCCGCCGTGTTGGCCGTCACCGTCATCGGCTTCTGGATCGCGTGGGGGATCGGCGACCTCGTGCCGGGCATCCGCTTCACCCTGCCCGAGGGCCTCGGCCGCGGCAACTTCCTCGACGGCAGCCAACTCGGGTTGATGCTCTTCTACACGGCCCTCAACCTGCCGTTCTCCATCTGGCTGCTGTTCGGCTTCATCAAGCAGATTCCGGTGGAGCTCGAGGAGGCGGCCATCGTCGACGGCGCCAACTTGCTGCAGGTGCTGTTCCGGGTGATCTTCCCGCTCATGGGCGCAGGCTTCGCGGTGTCGGCGATCTTCACCTTCCGCATCGCCTGGAACGAGTTCATCCTCGCGCTCATGCTCACCAACCGCTTCACCAAGACGCTACCGGTCTTCGCCGCCGAGTTCATCCGTGACGACGGCGTGCAGTGGGGCCAGATGATGGCCGTCGGCACGCTCATCGTCATCCCGCCGATGCTGATCACCTTCTTCGCCGCCAGGCAGATCATCCAAGGGGTCGCGGCCGGCGCCGTCAAGGGCTAGGCCGACCCCGAAGGGACACCATGCACCGTCCGATGTTGCAACTCGCGCTCGACACCTTCGACCTCCCGTCGGCCCTCGCCCCGATGCAGATCGCGCGCGACCACATCGACGTGGTCGAGGCCGGCACCATCCTCTGCTACGCCGAGGGCATGCACGCCGTGCGCGCCCTGCGCGCGCTCTACCCCGACAAGGTCCTGCTGGCCGACGTGCGCATCGCCGAGGCCGGCAGCATCATCGCCAAGCTCGCCTTCGACGCCGGCGCCGACTGGGTCACGGTCGTCAGCGGCGCCACCCCCGCCACGATGGAGGTGGTGCTGACCGAGGCGCGCAAGCGCGGCGGCGACGTCCAGCTCGAACTGATCGACGGTTGGACGTGGGAGCAGGCCGCGGCCTGGCGCGCGCTCGGCATCGAGCAGGTGATCGCCCACCGCAGCCGCGACGGCGAGGCCCTCGGCGACCTCAGCTGGAAGCCCGGCGACTTCGACGAGATGCGCCGCCTCGCCGACCTCGGCTTCAAGGTGACGGTGGCCGGTGGCGTCGAAGTCGGCGACCTGCCGCTCTTCGCGGACGTGCCGATCCACGTCTTCACCGTCGGCCGCGCCATCCGCTCCGCGGACGACCCGGCAGCCGCAGCGGCGGCGTTCCAGGAGGCCATCACGCGCACCTACGGCGCGGTGGCGGCGGACTAGGTGGGCAGCGTGCGCCTGGGTGTGTACGAGAAGGCCCTGCCCACGACACTCGAGTGGCCCCAGCGGCTCGCGCTCGCGCAGCGCCTCGGCTTCGACTACCTCGAGCTGTCGATCGACGAGAGCGACGCCCGCCTGGCGCGGCTCGACGCCGCGTCGCCCGAGCGCGCGGCGATCCGCGCCGCCGTGCAGGGTAGCGGCGTCCCGGTGTTCAGCATCTGCCTCAGCGCCCACCGCCGCTACCCCCTCGGCAGCGCCGACGCGGCCACGCGCCAACGGGCGCACGACCTCCTCGTCTCCGCGATCGACCTGGCCGTCGAGCTCGGCGCGCGGGTGGTCCAGATCGCCGGGTACTACGTCTTCTACGAAGACGAGACGCCCGAGAGCGTCGAGCGCTACGTGGCGGGCCTCGCCCGCGGCGCGGCCCACGCCGCCCGTGCCGGCGTGATGCTCGGCATCGAGAACATGGACACCGTCGGCATCGCGTCGCTCGAAGGCGGGCTCGCCGTCGTCGAGCGCGTCGGCTCACCCTGGCTGCAGCTCTACCCCGACGTCGGCAACCTGATCGAACGCGGCCGCGACCCACTGAGCGAACTCGACCTGGCACGCGGCCGGATGGTCGCGCTGCACGTCAAGGACGCCCGGCCCGGTGAGCCGCGCCGCGTCCCCTTCGGCGAGGGCGACGTGCCCTACGCCGACGCCTTCGCCCGACTCGCCGCCGGCGGCTACGCCGGGCCCGTGCTGGTCGAGATGTGGAACGACGACGCGCCCGACTCCGTCCAGCAGCTCGCGGCGGCCCGGGCGTGGGTGGTCGAGCGCATGCTCGAGGGCGGACTCGCCACGGAAGGGGTGGCCGCATGAGGCTCATCGCACTGCGCGAAGAGGTGTGCCGCGCGAACCGCGCCCTGCTCGACGAGGGGTTGGTCACCTGGACCAGTGGCAACGTCAGCGGCCGCGATCCCGAGACCGGCCTGATCGTCATCAAGCCCAGCGGGCTCACGTTCGCCGACCTGACGCCCGCCAACATGGTCATCGTCGACGCCGAGTGCACGCTGGTCGAAGGCGACCTGGGACCGTCGTCCGACACCGCCTCGCACGCCTACGTCTACCGCCACCGCCCCGACGTCATGGGCGTGGTGCACACGCACTCCAACTACGCGACCGCCTTCGCGGCGGTGGGCCGCGGCATCCCCGCGTGCCTCACCGCCATCGCCGACGAGTTCGGCTGCGACATCCCCTGCGCCCCCTACGCCCGCATCGGCGGCCAGGACATCGGCCGGACGATCGTCGAGCACATCGGCCCATCGCTCGCGGTGCTGATGCGCCAGCACGGGGTGTTCACCATCGGCACCAGCGTCCAGAAGGCGCTCAAGGCCGCGGTGATGGTGGAAGACATCGCCAAGACCGTCTGGTTGGCGCTCCAGATCGGCGACATCGAGCGCCTGCCGGAAGACGAGATCGCCGCCAACTACGAGCGCTACAACACGCGCTATGGGACGATGGACGCCAGCCGGAACGAATGAGGCTATCGCGTCTTCGACGCGATAGCTTGCAGGACCTTCGGTCCTGCGGCGCGCCGAACCCGTCGCGTGCGGAACGAGGAGGACCCCGAACCGATGCCCCGCTTCGACCTGACCACCCTCGGCGAGGGCCAGCTCCGCCTCTGCGTGCCCGCCGGTACGCGCCTCGAGCGTGCGGAGCGCTTCGATGCGTACGTCTCGGGTACGGAGGGCAACGTGGCCTCCACCCTCGCGCGCCTGGGCCGAGCGACCGGCTGGGTGAGCGCCCTGCCCGACTCGCCCCTCGGGCGTCGCGTCACGAACGAGTACCGCTTGGCCGGCGTCGACCTCGATGCGGTCCGTGTGGCCGCGGGGCGGCTCGCCACCTACTACGTCGAGTACGCCGTCCCGCCCCGCTCCATCCAAGTGTGGTTCGACCGGCGCGACTCGTGCTTCACGCAGCTCACCAGCGAGCAGGTCGACTGGGACTACCTGCTGGACACGCGCATGCTCCACCTGACCGGCATCACGCTGGCGCTGCCGGGCCCGCAGGCTCTGGCGCTCGAGGCCGTCGAGCGAGCCCGCACGGCGGGTGTGCCGATCAGCTTCGACATGAACTACCGGGCGCGCCTGTGGTCGCCTCCCGAAGCGCGTCGCGTCACGCTGCCGCTCGTTGAGAGCGTCGACGTGCTGTGCTGCAGCCGCGGCGACGCCGTCACCGTGCTCGGCGTCGAGCCGGGCGAACCCGAGGCGGTGCTGCGGGGGATCGGGGCGGTGACCGAGGCCCGCCACGTGGTCATGTCGATGGGCGCCGACGGCCTGATGGGCTGGGACCGCGACCTGGACACCGTCACGCACGTGAGCGCCCGCGAGGTCGTCATCCTCGACCGGATCGGTGCCGGCGACGCCATGGTGGCAGGCGTGCTGCACGGCGTGCTCGCTGGCGACTTCGCGCGCGGCCTGCGCTACGGAGCGGTGTGCGCAGCGCTGTCGCTCGGCACGTACGGCGACCAACTGATCGTCGACGCGGTCGAACTCGAGCGGCTGGTCGACGCATCGGGGCCGATGATCGAGCGCTGAGCGGCGGCGCCGACCGTGAAGCCCGTGCCGGCCAGCTCGTCGAACAGTTCGCGGTGCACCAGGTGCACTTGGCGCAGGTCGGGCGTGGTCGGATCGCGGGCGACGCGCGAGCGGTGCTTCACGGTCGCGCCGGATTGGGCGTCGCCGCGCACGCCGGTCCTGGCGCGGCTCAACTGGGCGAAGGCGGCTCGAGCGCGATGCCCGACATCGTCGCCCGCACGGGGCGGTCGGACTTCGCGTCCTTCCGGCGGTACATGCGCTCGTCGGCGGCTCGGACGAGCGCATCGACGGTCGTACCGTCGCCGGGTGCCGCGGCGACCCCGAAACTCGAGGCGACCGTGGCCGGGCCGGACACGGTGTCGATGGGTCGGGCGACGACCATCGTGGCGCGCTCCGCGACGGCGGCGAGACCGGCCGGCGTGGTGTCGACCAGCACCATCGCGAACTCGTCACCGCCGAGGCGCGCCACCGAGTCGCCCGCACGCACCACCGACTGCAGCCGGCCAGCGACCTCGACCAGCACGGCGTCGCCGGCGGCGTGGCCGAGCGTGTCGTTGATGGCCTTGAAGCCGTCCAGGTCGATATAGATGAGTCCGACCGCGCTGCCCCCGCGCCGCTCCAGCGCTTGCCCGAGCGCGTCCTCGAAGCCGCGCCGGTTGAGCGCGTCGGTGAGGGGGTCGCGGTTGGAGCGCTCCATCAGGTGCGCTTCGCGCGCGCGCTCCCGGCGCCGATCGTGGAGCACGAGCACCGATGCCGGGCTGGTGCCGACGCTCATCCGAGCGCCGGTGATGCTCACCTCGAAGCCCGTCATGTCGCCCTGGAGCGGGTGCCCGACCGTGGAGCCTCCGGCCGCACGGCGCGCCTTCTCGAGCTGCGGCGCGAGAGCAGTCAAGTTGCTGCCGCTGAGCGCCTCGCCCTCGCCGAGGAGTTCACTCGCGGACGGGTTTGCCTCGAGGATGGTCCCGTCCGCCGCAACGACGAGCGCAGGCTCGTGCATCGCCTCGAACGCTGCGCGGAACGCCCGTTCGCGGCGCGCGAACGCCGGCGTCGTCGCCAGCGTCACGTGCAGCACCACGACCATGACCCCGATCACGACACCGGTGGCGCTGTAACCCGGGAGCGGACTCCACCCCACCGCTTGCACCACCGAGGTCACGAGGACGAGCGCGGTCGCGCTGAACCAGCCGACCATCGCGCCGCGGCCGATGCCCCGCCCCTGCAGGGGCGTCAACGCGATGACGGCGAGGGCAGTACCGAGCATCAGGAAACCGACCGGCAAGCTCACGTAGTGCACCCACGGTCCCAGCGTGATGTCGAGCGCCCACGTCGAGTCCGGCGAGCGAGTGACCGCCTCCAGCATGGGCCCGCCAACGGGCGTGACCAACGCCGCCGTTGCGAACGCCAGGGCAGGGATGGCGATGATCACCATGTGCGCGCGATGGATGAACGGTGGCGCCGCCCAGCGGATCAGCGCGATCAACCAGAGCGCCGGCATCACGGTGCGCAACGCGAGTTGGACGCGCACCAACGCGACCACGGCGTCGTGGTTGGTCACCTGTGCCTGGACGAGCATGACCGTCGTGAGCAGCGCGAGCGTGGCGCCCATGGCGACGAACACACCGGCACCGTGGCGCGACCCGAGGCGCAGCGCCTGCACCACGAGTGCCCAACCGAGGAGCGCGTTCGCCGTGAAGAGCATGACCGCGACGCTTTGGCCCATCTCCGGTCATCATCCCGCGGCGATCGCTCCACTCAGCGACGAAACCGTCACTTCAAGGCACGCATACCGGCGACGGAGGGGTCGCTACCGCCTCGACGTCACGATCGAGCGCTCACCATCCTCGCGCAAGGCGCACGCGCAGCGCCTCGTCGAAGAACTCGATCGCCCGCAGCGTGTACGCGGCCGGGTCGTGATCGAACGCACCGGCGTGCCCCACGCCCTCGAGCAGCCACACGCCCGCCCACGGCGCGGCGCTGGCGAGCACCTGGGCCTGGCCGACGGGGACCAGGCGATCGCTGCGGCCATGCACGATCATCAGCGGCAGCCCGTCGAGCATCGCCACTTGGTCGACGGGCCGCACACCCTGCAGGTCGAAGCCGTGCAGCAGCCGGTGCGTCCAGCGCACCAGCGGCAGGACGAACATCGGCAGTCCGCTGGCGTCGGGCCACTCCTGCTCGATGATCGGCCACACGTCGGCGTAGGCCGCGTCGGACCATACGGCGCCCACACGCGGATCGAGCGCCGCGGCGTAGATCGCGCTCGCGCCGCCCATCGACACGCCGAAGAGCCCGACGCTGCCGGGGGCGACGTTCGCCTCCTCCACCAGGTGCTCCACGCCGGCGATCACGTCGAAGCGCTCCATGAAGCCGAATGCGTAGCGGCCGTCGCCCGAGGCGCCGTGGCCGCGCAGATCGAGCATCAGCACCTGGTAGCCGGCCGCCTGCAGGTCGAGCGCGAGCCGTACGAACCCGTCGCCCCAGGTGTTGGACTTGCTGCCGTCCTTGCCGTGCACCAACACCACGCCCACGTCGGAGCCGGGCACGGGGAGCAGCCAGGCGTCGAGGTCGGCACGGTCGTCAGCCGAGCGCAGCGTCAGGCGCTCGAAGTTGCCCCCGAGGGCGGCCGGTGTCACGTCCTCGTCGACGCTGCGCACCGGCCGCGTCAACTGGTCCGTGATGAACGCGCCGAGCGCGAAGCTCGCTGCAACCAGGACCAGGACGGCCGCGAGCGCGAGCCAGAGCCGAGACGTCCGGCGCCGCTGCGCCGCTGTAGCTGCTGATCCGGCCATGCAGGAATGCTACCGGAGCCCACGTGACCCTCTTGTATACTCCCGGGACGTCGAGGCGGTCCGCCCGCCTATCGCGAGGTGAGCACGTGTCCGATCGCAAACCGATTCAGTTGACCGCCAAGGGTCTCGAGAAGCTCACAGAGGAGCTGCGCTATCTCAAGGACGAGAAGCGTCAGGAACTCACCGAGTACATGGGCGCCGCCCTAGCGGACGGCGACCTGCGTGAGAACGCCGCGTACGACGAGGCGCGCATGCTCCAGAGCGCCAACGAGGCGCGGATCGCCGACCTCGAGGAGGTCGTGAACCGGGCCGTGGTGGTCGAGACGTCCTCCGCCGCCGACGCCCCAGCCACACTGGGCGCCAGCCTGCACGTCGAGGACGACGAGGGCGCGAAGCACGTGTTCCACTTGGTGGGATCGCTCGAGTCGGACGTGCTGCAGAACCGCATCTCCGACGAGTCCCCGCTCGGCCAGCAACTGCTCGGCCGCCGCGCCGGCGACGAGATCGCGCTGGGTTCGCGCCGCTTCAAGGTCGTCTCCATCCTGTTCGAGTGAACCCTCGTTACGCGTCCTGCGGGCCTCCCCGCGCGGACGCCGCGAGCCGCTCCATGCGCACCAGCATCGTCGACGACGGTGCGACGCGGCCCGTCAGGTAGGTCGACAAGCGGCTCGTCGAGGTCCCGACGCGTTCGGCGAACGCGGAGCGGTCGAGGCCGCTCGCCTCGAAGGCGGCCCGGACGCGCCGCGCCACCTCCTGCCGTTCGGCGAGCGCACCCGCCACGCGTGCGCGCTCCAGTCCGCGTTCCAACAGGAGCGCCGTACCGTAGGGCCGCGTCACCTGGAGCGCCTGCTCGAGATCGCGCGCCACCGGGCCCCACGGATCGCGGCGCACGGCACGCAGGACACGCCGCCAATCCGTCAGGCTCCCCCGCTCGACGGCCGTGAGCACGGCCTCGAACGGCCAGCTCTCGACGGGGTCGGTCGGCGCAGCGTCGACGTTGCGGAAGCGCAGTCGGCTCATGGCGCCTCGTCGGGCCGTTCGACGATCCGATCGGCGAGCGACCGGCACACGGCCACGACGGTGTCCCAGTCGTGCCAACGCGGATCGAGTCGCTTGTAGCGCGCCAGTTGCCGGGTCGTCTTCGTGTCCTTCGGTCGCGGCTCGGTGAGTTGCCGCACCAGTTGCGTCGCGACGCCGTCACCGCCTTCATGTTGGTCGGCGTAGTAGTCGTCGA
>REEJ01000253.1 GCA_007695125.1 Trueperaceae bacterium | reverse complement strand
GCGGGGTGGGTCGAGGGTCCGGCGCGCGGCTACGTGTCGCGCGGCCTGGGCGTGACGAGCATCCCGGTGCGGATCAACTGCCCGGCCGAGCTCACGATCCTCGACCTCGAGCCCGCCGCCTGAGCGCTCGGCGCTCCACCGATCAGACCCAGAGCGACCCGCGGAACCCGCGCGCGCCGTAGTACGAGTCCGCACCGTTGTGATACACGAACACCGTGTCGTAGCGGCGATCGCAGAAGAGCGCGCCGCCGAGGTCGCGGATGGCGCTCGGCGTGGCGATCCAACTCGAGGTGGTCGTGTCGAACGCGCCCAGGGACTGCAGCGCTCGGTACCCCTCCTCGTCGAGCAGCTCGACCCCCATCTCCTCCGCCATGCTGACGGCGTCGGCCTCGGGAGGGAACTTCTTCCGCGCCTCACGCGCAGCGCGGTCGTAGCAGACGCTCCGCCGACCCTTCGGGCTCTGCTTCGAGCAGTCGACGAAGCGCACCCGTCCCGTCGCCTCGTCGCGGCCGACGACGTCCGGCTCCCCGCCCGTCGCCTCCATCCGGTCGAGCGACCGGAGCGCGTCCGGGTTCGCGTCGAGCCGTGCAAGGACGTCGGCCCAACGCATGCCCTCGTGGCGCTCCATGTGCGCATCGAAGCGCGCCTCCAGCAGCGCGAGGAGTTCCTCGCTCCGTTCGCCGTTCACCTCACGTGTCGCTGCCATCGCGCTCCCTCCCCCGTGCGAGCGGTGTCGCGTCAGCGTACGCCTACCGCTCGAGCGCCGCGAGGAGCTCGAACGCGAGCTGCTCTCCATCCACGTCAGGGGCGATCTCGCCCGATCGCTTGGCGATCTCGATCTGGCGCCCGATGACCTGGCTCCACGCACGTTGGTCGGCCACCACCTCGGCATGGATCGGGCCGTCTTGCGCGTCGAACTCGGCGAGCGCGTGTGCGAAGAAGCAGCCACCCGGGAACACCCCTCGCTCGACGTACGAGGAGGTACGCCTCGCAGAACGCCTCGACCTGGCCGAGCCCTTCGGCAGCAGCCAGGGCTGGCCGCACCACCTCGCGTTCGTGCCGCGCGACGGTGAGTCGGTGCGCGACGTCGTGCCTTCGGGCTTGGTCGAGGCCATGGTCGACGTCGGACGCGAACGAGGCCGTCCGGCTCACCGGTCAGGTCGATCGCCTCCCCCGGGCCTTCGTCCGGTGCACGGGGTATGAGGGCTCCGTCGTGGAGTCGTTTGCCGAACGCGCGCTGTCCGAAGGATGGCTGTACCGCGAACTGGACACGCAGCACGACCTCCGTCTGTCCGACCCGGCCGGCTCGGTCGACGTGTTGGCAAGACCCGCCGAAGCGACCGGCGGCGACCCGCCGCGTCGGGCCACGTCGGGCGCTCGAGCAGCGACGGACGTGCCTCGAAGCGAGCGCCGAGCACCCTGAGCAGGGCCTGAGGACATTCGGGGCGCTGGTGGAACGCTCCGAGCATGTCGATCCCCACCCTCCCCACGGGTGCGATCGCTCCGTGTACTTCGGTCCTCGGCAACCGTGGACCTCGATCCTCGATACTCGCTCCTCGCTCCTCGTGCTCCGGCGCAGATCATGGCTTTGGATCGTCTACACGAGCCACGACGCCGACCGCCGACCGTCGAGCACGAACGCCCAACCCCCGACGTCGCTGCGCCCCACGCGTCGCGCGGTGCGCAGCGACGGCTCGTTGTCGGCGAGGATCGTGCCGAGGACAAGCGGGCGATCCCGGGTGTCGAGGTGCGCGAGCGCCATGCGCTGCAGGGCCGGCGCGAGGCCGCGGCCGCGCAGCGCGGCGCCCAGGAACTCCTCCTCGACCAGCCACCCTGGGATGCCCTGGACCTGGTCCGGCCTCGCCGCGAACACGCCCTCGATCCTGCCACCGAACTCCGCGACGAACAGCCCGCCGGCGTTCGCGCAGGCCTGGTAGTCCGCGCGCTCCGAACGCGGCAACCGACCACGCCACACCGGGTGCGCGGCGATGAACGCGTCGAACATCGCTGCGTACGGGTCGTACGACGCTCCGCTCCGATCACGGTTCAGGGCGAAGGGCACGTCGACGCTCTCCGCGCGGTCTCCCACCAGATCCGAGATGACGCCGATGAGCAGCCGCTTGTCCGCCACCACCCGTGCCCCCTCGGCCACCGGCGCCGCCACACTCGCGACCCACCACCAGACCGCCGCCGGCGCGAACCCGGCGAACGTGTCGCACAACGGCCGTGTCGCCCGGAACCGTTCGGCGGGCGTGAGGTCGCGGGTCTGGGCGAGCACGCCGACGAAGGGGCGCAACACGTCGCCGCCCCGGAAATGGATGCCGGCCAACACGCGCGCGTCGCCCTCGAGCACCACCTCGCGGAGGCGATACGCGTCCGCGTCCACACCCGCCACCGGGCGGGCGCGCCGGTAGCCCTCCGCCCAGGCAGGGTCGCTCCGCTGCCGGATCGCGTCGCGGAGCGCCACGGACGCTTGGTGCGCCGCCTCGCCTTCGCCGAGGGCCCTCCCGACGATCGAAGGTGTGCCCGCGATCGCCCAGGCGACGTAGGGTTCCGGGTCGAGGAGACCTCGCGTCACGGCGCCTCGAGGCCGAGCTGGCGTCGCAACGCATCGACGCCCTGGTCGTGCGACGTCGCCACCGACACGATGCCGAGGGCATCGTCGATGGGCTCCAGGACCCGCGCCCGGTCACGGTCGCGTAGCAGCGAGAGCGTGTCGGCCGGCCGGAACACGCTCACGTGCGCAAGGCCTTCGAAGACCGCCAGGGCCGCGCCGACGCGCACGTCGTGGACGACCGTCCGCTCGCCGGCGC
The DNA here is from genome assembly GCA_007695125.1 of Trueperaceae bacterium. Lineage (GTDB taxonomy): Bacteria > Deinococcota > Deinococci > Deinococcales > Trueperaceae > CSSed10-48. The sequence continues at coordinate 8,101 of REEJ01000253.1, read as the reverse complement.
CCCGGGGAGGGGAGCAGCGCATCGTCACCAACCGAACACGTCGAAGCCGATCTGACTCGCCGCTTCGTGCGCAGCTGCCGTCGTCGCCGCCTCACCGGTGCCGTCGACCGTGCCCATGCCGGCGTCGATCACGATCGACGTCTCGATCTCGATGACGCGCATCGTGACGCGCGTCCGCCCGCCGGCCTCCTGCACCATGCCGAACACGGCGTGCAGCGCCGACTGCAGCGGCAGTTCGAGGTTGCCGGCGTCGTGCTCGGCCACCTGGCAGTCGATCGTGTGGCGGGGCTGACGCGTCTGCGTCTCGAGGTACACCGAGAACCCGAGCAGCGGACCGCTGACGGTGTAGACGTGCACGTGCTCGGGCCCGACGCGCGCACCGCGGCTCGCGAGCGCGGACGCCACCGCTCGACGCAGCGCTTCGGCCTCGTCGCCCTCCAGCCCCGAACGGCGGTCGGTGCCGTCGCAGGGGTGCTCGTCGAGCGGCGGACGCGGCACGAAGTCCGCGGCGCGGACGCGCCACGTCTTGGTCGTGGTCCGGAACACGATCGGCGTGCGCGTCAGCGCGGCGATCTCTGGGTGCTCGAGCCACTGATGGTGCGACGTCGACTCGTGGACCCTCACCTCGTAATCGCCGGGCGACAGCGTGGCGCTGCACCCGGTCGGGCCCGACACGGTGGCGCCGCGTGAACCGTCGTCGCGGATCCGTACGACGTGCGTCCAGGTGACGACCACCGTCGACGTCTCGCCGGCGACCACCTCGCGGGCGGGCCGACCCGCGAGCTCGACGGCATCGGGTGGCGATACCTCGGAGCCGCACCACAAGCGGTACGCGCCCGCCGGCACGAGGCCCGGCGCCAGGCGCGGCCGCTCCTCCTCGGCCACCGCACCGATGCAGACGAGGGCGGCGAGCACGGTCACGACGATCACCCGTCGCCACGAACGCTCATCACCACGCATGCGCGTACTCCATCTCGAACGCCGACACGCCGCCGATGTCGTCCGGGAGGCCGACGGTCCGCAGGACGATCTGCCACGCTCCACCCACGATCCCGTCGCCCTCCAGCGAGAACCGCACGGCGCCCGCCAGCACGGGAAACTCGAGTCTCTGGGTGTGCACGGCCCAACCGATGACCCTGCGCCAGCCGTCGCTCGGCGCGTCGTCGGCGTCGGACCCCGCCGCGTCCTCGTCGCCCTCGAGGTGCTGTTTGATCGCCTCCGGCACGTCCTCACGAGCGATGCCTTGCAGCTCCCACATCAGCAACACCGTGTCCGCCGCCGGTGACTGGGCGAAGAACTCGAACTGGGCCACCGTCAAGCCGCGCGCTTCGAGGAACGCGACCACCTCGGGATCGTCCTCGAGCACCGAGCGACCGACCTCCTCGAACGCCGCGGCGACGACGTGCACCTCGGACACCACCACCCACGCACCGTCGTCGTCCAGCACCTCCACCCGCAGTCGGTGATCGAGGTGCTCGGCACCGCGATCGGTCGGCACGCGCACCTCGACCTCGCCGATGTCGTAGCGACCGCGCCAGCGCTCCTCGAACCAGGCCGTGCCGGTCGATCCGGGCTCGACCCGGCCCCGCTCGACGTCGGGAGCGAGCTCGTCGACGGGCCGTCCGGTGTCGGCGAGCGCGCTGCCGCTCACCGCTAGGAGCAGGCCGATCACGCCTGCGCGAACCCAGTTCCAGTCGAGTGGCATCGTCGTCCTCCTCTCGGACGTGACGGAAGCACCGAGTGCCGGCCAGCGGAACGCGACGGAAGGGAGCGACGGAGTGGTCGTTCGCATGCTAGCGCTCCCGGCACTCGCGCGTTGCCAGGCGCCGGCGTCGCCGCGATCACGCTCATCGCGTGCTGTGGGAGTTCCCGCCTGTGTCGTGCTAGCCTTTTCGTACGCCTAGCACGCGTCGGAGGCCCACCATGGGTGCGTCGAGCCGTCTCCCTTCCCTTCCCACTGGCACCCTCGCGCGGCGCCGGTCGCACACGGCCGGTGCCACGGTGCGCCGCCTCTGGCGCCTGACGCTCGCCGCGCTCGCCGTGGCGGGCGCGCCGCTGGTCGCGTTGGCCCAGGACGCCCCGATCCCCGAGCGCTTCGCCACCACGCGCTCGGCCACCGATTACCCCGGCGGCGACCTCACGCCGATCTTCGACGTCAGCCTCGAGCGCTGCCACGCCACCTGCCTCCGCCTCGACCAGTGCCTGGTCTTCACCTTCGACATGCGCAACGGCGCCTGCTTCCCCAAGGGCGCCGTCGGTGAACCCGTCGCCTTCGAGGGTGCGCTCTCGGGCGTGATCACGGTGCACGGTGAGGACGTGCTCGAGCGGGCGCGCGAGGCGCGTTCGACGTTGGACTTCATCACCGACGACGACCTCGCCGCCGCGCGCGAGCAGGCGCGCACCATGGCCGAGCGCTACCAGGCCGACGGACTGAGCGAAGCCGCGCTGCTGGCGAACGCCCGCACCCAACCTCGCGCACAGGCCATCCGCTGGACCGGCGCGGCGGTGACCGTGGCCGACGGCGGCGCGGCCTGGCTCGCGCACGCGCGCGCCCTGGCCGACGAGGCCGAGCGCAACCGGAACGAGCGCTTCGAACTGCACCGCCAGGCCGCCCGTGCCGCCCTCAACGCCAGCCTGCGCCTGGGCGAGCGCGAGCGCGCCGAGGCGCTCGTGGTGATGGCGCTGTCGCTGGAGGTCGGCTTCCGAGGCGACACCGCGCTGGCCGCGCTGCGCCTCGCGGACCAGCTCCGCCCCGGCATCGCGCCCGACGACCTCGCGCGGCTGCGCGAGCGCTTCGGCTTCCGCGTGCTCGCGCACGACGTCGACGCCAGCGGCGCGGCGCCGCGCATCTGCGTCAGCCTCTCCGAGGCCCTCGCCACCACCCGCGACTACGCGCCCTTCGTGGTCGTCGACGCACCCGGCACGGCCCTCGAGGTGGAGGGGCAGCAGCTCTGCGTGGCGGGCGTCGCCTACGGCGAGCGCTACCGGTTGACGCTGCGCGCCGGGCTCCCCGGCGCCAGCGGCGACGCCCTCATGGCCGACGTGCCGCTCGACGTCTACGTGCGCGACCGCGACCCGTCGGTGCGCTTCCCCGGCCGCGGCTACGTGCTCCCCGTCTCGGGGCCGCGCGCGCTGCCGGTCGAGACCGTCAACGCCGATCAGCTCGACCTGCGGCTGTTGCGCGTCTCGGACCGCAACCTGGTCGCCGCCATCCGCGAGGGGCAGTTCGCCCAGGCGCTCGGCTTCTGGGAGGGCGAGCGCTTCGAGTCGCTGCTCGCCGAGCCCGTCTGGGAGGGCACGGCACGCCTCGAGGGCCAGCTCAACCGCACCACCGCCTCGCGGCTGCCGCTCGACGAGGCCGGCCCGCTCGAGCCCGGCGTCTACGTGCTGCGCGCGAGCGTCCCCGGGGCCGAGCCGTTCACCACGCCGCCGGCCACGCAGTGGTTCATGGTCTCCGACCTCGGGGTCACAGCGCTGTCGGGCAGCGATGGCCTGCACGTGGTCGTGCAGCGCCTGTCCGACGGCCAGGGCGTCGCGGGCCTGCGCGTGGCGCTGCTCGCGCGCTCGAACCGGGTGCTCGCCGAGGCCGTCAGCGACGACCAGGGGCACGTCCGCTTCGGTGCCGCCCTGACGCTCGGTACGGGCGCCGCGGCGCCGGTCATGGTGATCGTCGAAGGCGACGACGACATGGCCGTGCTCTCGCTCGACGACGCCGAGTTCGATCTCTCCGACCGCGGCGTCGCGGGGCGCCCCGTCCCCGGGCCCATCGACGTCTACCTGACCACCGACCGCGGCGCCTACCGGCCATCTGACGTGATCCACGTCACGGCCCTGGCGCGCGACACGAGCGCGCGCGCCATCCCCGGCCTCCCGCTCAGCGCGCGGCTGCTGCGCCCTGACGGCGTCGAGTACTCACGCAGCCTCTCCGAGCACGAGCGCGCCGGCGGTCACGTCTTCTCGTTGCCGCTCGGCGGCGACGTGCCGCGCGGCATCTGGCGCGTCGACGTGCTGGCCGACCCGGACGCCCCAGCGCTGGCCAGCCTCACCGTGCTGGTCGAGGACTTCGTGCCCGAGCGCATCGACGTCGAGCTGTCGCTCGCCGACGGCCCGATCGACCTGGCCGCGCCCCCCGACCTGTTCGTGGAGGTTCGGCACGGCTTCGGCCCGCCGGCGGCGGGGCTGCCGCTTTCGGGCAGCGTGAGCGTCTACACCACCGACGAGTTGGAGGGCTGGCCGCGCTACCGCTTCGGCCGCTTCGACGAGCGCGTCGACACGCAGCGGCACGCGTTTGCGCCGGGCTTCGTCAGCGACGTCGACGGCCGGCTCGTCGCGCCGCTGCCCCTGGACCGGGTCACGCTCGAGCCGCGTCCCTATGCGCTCGACGTGCGCGCCACGATCGTCGACGGCGCCTCGCGCCCCGTCGAGCGCAGCCTCACACGCGCGCTGCGCCCCACGGCGCCGGTGGTCGGGATCCGGCCCGGCTTCGACGACGACCTGCCCGAGGACGCCGAGGCCACCTTCGACCTCGTCCTGGTCGGACCCGACGGAGCGCTGATGCCGGGCGACCTGCGCTGGCAGGTGGACCGCGTCCAGACTCGTTACCAGTGGTTCAGCCTCGACGGCAGTTGGTACTGGGAGCCCGTGAGCGACCGGCAGCGCGTGGCCGACGGCGTGGCGAGCGTGACGGGCGGCCCGGCCCGCATCGCCGTGCCGGTCACGTGGGGTCGCCACGAGCTGCGCGTGACCCGCGAGGGCGCCGCGTTCGCCAGCGCCTCGGTGCCCTTCTCGGCGGGCTGGTTCGCCGCCGACACGACACGCGAGACGCCCGACCTGCTCGACGTGTCGCTCGACGCGACCGAGTATGCACCGGGCGACACCGCTCGCCTGCGCATCGTCCCCGAGCACGCCGGCGTGGCGCTCGTCACCGTCCTCTCCGACCGGGTGGTGGCCATGCGCCTCGTCGCGGTCGAGGGCGAGACCACCGTCGAACTGCCCGTCACCGACGAGTGGGGCACCGGCGTCTACGTCAGCGCCAGCCTGATCCGACCCAGCGACGGCCCCGAGCACTTGAGTTCGCGCAGCCTCGGCCTGGCCCACGCGGTCGTGCCGCCGGGCGAGCGCGCGCTCGAGGCGCTGCTGCGCGTGCCCGACGAGACCCGCTCGCGCGAGCGCCTGGACGTGGTGCTCGAGCTGCCGGGCGGCGTCGACGGGACCGCCTACGCGACGGTCGCCGCTGTCGACCTCGGGGTGCTCACCCTGACCGGCTTCGCGGCCCCCGACCCGCTCGGGCACCTGTTCGGGCAGCGGCGCCTGGGGGTCGCGATCCGCGACCTGTACGGCCGGTTGATCGACGCCCGCCACGGGGCGATGGGGCAGGTGCGCTCCGGCGGCGGCCTCGACGCCGACAGCGCCATGAGCGACGGCCCCGTCCCGGCCGAGGACCTGCTGGCCTTCTTCGCCGGCCCGGTGGAGCTCACGAACGGGCGCGCCGAGTTCTCGTTCGACCTGCCCGCCTTCGCCGGCACCGTGCGGGTGATGGCGGTCGTGTGGACCGATCGCGCCGTCGGCCAGGCGCAGGCCGACGTGCTGGTGCGCGACCCGGTGGTGGTGCAGCCCAGCCTGCCGCGGTTCATGACGCCGGGCGACTCGAGTCGCCTGCGGCTCGAACTGACCCACGTCACCGGCCCGGCGGGCGAGATGGCCCTGACGGTCGAGGGCCACGGCCTGGGTGCGACGCCGCCGAGCGTCGTGCTGGACGAGGGCGGGCGCGCCGTGCTCGACCTGCCCCTGCAACCCACCGCGGTGGGCGACCACGAGCTCCGGATCACGCTGACCACGCCCGACGGGCACGAACTCACGCGCGAGGTGCGCCTCAGCGTGCGCCACACCGACCCGGTGAGCGCTCGCACGTCGCGCGTGGTGCTGGCGCCGGGCGAGCACTTCCGCTTCGACGACGCCGCGCTGGCCGGCTTCCGCGCCGGCACGGCGCGCGCGACGCTCGTCGCCGGCGCCGGCGCCGCGCTCGACCTGCCCGGGTTGATCCAACGACTGCTCACGTACCCGTACGGCTGCACCGAGCAGATCGCCTCTGGCCTGCAGCCGCTGCTGCTGGCGCCCGAGGTGGTCGTCGACATGGGCCTCATGAGCGAGGCCGAGCTGAACGAGCTCGTCCAGGTCGCGATCGACCGCATCCTCACGCGGCAGCGGCGCGACGGCGGTTTCGGGCTGTGGGGCACCGACTGGTACGACCCGTGGCTCGACGCCTACGTCACCGACGTGCTGCTGCGCGCCGAGGCGCAGGGTGCGAACGTGCCGGAGACGGCGCTGCGCATGGCGCTCGACAACCTGCGCAACCGCGTGGCACAGGCGGGATCGATGTACGACGGCGCGACGGCCTACGCCTATGCCTTCTACGTCCTCGCCCGCGCCGGCGAGGCCGCGATCGGCGACCTGCGCTACTACGCCGACACCCAGGCCGAACGCTTCGACACCCCCTTGTCGGCGGCGCAGCTCGGCGCCGCCCTGGCCGCCTACGGCGAGCGCGAGCGCGCAGACGCGATGTTCGCCCGCGCGCGCGACCTCGCCCGCGCGAGCGACGCTCCCGGAGGCTGGCGCAGCGACTACGGCACCGCCCTGCGCGACCAGGCCGGGGTGTTGGCGCTCGCGATCGAGGCCGGCAGCGCCGCCGTCGACCGGGTCCAGTTCGCCACCCTGATCACGCGGCGCGGCCCGGTCCATCACCTCTCCACCCAGGAGGCGGTCTGGGCCCTGCAGGCCGCGGTCGCGCTGGGCGCCGAGTCCCAGGGCCTCACGCTCGACGGCCGCCCGGTGACGGGCAACGTGGTGCACCTGTTCGACGGCGCGCCGGTGGTGGTCGGCAACGGCGGCAGCGCCGACGTCCCGCTCACGCTCACCGTGTTCGGGGTGCCGGTAGACGCGCCCGAGCCGGGCGGCGTCGGCTACACGATCCGCCGCAGCCACTACACCATCGACGGCGCCGCGGCCGACCTGAGCGACGTGCGCGTCGGCGACCGGCTCGTCACCGTGCTCGAGGTACGCCCCGACCGCGGCGTGGCCGGCGGGCGCCTGCTGATCGACGACCCGCTCCCGGCAGGCTTCGAGATCGACAACGCCAACTTGCTGCGCGAGGGCGACGTCCGCGCGCTGGACTGGCTGGCCGTGCACGACTCGGCGGCGGCGACCGAGGCGCGCGCCGAGCGCTTCATCGCCGCCGTGGACTGGACGTCGGAGACGCCGCTCCGGCTCGCCTACGTGGTGCGCGCCGTCTCGCCCGGCGAGTTCCACCACGCGGCCGCCGCGGTCGAGGACATGTACCGGCCCACCGAGCGGGCGCTCGGCGCCACGGGCCGCGTGACCGTCCGGCCATGAGGCGCCGGCGCCTCGCCGTCGTCGCGGGTGCGGTCGCGCTGACGCTCGGGTTGATCGCTTGGCTCGGCGTGGAGCGCTGGGTGGCGACGACCGAGCTGCCGCCGCTGGCGCTCGAGACCTCGGTCGAGGTGCTGGCGCGCGACGGTGCGCTGCTGCGCGCCTTCACGGTGGGCGACGGGCGCTGGCGCCTGGCGGTCACGGCCGACCGCGTCGACCCGACCTACCTGGCGATGCTGATCGCCTTCGAGGACCGGCGCTTCTTCGACCACGGCGGCGTCGACGCGTGGGCGCTGGCGCGAGCCACCTGGCAGGCCGTCAGACACGGGCGGCTGGTGTCCGGCGGATCGACCCTGACGATGCAGGTGGCGCGACTGCTCGAGGACGGCTCGACCGGATCGTGGGCCGGCAAGCTGCGCCAGGTCCGGCTCGCCCTGGCGCTGGAGCGGTCCCTGTCGAAGGACGAGATCCTGGCGCTCTACCTGCACCACGCCCCGATGGGCGGCAACCTCGAGGGCGTGCGGGCGGCGAGCCTGGCCTGGTTCGGCAAGGAGCCCGAGCGGCTGACCGAAGCCGAGGCCGCGCTGCTCGTGGCCCTGCCGCAGGCGCCGGCGCTGCGCAGCCCCGACCTCCACCCCGATGCCGCCCGCGCGGCGCGCGACCGGGTCCTGGCGCGCGCCGAGGCGGCGGGCGTGATCGGCACCGACGCGGCGAG
>REEJ01000155.1 GCA_007695125.1 Trueperaceae bacterium | reverse complement strand
TGAAGGCCTCGGCGAGGGCGTTGGCGAGCCCGCCGGGACCGGCGGTGTAGAAGGTCACCGGCTGCTGCGCAGCGGCGAGGCCGAGCAGCGCGGCGAGGGCGAGAGCGACGAGCGAGCGGTGGATCATGATGCCTCCTGGGCGTGCGTCAGGCCGCGCGAGCGACCGCTTCGGGTGGGTGGTCGGGGAGCACGTGCAGCGCCTCGGGGGGCACGTACACGAGGATCGTGTCGCCGCTCGGTGGATCCGGGATCGTCAATGCGATGGTCTCGTCCACGCCGTCGGGGCGCACGCGCAGGCGGTGGCCGCCGGCGGTGTAGCGGTGGCCGATGACGACGCAGCGCAAGACGCCGCGCTCGCCGACGTTGGCGAGGCTGACGGGCCGCAGCCGTGCGCTGGTGAAGGTGAGCGCGACGCGACCGGTCGGGGCGCCCTCGGGCAGTTCCAAGACGCTGTCACCGACGCGTGCCCGGCCTGGTGCGTCCGACACGCCATGGACGACGTTGAGGCCGAGGAAGCGGGCGACGCCGAGCGACGCCGGACGCTCGAAGACCGTCTCCGGCGTGCCGACGTGTGCGACGTGACCGTCGAGCAAGACGGCGACGCGGTCGGCGAGCTCGAAGGCGTCGTCGCGGTCATGGGTCACCAACACCGTGGTCATGCCGAGGTCGCGCAGCAACGCCGCGAGCTCGCTGCGCACGCCGGCGCGGGTGTCGGGGTCGAGGGCCGAGAGCGGCTCGTCGAGCAGCAGCAGTTCGGGCTCGGCGACGATGGCGCGCGCCAGCGCGACGCGCTGCTGCTGGCCGCCGGAGAGCTCGCTCGGCCGCCGACGCTCGAAGCCGGCGAGCCCGACGCGCTCCAGCGAGCGCAGCGCCCGCTCTCTCGCCAGCGCTCGGGGGACGCCGCGCCGGGCGAGCGGGAAGCGGACGTTGTCCTCGACGCGCATGTGGGGCCACAAGGCGTAGTCCTGGAAGACCATGCCGAGCCCGCGGCGCTCGGCCGGCAGCGCCAGCAGGTCGCGCCCGCCGAGCGTCACGCTGCCCGCGGTCGGCTCGAGCATCCCCGCGACGGCGGCGAGCAGCGTCGACTTGCCCGACCCTGACGGCCCGAGCAGCGCCACGAGCTCGCCCGCGTGGACCGTCAGGTCTGCGCGCTCCAACGCGACGACGCTACCGTAGCGGTGGTGGAGTGCGTCGACGACGAGGTCCGCGGCCATCGCCTCGCAGCGTGTCAGGCGAACGTCATGGGGCGGTCAGGGTGTCCACCGCGGCGGACTCCGTCGTCAGCAAAGGCGCCATCGCCGTGCGATCGGGACATGCGCCCTCGGGTGCTCGCCTACCCTGGGAGTGAGACCGGCGCCACCACAGCGCGCGAACCTGGGGGTTGAACCGTGGACCTCGTCGGCATGCTCGAAGCCGTGCCCGCCACCGTCTGGGGCTTCTTGGTCGGCTCGCTGATCACGGTGATCGGCGTGGCCCTGACGAACGCGTCGAACACCAAGCGGTTGCGACTCCAACACGCACACGAGCGTGAGATCGCAGAGCGAACGCGCGACCTGTCGATGCGACGCGACGTCTACCTGGGGGCCTTCGACGCGATCGCGACGGGGATGACCATGGTCGGGAACTTCGGCGAACTCGACGTACCGTTCCAGGACCTGATGCGGTCCTACATGGGCAAGGCCGCGGCGATGGGCAAGGTCACCATCGTCGGCGAAGAAGACACCATCCGAGCCGTCGCCGACTTCGAGCAGGCCCTCACCGGCGCCTTCATCCGCCTCTCGGCGCAGCGCAACGGCGTCGACCAGCAGTACAAGCGCTTGAACGCCCTCGCCGAGAAGATCGCACGCTGCGAGGCGGAACAGGAACGGCTCGAACGGACGATCGAGGAAGGCGAGGACCCCGGCGGGGGCACCAGACGGTTGCTCGAGCACGAGCGTCGCCGGGGCGAGGCACTGCGCGCGGAGGAGCGGTCGATCGAGGCCGTCTTCACGCCGGCTCTGATGCAGTTGATCCGTTCGACGATGGAAGAGGTCGGTGCCCTCGATCGCCTCGTCGCTCCGGTCATCCGGTGCGTTCGAGGTGAGCTCGGGCTGTCGTTCGACGAGACCTTCTACGTGCGCCTCGTCGAGGCGGGGCACGCGGAGCGTGCGAAACACTTCGAAGGGTTCCTGCAACACGCAGCGGCGAACGCCTAGCGCCGGCACCCGACGCTGCACGCCGAACGCGCGGCAAGGGGCACGCCCGGCGAGATCGGCATCGGTCGCGCAGCGCGTGGCCACGTGCGACCCGATCGTTGGGAGGCGTGGCCGTGACGCGGCTGCTGGCGGCACCGTGCGTGTCCGGTGCTTGCTGCGGTCGGCCGTCGTAGTCGGTACCCTGCGACATGCCCACGACCCACGACGATCCCGTGCACCAGGCCGCCGCGAGCGTCCTCGGCGACGACGCTGCGGACGCCGTCAGCGCCCTCGCCCGGCACTCCCGCGGCGTCCTCGCCACCGTCCTGACCCATGCCAGCGTCCGCGCCTTCGGCCCCGATCCCCTGCCGGACGACGTGGAGGACGCGCTCCAGGCCGCCCTCGTGCGCGGTCCGACCTCGTCGGCGTTGCACAGCTACACGCATGTCCTCGTGCGCGACCCCGAGCGCAAGCGCCGCATGGCGCAGTTGGCCGGCAACCAGCGCTGGATCGACCAGGCACCGCTGCTGATCGTCGGCTGCGCCGACCTGCGGCGTGCCCGCGAGGTGACGCACGCCCAGGGGTACACCTACACTGCGCACGACCTGCGCATGCTGATCAGCGCCACCGCCGACCTCACGGTCGGGCTCCAGAACGCCTCGCTCACGGCGCAATCGCTCGGCTACGGAACGGTGATGCTGGGCGGCGTCCTCAACGGCTCGCTCGAGATCGCCCAGGCGCTGGGCCTTCCCGAGCGCGTGGTGCCACTCGTGGGCCTCTCGGTCGGCCGACCCGGCGCCGGCCACCGGCCCGCGCTGCGCCCCAGGCTACCGCTGCCCCTGCTCGTGCGCCACGAGACGTGGTCGCTCGACCCCGACGACGAGGCGGCGCTGATCGACCGGCACGACGAGCAGACCCGCGCGGCGCGCGACTTCGAGGGCCGGCGCATCCCCTGGCCCGAGATGGGCGTGGGCGGGGACGATCCGATCGCCGACGGCGACTACGGCTGGCGCGAACACACGGCGCGCAAGCAGGGGCGCGCCAGCTGGCGTCCGCAGGGTGCCAAGGTCGACGTCGATCTCCCGGCGCAGGGCCTGCGGGTGCGCGGCACGGGCGAGGTCGACGGCTGACGCTCGGTCAGGGCCTGCGGTCCAGGCCTGGCGGGCCAGGCTGATCGTCGTCCGGGTCCTCGTCGGCGTCTTCGTCATCCGACGTCGGCCCATCGGCTCCATCCGGGCCACCGCCGTGGGCGCCACCCGGACCGTGCGCGGGCGGTCCATCCGGTAGGCCCGGTGTCGAAGCGGGCGGTCCCTGCTCGCCCGGTGGACCGGGCGCGGGCGGTCCATCCGGTAGGCCCGGTGCCGAAGCGGGCGGTCCCTGCTCGCCCGGTGGACCGGGCGCGACCGGCGGCCCGGCGGGTGTGTCGGGCGAACCAGCGGGAGGATCGGCCGGGCCCACGACCGGTGGCGCCGGGACGGGGCTCACGGGCGCCGGCGCTGCGCCCGGCCCATCGTCCGGGCCCTGCTCCGCGTGGCCGGCGTCGGCCGGCTGCGAGGGCGCTCCTGCCGAGCCGGGATGGTCCACGGGCGGCGCAGCGTCCGGTTCGGACCCGGGCACAGCCGCAGGAAGGTGCTGGTACGCCGCATCGAACACATCGATCGCCTCGACGAACACCTCGACGAAACCGGACCTGCGTGCGATCGCACGCAGGTCGACGAACTCGAGCAGGACGGTGCCCCCAGTCACCATCACGTCGTGGACCTCGACGGTGCCGCCACTCGTCACGATCACCAACCGAGCGAAGCCCTGGTATGACGCGATGACGTCGAGGACGAACGTCTCCCCGGCATGGCTGCGCCCTACGCCGACGATCACGCCGTCGTCGTCGGTCACGAACATGGTCGCGTCGGGCGGCAACGTGACGGCCAGCGCTATGCCCAGGAGCGCGACAAGGGCAGCCGTGATCACGATGCGCATCTCGACCTCTCCGCGCAGGCGACGCATGCCTCGCCGGCGCTTCGCCTTCAATCTACGGCGTCACCCGCCATCGTCGATACGACAACGCGCACATCCTCCTCGGCGGTGAGATGCGAATCGACGTCGGGGAGGAACGCCTCCATGGTGGTGCCGGCGGCCGAACTCGCGGCGACGCGCACGCTACCGCCATGGCGTTCGATGATGTCCTTGGCCACCGACAGCCCGACGCCGACGCCGGCCGCACCGCTGAAGCCGTGCTCGAAGGCGCGCTGGACCGTCTCCGGTGGCATGCCCCGGCCGACGTCATGGACGCGAAGGACGTGACGGGCATCGGAGCGCGTCAGGACCACGCGCACGCCGTCCGTACCCCCGGAGGCCTGCACGGCGTTGCGGACCAGGTTCCGGATCGCCTGCTTGAGCCGCTCCGGGTCGCCGAAGACCTCGGCCCGACCCTCGAAATCGGTGCGCACACCCGGGTACTCGTCCGCGACGCGGCCGATGACGTCGCCCAGGTCGAGGACCTCGTACGTCAGCTCGCGCTGGAGCTCGCCGCGGGCGAGCGCCAAGAGGTCCTGCGACGTGCGCAGCAACTCGCGTGCGGCGTCCGAGGCGGCGCGCAGACGATCGTCGTCCTGGTCGCGCCGGCGCAGGCGGTCGAGATGGTAGTCCACGAGCGTCAGCGGCGCGGCCAGTTCGTGCGCCACCTCGAGCAGGAACGCGCGCTCGCGCTCCCGGCGCTCGCGGATCGCTCCGAGCGCACCGTTCAGGCTCGTCGTGAGCTCGAACACCTCGTCGCGTGGCCCCCGGTAGGTGACGCCGGCCGGCACGGCCGGATCGAGATCGCGCGTCTGGCGCGCGACGTCCGACAACGGACCGAGGATGCGACCCGCGCCCGCCAGCGCGAGCGCGGCCGCGACGAGCACCACCGTGAGACCGGTGGCCAGCACGATCCAGCGAACGCTCGCCACCGACGCCGCGGGCACGGTCACGTCGTGCGCCATGCGCACCCAGCCGTCAACCGCGATCCACGGCACCTGCGCGACCAGATAGCGTCGGCCATCGCGCTCGATCGGCGTCGGCCGGTCGACGCTCGGCAGCGCACCGCCGTCCCCCCATGCGAGCACCACCGCACCGTCCGCGGCGACGAACTCCAGCGTCACGCCGGCGCTGGCGGGGCCACCGAAGCTGGCGCCGAGCGTCGGCTGTTCCAGCAACAGCGCGACACGCTCGAGGTCGCTTGTCAGCACCGTCTCGAGCTGTGCCCACAACTGCCGTTCGAAGGTGCCGAGGACCACGCTTCCGAACGCGAGGACGGTCGCGCACGTGACGGCCACGACCAGCAGCGTGACCCGCGCGCGCAGCGTCACGAACGGTACGGGCGCACGACGTAACCGAGCCCGCGAACGGTCTCGATCACGTGCTCGAGGCCGTGCTCCGCGAGGCGACCGCGCAGCCGCGACACCAGCACCTCCACCGCGTTCGAAGCGGGCGAATGATCCCCATACAGGGTGCGCTCGAGCTCAGGGCGAGCGTGGACGCGCCCCTGCCTCGTCAGGAGCAGCGTCAGGAGCCGCAGTTCGGAGGCAGACAGCGCCACGTTGGCACCACCCACGGTGCAGCGCTGGAGGTGGGTCGAGACCTCGAGCGGACCCCACGCCAGCATCGACGTCTCACTGCGTCTGCGAAGCTGCGCGTGCACTCGCGCCAGCAGTTCGTCCATGTCGAACGGCTTGGCGACGTAGTCGACCGCTCCGGCGTACAGTCCGGCGACTCGACTCGCCACGTCCGCCCTGGCCGTGAGCATGAGGACGTCGACCGCCGCGCCCTCCGCGCTCAGGGAGCGTGCGACGTCGAGCCCGTCCATGTCGGGGAGGTTCAAGTCGAGCACCACGAGATCGACCGGCTCGCTCGCGATCGCGTCCAACGCGGCGCGGCCCGTCGCGACCACGGTCGTGCCGTAGGCCTGCGACAGCTCATCGTCGAGCACGCGGGCCAAGGCGATGTCGTCCTCGACGATCAGGATTCGCGCACGGTCCACGCCACATGCTCGCACACGGCGCGGTACACGCGCACGCAGACGGGAGACGGCGCGACACGGACTCGACCTCACTGAACCGTGAGCCTCCGAACCGCCTCGGCCACCGCGCTCCCGAGCGCAGCGTGGGCCGCAGGCGACCAATGGATCATGTCGACGTCGCTGCTGCGCAGATGCGCACCGGCGTCGAGGAACGCGATGCCGCGCTGGTCTGCGACGCGCGCGTAGTGGTGCGCGAACGCGAGCGACCGAGCGCGCGCATCGTGCCAGGCCGCCGTACGCTCCGCGAACGCCTCGGGGTCGCGCTCGGCCAGGGCCTGGCCGGCATCGATCGGCGGCGGCGCGACCAGGAGCACGGCTGGCGGGCATCCGTTCGGCCCGGCTCGGCTGGCGAGGGCGCGATCGACGACGACCCCGGCACCGTCGGCGATCTCCGGAGCGCTGGCGCCGAAGCGCGTCTTGAGGTCGTTGGTCCCGAGCACGATCGCGACCACGTCGACGGGAGCGGCGCTGGCGAGCACGGGGCCCAGGTGTCGAACGCCGGCGAGGTCGCCCATCGGGTCCTCGAAGACGCTCGTGCGCCCGTTCAGCCCCGCCTCGACGACGCACCAGTCGGGGCCGAGCGCCGTCGCCGCGGCACCGGGCCAGCGCACGCCGCGCGGATAACGTCCGCCGCCGAGCGGGTCGAAACCCCAGGTGTTGGAGTCGCCGAAGCAGAGCAGGGTCCGAGGTTCGCTCATGTCCGAGGGTACCGCTCGGCCGCGTACCGGCCCGCGTTCAGGCGGGGCGCAGCAGCACGGCGACGTCGGGGTGGGCGGCGGCGAAGCCCCGGTCGAGCGTGACAACGCTGCCTCCGTGCGCGCGGGCGCTGGCCGCGAGGTACGCGTCGGTCACCTGACGGTGACCCATGACGCGCCCGAGATCGACCTCCCGGTACGGCAGGGCGTCGGGCCAGAAGGTGTGGCGCGGGTGGCGCGTCATGCCGTCGAGGACCGCCGTAGCCGTCGCGATACCGCTACCCTCGCGTACGAGGAAGCGGAGCAGACTCGCCTGCGTCGAAGGTGTGGTCACGTAGCCTCCTTGCCATGATCGCCACCAGCGACCCATGAGGTCGTGATGAACGTGGTCTCGCACGACGAGTGCGATCAGCGCGTTGGCGTCGAGGAGCGCGGTCACGCGTCGTCGTCCGCCGCACGCACGTCGTCGCTCGTGACCACGCGTCCGACGGTGACCTGCGGGAGCCCGGTCGTCGGGCTCATGCGCACCTCGCGGGCATCGTCTCGCTCGAGGCCACGGCGCATCAGCTCCGCCACGGTCTCGCTCAGGCTTCTCTCGGTGTCACGCGCGATGGCCTTGGCCCGCTGGTGGAGGTCGTCGGGGAGGTCGATCGTCGTGCGCATGCGCGCATCGTAGCATCATGATGCAGTGATGCAATGATGCGACGGGCAGCCTCAGGCCTTCACGGCGGCAGGCGGCGGCTACTGCGCGGAAGCCGAGCCCGGCAACACGTGCACCGAGCGGGCCGACGGCGACACGCCTACGGCGTCTCCGGCGGCTGGCAGACCCACCTCGGCGGCGTTCGGCACGTCGATCAACCACGTGCCTTGGCCCTCGACGTCGACGACGACCTCGCCGATCGCACCCAGGAACGCCGCGCGCTTCACCCGGCCGCGGAGCGTGCCGCGCGTACCTTCATCACCCTGGTGCAGACGCAACGCCTCCGGTCGCACCACGGCCGTGACGGCCTGCCCAGCGGCGTGAGGCACGCCGTTCGGCACGTCGATACGCACGCCGGCGACCTCGATGGTGGTGTCGTCGACGGCTCGCCCCTCGAGGAAGTTGGCCTTGCCGATGAAGTCGGCCACGAAACGCGAGGCCGGCTTGCCGTAGACCTCCACCGGCGTCCCGACCTGCTCCACACGACCGAGGTTCATGATTACGACCAGGTCGGAGAGCGACATCGCCTCCACCTGATCGTGCGTCACGTACACGCTGGTGATGCCCATGCGCTGCTGGAGCTCGCGGATCTCGACGCGCATCTGGTCGCGCAGCTTGGCGTCGAGGTTCGACAGGGGCTCGTCGAAGAGCAGCAGGCGCGGCTCCATCACGATGCAGCGCGCGAGCGCCACGCGCTGCTGCTGGCCGCCAGAGAGCGCACTCGGGGCGCGCTGCGTCATGCCCGTGAGCCCGACCTGCTCGACCACTCGGTCGACGCGGCGCTGCAGGTCGCCTCGCGGGAGGCGCTTCAGGCGCAAGCCGAAGGCGATGTTGTCGTACACGTTCAGGTGCGGGAAGATCGCGTAGCTCTGGAACACCATCGCGGCGTCGCGGTTGTTGGGCGCGAGCTCGTTCACGCGCTTGTCGCCGAAGTAGATGTCGCCCGCCGTCGGCTCCTCGAAGCCGGCGATCATGCGCAGGAGCGTGGTCTTGCCGCAGCCGGAGGGCCCGAGCAGGGTCACGAGCTGCCCCTTGCGCAACGACAGGTCGACGGCGTCGACAGCCACCACGTCCTGGCTCGGGTCGTCTTGGCTCACGAAGGTCTTGCCCAAGCCGACGAGGCGTAGGTCGGCCTCGGCATCGGGGACGGCGTGGTGTGCTGGAACCGTGTACGGCATGCGGGGCACCTCGCGGAGCGCTCGTCGGCGTCAGAAGCGGATGGTGGTCTTCGTCTTGCTGGTCCGCTCGACCAGGAAGCCGATGATGGCGATGGCGATCGTGACGATCACGATCGTCAGGATGGAGAACGCGGCCGCGACACCCAAGCGCCCGGACCCGACCTGGTTGAGGATCTGGACCGTCATCAGGTTCCAGTTCGCCGACACGAGGAAGATGGCGGCCGAGATGGCCGTCATGGCGCGCACGAAGGCGTAGACGAGACCGGAGAAGAAGGCCGGAGCAATGAGCGGCAGCGTCACCTTGCGGAAGGTCGTGACGCCATCCGCGCCCAGGTTCTGCGAGGCCTCCTCGATGTGGGGATCGATCTGCTTCAGGACGGCGATGCCGTTCTGGATGCCGACGGGCACGTAGCGGAACACGAAGGCGAGCACCAGGATGGCGAACGTGCCGGTGAGGATGAGCGGGCGCTGGTTGAAGGCCAGGATGTAGCCGATCCCGACGACCGTCCCGGGGACCGCGTACATCAGGATCGAGCCGAACTCGAGCGCCGCCTTCCCCGGGAAGGTGCGGCGCACCACCAGGAAGGCGATCAGCATGCCCAGCACGCCCGAGATCGGGGTCGACACCACCGCGATCATCAACGTGTCGGTCACCGAGCCGAGCCCGACGGAGAACACGTAGCGCATGTGCTGCAGCGTGAGGCTGTAGTCGAACCCCCACACCCGCGTGAACGCGCCGAGGATGATCACGGCGTAGAAGGCGATCACGAGGACGCCGAACGCGGCCGTGACCGAGAACAGCGACCACTTCGCGAACGGGCTGACGATCTTGGACGTCGACGAGGTCGGCTTGCCGGTGACGGTGACGTACTGGCGCTTCGAGACCCAGTAGCGCTGGATGGCGAAGGCGGTCAGCGACGGGAGCAGCAAGATCGTGGCGAGCATGGCGCCGCGCCCGAGGTTGAAGCTGCCGGTGATCTCGAGGTACGCCTGCGGCGCCAGCATCGGGAACGCCGCGCCGGCGAGGACGAGCGGGTTGCCGAAGTCCGAGATCGACTCGATGAAGACCACGAGGAAGGCGCTGAAGATGCCGGGCAGGGCGAGCGGGAAGGTGACCTTCCAGAACGCCTGCCACTTGGTGGCGCCGATGTTGAAGGCGGCGTCCTCCAGCGTCGGGTTGATCGACTGGAGCACGCCGCGGAGCGACAGATAGGCGAGCGGTGCGAACGTGAAGATCTGCGAGGCGATCACGCCCCAGCGGCCGTAGATGTTGAAGTCCTGCAAACCCAGCAACTGCTTCGTGACGAGGCCGTTGAACCCGAACAGGAACAGGATCGAGATCGCGCCGACGAACGGCGGCGAGATGATCGGCAGCAACGTCAGCAGATGCAGCGCACGTTTGAAGGGGACGTTGGTCCGCGTCAGGGTGAACGCGATCACGAACCCGAGCGTCGTTCCGACCACCCCCACGAGCGCCGCCACCTGGAGGCTGTTCGAGAGCGCCGCACGGTAGAGCCGGCGCGTGGACAGGAGCTCGTAGTTGGCGGTGGTCCAGTCACCACGGACTTGGAAGCTGGCGACGAGGACCTGGATGAGCGGGTAGACGACGAACAGACCCACAGCGGCCATGATGAACAGCACCAGTGCCAAGAGCACCGGGTCGCGGGCGAGGATCGTGACCTGTCTGCGTGCTGCGCGCATGATGGAGGCCTCGCAGGGGACGCTCGTGGCGCACCCGGTTCACGGGCGCGCCACGAGCGGTGAGGAGAGCGAAGGCCTTACTGGCCCAGGACGTCGTCGACCCAACGGTCGACCAGGCGCTCGCGGTTCTCCGCCGCGAACACGCCGCTGTAGCTGACCAGGTTGATCTCGTCGAGCGAGGGGATGCCCTCACCGGCGGAGACGTCGCCGCGGATCGGCAGGAAGTAGGTCTTCTCGACCGAGAGCTGGGTCTGGCCGGCTTCGCTGGTCATCCAGTCGACCAACGTTTGGGCGGCCTCGAGGTTGCGCGTGCCGGCCAGGATCGACATGGCGGCGACCTCGTAGCCCACGCCCTCGGCGGGGAACACGACCTCGACCGGGAAGCCCTCGTCGACGAGGCGCAGGAAGCCGGGCGAGAACTGCAGCGCGATGACGGTCTCACCGATGCCGAGCGCGCCCGACGGGGCGGTGCCGGACTGGGTGTAGGTCTGCACGTTGGGGTTGAGGCGCCGCATGTAGTCGAAGGCGGCGTCTTCGCCGTAGAGCTCGATCATGGTGAGCAACACGGCGTAGGCCGTCCCGGAGGACTGGACCGAGGGCATCTGGATCAGGCCCTGGTAGGCGGGGTCGGTGAGGTCTTCCCACGTGCGGGGCACCTCGAGGCCGCGGTCCGCGAGCACGTCGGTGCGCACGCCGAGGGCGAGCGGGTTGGTGTAGATTGCGTGCCAGAACCCGTCGGCGTCCTTGAACTCGGCCACGAGCGCGTCGGCGTGCGCCGACACGTACGGCTGCGTGAGGCCGCGGTCCTTGGCGAGCACGTGGTTCTCGCTCGGCGCGCCGAACCAGACGTCGGCCTGCGGGTTGTTCTGCTCCGCCTCGATGCGCGACAGCGCCGGACCGGACGACAGGAACACCATGTTGACGCTGATGCCGGTGTCGGCGGTGAAGGCCGCGAGGATCCGCTGGGCGTTCTCCTCGTCGACGCTCGAGTAGATGGTGAGGCTCTGCGCGGCGGCGAGGCCGAGCGCGAGCGCGACGAGGACGATCGTGATACGGCTGATCATACGTGCACCTCCGTGATGCAACCGCGCCGTCGACCTGGCGCCTCTAGCGCCCTGGGGTCGAGATGGCGCGGACAGTGCGAACCTCAGTATACGGCCACCCCGAGGATCTCATGACATGACGAACGTCTCGTCCGGTGCGCGAATCAGGCGCCTTCGAGCAACACCACGGCGAGCGTGCGCGGTCCGTGCACGCCCGCCACCCGCACGAGTTCGATGTCGGACGTGGCCGACGGACCAGACACCCACGTCAGTGGACGACCGGAGCGAGCCGCCGCCGTGAGCACGTCGATCGCCTCGGGGACGAGCTCGACCACCTGCGATGCGCGCACCACGCAGAGGTGCGCGTCCGGGACGAGGGTCGCGGCCCGCCTCCCTTGCCCGGGGCCGGCGTCGAGCACGATGCTGCCCGTCTCCGCAACCGCCACGGCGCAGCCCGTCACCACGGCGTCGGCGGCGTCGAGCGCGCGCGGATCGGCGTCGTCGGGCACGACGTCCACGTCTCGCGTCCGCGCCAGCCAGGCGTCGGGCAGACCAGGCGGCACGACCCACGAGCGCACGGTGCGCTCCGCGGCCCAGGCGGCCACCGCGTTCGCCACACCGCCGCCGCTCGTTCGGGTCACCCGCACGCCGTAGTCGGCGAGACGCTCGCACAGCAGCTCGAGGCGCGCCTCGACGCTCGCCTCGCCGTGCCTGCGGTAGTCGCGAGCCACTTCCTCGTAGGCACCGTCGACGTCGGCGTCGCGCACCGCATCGGTGGCGCTTCGGACGGCGGCGAGCAGCGCGCTGCGGGCGTCCTCAGGCATCGTCGCCGCTCCCTCCCCCGTGTCCACCAGCCGCGGCCTCGCGCGAGCGCCACCACTCGCGGAACGTCTGGCGCGGCAGCGGGCGCAGGTCGCGCACCGCGCTCCACCCCGCCAGCGGCCCGGGGAGCGAGCGGATCACGCCGCGGCGCACGAAGGGGGCCTGGCCCCAGCGCGCCAGACGCTGGGCGGCCTCGAAACGGCGATGGTCGGCGAACACCCGCGCGGCGGCGTTCATGGCGGCGTCCTCTGCCGAGCCGACGGGCAGCGGACTCCGTTCGCGCGTGCGCTGCACCGTGCGGTGCCGGAGCTCGACCAGGATGCGCGGGATGTCGATCGCCACCGGGCACACTTCGAAGCAGGCGCCGCACAGCGTCGAGGCGTACGGGAGCGCCTCGTCGCGCCGCACGTCGCGCAGCTGCGGGTTCAAGATCGCCCCGATCGGGCCCGGGTAGACCGAGCCATAGGCGTGCCCACCGACGCGCTCGTACACCGGGCAGACGTTCAGGCAGGCGCTGCAGCGGATGCAGCGCAGCGTCTCGCGGCCGATCTCGTCGGCGAGCGTGCGCGAGCGGCCGTTGTCCAGGAGCACCAGGTGGAACGCCTGGGGACCGTCGCCGGCGTGGACCCCCGTCCAGACGCTGGTGTAGGGGTTCATGCGCTCGGCGGTCGAGGAACGCGGGAGCAGCTGCAAGAACACCTCGAGATCGCGCCAGCGCGGCAGCACCTTCTCGATGCCCATGACGCTGATCAGCGTGTGCGGCAGCGTGGTGCACATGCGACCGTTCCCCTCGGACTCGACCACGATCACGCTGCCGGTCTCGGCCACCGCGAAGTTCGCACCCGACACCGCGACCCCGGTGGCGAGGAAGCGCTCACGCAGGTAGCGCCGGGCGGCGCCGGCGAGTTCGGCCGGGTCGTCCGACAAGGCCTCGGGTGCGAGGCCGAAGGCGCGAACGAACAGCGAGCGGATCTCGGCCCGGTTCTTGTGGATGGCCGGCACCAGGATGTGCGACGGCGCCTCGCCCGCGAGCTGCACGATCAGCTCCGCCAGGTCGGTCTCGATCGCTTGGACACCGTCCTCCGCAAGCGCCCGGTTGAGGCCGATCTCGTCGGTCGTCATCGACTTGACCTTGATGACCTCGCGCGTCCCGGTGGCGCGCACCAGAGCGCGGACGACGGCGTTCGCCTCGACCGCGTCGCGCGCCCAGTGCACCCGACCGCCGGCGGCCGTGACGCTGGCCTCGAGCCGCTCCAGGTAGTGCCCGAGGTTCGCCAGGGCGTGTGCCTTGATCGCCTTCCCCGCCGAGCGCAGGCCCTCCCAGTCCGACATCTCGGCGGTGACGGCGGCGCGCTTGGCGCGGATCGTCGTCGTCGCGTTCGCCAGGTTGCGCCGCTGCTGCGCGTCCTGGAGCGCCTCGGAGGCCGCCTGCAGGTACGGCAGCTCGACGCGCTCCGGACCTGTCGCGCTCATGCGTACGACCCCTCGGTGCTGGCCAAGACCTCGGCCAGGTGCATCGTGCGCACGCCGGTGCGTTGGCGCGACAGCCCGCCGCCGATGTGCATCAGGCACGAGTTGTCGGCGGCCACGAGCACCTCGGCGCGGCTACCGATGACGTCGGCGACCTTGTCGGCGAGCATCGCCGCGGACGTGTCGGCGTTCTTGACGGCGAAGGTGCCGCCGAAGCCGCAGCACTGGTCGCTGCGCGGCAACTCCTGCAGGCGCAGGCCACGGACGTGTCGCAGGAGCCGCAGCGGGCGGTCGCCGACGTGGAGCATGCGCAGCGAGTGGCACGTCGGGTGGAACGCGACCGCGTGCGGGAACGATGCGCCGACGTCCTCGACGCCGAGGTGGTCGATCAGGTACTCGGTCAGCTCCACCACCCGCGGCACCAGCGCGGCCACCTCACGCTCCAGTGCGGGGTCCTCTGCCCTCGCAGCGAGGTGGGCGTAGTGATCGCGTACGAGGGCGACGCACGACGCCGACGGCGCCACCACCGTCTCGGCCGCCGCGAAGGCCCGGACGAAGTTCCGCACCAACGGCACGGCCTCGTGCTGGTAGCCGGTGTTGACGTGCATCTGCCCGCAGCAGGTCTGCTCACGCGGGAAGTCCACCCCGACACCGAGGCGCTCGAGCACCGCGACGACGGCCTTGGCCGCCTCCGGGAAGAGCGTGTCGACGTAGCAGGGGACGAAGAGTGCGACGCGGTGCGGGGCGCGAGCGGCACGGGCACCGCTAGCAGACGGGAGGGCGGGCATACGCGAGTATGCCAGGTCTCACGCCGCGACGGACGAGCCTCGCGAGCGGGGCGCGCGTCCGTCGCCAGCCGAGCGCATCCCGACCTACACTGCACCTCATGGACACGCATCGCCCGGCACGCGCTTGGATCCTCACCGGTGGCTGGAGCGGACACGACCCGGACGCCGTGGCCGCCTGGACCGCCGAACGCCTCGCCGCCCACGGCATCGAGAGCGAGGTCGTCCGCGACCTCGATCGCCTCCTCGACGCCGACGCCCTGGACCAGCTCACCTTGCTGGTCCCGAACTGGACGATGGGGACGCTCGAGCAGGAGGCCGAGCGGTCGCTCGTCGACGCCGTCGAGCGCGGTCTCGGCCTCGTCGGCATCCACGGCGGCATGGGCGACGCGTTCAGGAACGCCCTGTCGTACCAATGGCTCGTCGGTGGGCAGTTCGTCGGCCACCCGGGCGACATGCATCGGCACCGCGTCGTCTTCGACCCGGGCAGCGCACTGCTGGGCGACCTACCAGCGGTCGAGCTCGAGACCGAGCGCTACGCGATGCTCGTCGACCCCGCCGTCCAGGTGCACGCCCACCTGACCTTCGACGCCGAGCCGTACCCGTGGCTCGACGGCGTCCGCGTGCCCGCTGCCTGGACGCGTCGCTGGGGTGCGGGTCGCGTCGCGTACCTCAGCGTCGGCCACAGCGTCGCCGACGTCTCGCACGCGCCGCTGCAGCGAGCGTACGAGCGGCTGGCGGCGTGGGCCGCAGGCGCCATGCGACCGACGACCTGACGACACGCACCGCCACGCCGACGACGTGGGCCACGACCGCACGGTCCGATCTCAACCCGCTTCGGTGGCGCCTGCGAGCAACGCCCACGCGGCGCGTAGGTCCGGCACATGGTGGTCGGGGACCGGTGGCGGCTCGAGCGCCGAGGGCGAGCCGTAGCCCAACAGCACCGTCCGCATACCAACGCCGAGCCCCCCTGCGATGTCCGAGTCGAGCGTGTCGCCGATCATGACCGAGCGCTCCGCGGTGGCCCCGTAGCGCCGCATCGCCGCCTCGAAGAACGTCGCCGAGGGCTTCCCGACGACCTCCGCGCGCACGCCGCTCGCGTACGTCAGCGCGGCGGCGATGGCGCCGATCCCCGGCACCACGCGGCCGCCCCCGATCGGCACCTGGGGGTCGACGTTGAGCGCCAGCAAGCGACCGCCCCGCACCAGGACGCCCAAGGCGTCGGTCAGGTCGTCGTACCTGAGCGAGGTGTCGCGCCCGAGCAGCACGAGCTCGGCATCCTCCGGCCGCTGGGCGAGCTCGGCGACCTCGGCCACCGCGTCACGGACGCCGTCAGGGCCGAAGTACCACACCCGAGGCCCGTCGCGCAGCGCCGGGTGATCGCCCAAGACCTCGACCGGCAGCACCACGTCGTCCGTTGCAGCGTCGATCCCGAGGCGACGCAGCTTGGCCGCCACCGTGGCGGCTCGCATGTAGCTGGTGTTGGTGAGGAACACGACGCGCCGCCCGCTCGATCGCAGGCCCTCCACCACCTCGACGGCGCCGTCGGCGAGTTCGTCGCCGAACCACACGCACCCGTCGAGGTCGAGGAAGACGGTGTCGATCGACCCCAGGGGTATCTCGCCGACAGAAGCCATGCGCTCAGCGCCGCCCCGGCCGCGGCAGCTCGCTCGGCCCCACGTGCGCGTCCAGCCACGCGATCGCCTCGTCCGCCGCGGCCCACACGCGCCGCGCATGGTCCCGCGGCGCGCTGGTCTCGAGCGCCGCTCCGGGCGGCAGCGTGGCGCCGAGGAACAAGCCCTTGCGGCGCAGCAGGGCGGCGCGCGGATGGTCGCGCGCCACGCCGCGCGGGACGGTCTTGAGCGCGTCCCCGCCGACCTCCAAGGCGTCGGCAGCAGCCCGCACGAGCAGTCCCTCGAGGCGCTCGCCGCTACGCGCCTCGAGCGCCGCAGCCCGGTAGCGCTCGAGCTGATCGCGCTCGAAGCGGTACATGCCGCGCCCGGCGTAGAAGCCCTCGATCGACACCTCCACGTAGCGCGCCGACGCGCTCTCGGCCGTGCGCACCAGCCCGCCCGCCTGCGGCTTGATAGGCCCCGCGTCCGCCGACGCGTAGCGCATGTCGCGGTAGGGGCGGAAGAGCTTCACGCGGCCACCGACCTCGGCCGCCAGCTCGCCGAGCAGCGCCTCGAGCGGCGAGCGGATGTCGCGTTGCCAGACATCGCGCGTGGCACGCCAGAAGGCGCGCGAGTCGTCGCTCGCGAGTGCCACGAACCAGTCCGTGACGGCGGGGCCGAAGCCGGTGAACGTGTCTGGTGCTGGATCGCGCGATGCCACGGCTGCAATGTACGCGTTCCATCGGGCGGGCATCGGTGTGCCACCGAGCACAGCGCCGAGATCGACACGCCGCCGATGCGCCGACCCTCGGGACCCGCGATGGTCCAGGGTCTCGGGTCGCTCATCCCCGCACTGCGATCCCGAACAGGCTGAGATCGAACGCGTCGTCCTCGCCATCGAGCAGCGCCACGGCCACGTCGCCCAGCACCGCGCCGAACTTGAAGCCGTGGCCGGAGAAGCCGGCCATCACGACCACGTGCGGGTGCCCGGGGAGCCGGTCGAGGACGAAGTGCTCGTCGGGCGTCTTGGTGTAGAGGCAGGTCTGCGCCTCGACGACCTCGGTCGTGACGCCGGGGAGCAGCTCGGACGCGCGCCTGGCGGTGTCGGCAGCGCGCTCCACGTCGACGTCGAACGTGCGCTCCTCGAGCGTCACCGTCGGCGCCCCCTCGTGGTCCGACACCTTGAGCGCGTGCGGGCGCTCGAAGAGCGGGAAGCCGTAGATCATGCCGCGCCGGTCGATGAACACCGGCATGCGCTCCGGTGCGTGCACGCGGCCGTCCGTGACCCGCAGGTAGAGCACCTGCTGCTGCTCGACGCGCAGCGGTACCCCCAGGTCCGAGAGCAGCCGGTCGGTCCAGGCCCCGGCGGCCACCACGAGGCGGTCGGCCGCGACCCGCCCGGAGGGCGTCGCCAACTCGACCCCGTCGTCGTGCACGGCCAGTTCGGTGACGGGCGTCCGCTCGCGCAGCACGGCGCCTTCGCAGGCGGCGTCGCGCAGCAGCGTGGCGACCGCGCGTGTGGCGGCCAGGACGCCGGCGTCCGGAGAGAACAGCGCCTCGCGGTCGTCGCCGAGGGCGTAGGCGGGGAAGCGCCGACGGACCTCGTCGGCCGTGAGCCGCTCGACGGGGCTGCTGGCGGCGCCGAGGGCCGCCTCGATCGGATCGAGGTCGCCCTCACCCAGCGTGCCTAGGTCGAGGCCACCCGTGCGCAGCAGCAGCCGCTCGCCGCTGCGCGCCTCGAGCGCGCGCCAGCGCTGGTCGGCGGCCTGCGCCAGGCGCACGTAGCGCTCGTCGTCGTAGGCGTGGCGGAAGATGCGCGAGCCGCCGTGCGACGAGCCGCGCTCGTGCAGGAAGTCGAACTGTTCGAGGACGAGCACGCGGCCGCGCCGCGCCAGGCTGGCAGCCGCCGAAGCGCCGGCCACGCCGGTGCCGATCACGATGGCATCGAAGCGTTCCATGGGCCAGCCTACCGTCCGCGCGCGAGCCACCGTCCAGGACGACCCGTCGTCAGGCAGGGTTGCGGTTCGCGACGTGGTGACGGAACCAGGCGAATGCGGTGTCGAACACGTAGTGCTCCTGCTGCACGGTCTCGACGGCCCGCGGCTGGGCGCGCCGAACGCGAGCGATGGCCTCGACGGGCAGGGCCCACAAGCTGGCGACGAGCAGGGCGGCGAGCATCCCCGAGCGCCCCTGGCCGACGCGGCAGTGCAGCACCACCGTCCGTCCGGCGAGCAGGCGGTCACGCAACGCGTCCATCAAGGCCAGCACCTCCGCCAGTTGCTCCGGCTCGGGGGCGCTGCCGTCGCGGACGGGCAGGCGATGGTGTTCGATCCCGTGGACGGCGACCGCGTCGTCGAGGCCGGCGATGCCGAGCTCGGCGAGTTCATCGTCGCTCAGCAGCGAGACGAGGACGTCGCAGCGGTGGACGTGACGGAGCCGACGGAGGTCGGCGTGCAGGTCACGTCGCCACAGCACGACGTCGCCGTCGTCCTCGTTCCTGCCGGGCGCCATCGCCAAGCCGAGGTGACCCGGGGCCGTGTCGAGATCCACCCAGGCCACCTCGAAGTGGTGACGCGCGCCGGGGCGCACATCCGGACGTTGGTCCGTCGCCATGGCGTCACGGTAGCGCACCGGAGGGGTGTCGCGGTCCATGGCCGACCCTTCAGGCGCGCTCGTTCGTGAACGTCACCAGCGCCTTCATGTAGTTCGCCCGCTCGAACGCCTCCGGGTCGGGGACGTTGCGCTGGCTGAGGCTGCCGCGTAGCTGGGCGACGCTCTCGTACTCACCCTGCTCCATCCACGCCTCGATGCCGCGCAGCAGCGTCTCGGCGAAGTACGGGCCGCGCTGGATGAAGGCGCTGGCGACCTGCACCACGTCGGCGCCGGCCAGCAGCAGCTTCATCGCGTCGTCGGCGGAGTGCACGCCGGAGTTCGCCGCCAGCGAGGCGTCGGTGTGGGCACGCAGGATCGCGATCCAGCGCAGCGCCAGGCGCGCCTCCTCCGGGGTGGAGAGCACCAGGCGCGGGCCGATGGTCAGTTCGTCGAGGTGGATGTCGGGCTGCACGAAGCGGTTGAAGAGCACCATGCCCTTGGCACCGGCGTCCAACACGCGCAGCACGAAGTTCGGCAGCGATGAGAAGAACGGGCCGATCTTCACCGACACCGGGATCGACACCTGCTGCGCCACCGCGGCGACGAGGTCGATGTAGCGCTGCTCGACGTCGGCGGACGACATGCGCGGATCGGTGGCCAGGAAGTAGACGTTCAGCTCGATCGCGTCGGCCCCGGCCTCCTCGAACAGGCCCGCGTAGCGCGTCCAACCACCGCTGGTGTGGCCGTTCAGGCTGGCGATCACGGGCACCGAGAGCGCCTTCTTCGCCTGCTGGATGAGGCCGAGGTAGGCATCGGGCCCGGTGTTGTAGTCCTCGAGCTCGGGGAAGTAGCCGGTCACCTCGGGCGAGATCTCCGCCCCCTGCAGGAACAGGTCGTGCGCGGCGATCTCCTCGTGCTCGATCTGCTCCTCGAACAGCGAGCGCAGCACCACGGCGCCGACACCGGCGCTCTGCAGCGCCTGCAGGCTGTCGACCTCACCGGTCAGCGGGCAGGCCGCCACCACCAGTGGGTTGGCGAGCTCGAGCCCCAGATAGCGGGTACGCAGGTCGACCCCCATGTCAGCCCTCCTCGGTCGTGCTGGTTGCGTTCAATGCGGCGTCCGCGCTGATGGGGGCGCTGCGGTGCATCCCGGCGAGTTGCTCGTAGAGCTCCCAACGGGCGTCGATGTCGGCCTGAGCGAGCTGGAAGAGGTGCTCGGCACGCTCCGGGTGGGCGCGCGTGAGCATCGCGTAGCGGCCCTCCTTCTGGGCGATGGTCGAGAAGGGGACGGTCGGCTTGCGCGAATCGAGCTGCATCGGCGTGCCGCTCTCGCCGGTGGCGAGGCGCGGGTCGAAGCGGAACAGCGGCCAGATACCGCTCTTCACGACGTCGCGTTGGTGGCTGAAGGCGGTGGTCATGTCGATGCCGTGGGCGATGCAGTGGCTGTAGGCGATGACGAGTGACGGCCCCGGCCACGCGGCGGCCTCGCGCAGCGTCTTGATCGTCTGCGAGGGGTTCGCGCCGATCGCGATCTGTCCGACGTAGACGTTGCCGTACGCCATCGCGACCATGCCGAGGTCCTTCTTGCCGATCGACTTGCCGGCTGCGGCGAACTTGGCGATCGCGGCGCGCGGGGTCGACTTCGAGGCCTGGCCGCCGGTGTTGCTGTACACCTCGGTGTCGAGCACCAGGATGTTGACGTCGCGTCCCGAGGCCAGCACGTGGTCGAGACCGGACGAACCGATGTCGTACGCCCAGCCGTCGCCGCCGATGATCCAGACCGAGCGCGGGACGAGCGCGTCGGCCACGTCGTCGAGTCGGCGCGCGTCGGCCTCCTGCGCGCCGCCGTACAGACCCTCGAGGGTGGTGCGGAGCGCGGCGATGCGCTCGCGCTGCGACGCCACGGCGGCGTCGTCGCCGGCCTCGCCCTCGGCTCCGGCGATCAGCGCGTCGACGATCTCGTCGCCGAGCGTGCCGCGCAGGGTCTCGAGCGTGTGGACGGCGAGGTCGCGCTGGGCGTCGACCGCCAGGCGCATGCCGAGACCGAACTCGGCGTTGTCCTCGAAGAGCGAGTTCGACCAGGCGGGACCACGGCCCGCTGCGTCTTGCGCGTAGGGCGTGGTCGGCAGGTTGCCTCCGTAGATCGATGAGCAGCCGGTCGCGTTGGCGATGACCATGCGGTCGCCGAACATCTGGGTGACGAGCTTGATGTACGGGGTCTCACCGCAGCCCGCGCAGGCGCCCGAGAACTCGAACAGCGGCTGGCGCAGCTGCGAGGCCTTGATCGGCGTCTCGCTGCCCCAGTCGGGCCGCGGCTCGGGGATGGTGCGGTAGAAGTCCCACGTCTCGCGCTCGACCTCGAGGTGGTCGACCTTGGGCTCCATGTTGATGGCCTTGTGCTTGACCTCGGTCTTGGAGCGCGCCGGGCACACGTCGACGCAGACGCCGCAGCCGGTGCAGTCGTCCGGCGCGAGCTGGACCGTGAACGCGAAGCCGGCGGTGGCGGGGTTCTTGCTCTTGTACGGCACCGACTTGAAGCCCTCGGGGGCGTCGTCGAGCAGGGCCGGGTCGTAGGCGTTCACGCGGATCGAGGCGTGCGGGCAGACGATCGCGCACAGCGCGCACTGGGTGCAGATCTCCGGGTCCCAGATCGGGACCTCGACCGCGATGGAGCGGCGTTCGAACTGGCTGGTCGCGGTCGGGAAGGTGCCGTCGACGGGCAGCGCCGAGACCGGGAGCAGGTCGCCTTGGCCTTCGATGATGCGGGCCGTGATGCGCTGCACGAAGTCGGGCGCGTACTCGGGCACGGCCGGACGCAGCCGCGTGGTCGCCGTCACCTCGCTGGGGATGGTGACCTCGTGGAGGCCGGCCAGCGACGCGTCGACGGCGGCGTAGTTGCGCTCGAGCACCGAGCGGCCGCGCTTGCCGTAGCTGCGATCGATGGACTCCTTGATCTGCGCGATCGCCTCGTCCTTGGGCAACACACCGGAGAGGGCGAAGTAGCACGCCTGCATCACGGTGTTGATGCGCCCCGCCAAGCCCGCCTCGCGGGCCACGGTGAGGGCGTCGACCACGAAGACCTTGGCGTCCACCTCGATCAGCCGCTCTTGCACCTCGAAGGGCAGGTGGTCCCAGACCTCGTCGGGGCCGTACGGGCTGTTGATGAGGATGGTCGCGCCGCGGCCTGCGAGGCCGAGCACGTCGAACTTCTCGAGGAACTCGAACTGGTGGACGCCGACGAAGTCCGCCTCGCCGATCAGGTACGTGGAATCGATCTTCTCGGGGCCGAAGCGCAGGTGCGACACCGTGACGGCGCCGGCCTTCTTCGAGTCGAAG
Source organism: Trueperaceae bacterium (assembly GCA_007695125.1). Lineage (GTDB taxonomy): Bacteria > Deinococcota > Deinococci > Deinococcales > Trueperaceae > CSSed10-48. Next base: position 20,126 of record REEJ01000155.1, on the reverse strand, counting down.
ACGAAGTAGCCCTGGGCGAAGAGGTCGGTCTGCTCGCCGATGATCTTGACGGTGTTGCGCGTCGCGCCGACCGTCCCGTCGCTGCCGAGGCCGTAGAAGACGGCCCGGCGGATGTCGGGGTGCTCGGTGACGAAGCTGGGGTCGTGCTTGAGGCTGGTGTGGCTGACGTCGTCGACGATGCCGAGGGTGAAGCCCTGCAGAGGGACGTCGGCCTGCAGCTCGTCGAGCGCAGCCTTCGCCATGGCGGGCGTGAACTCCTTCGAGGCGAGGCCGTAGCGGCCGCCGATGACGACGGGGCGCGCTCGGTCGCTGGGCCAGGAGCGCGCGGCGCTGACGACGATGTCCTGGTAGAGCGGCTCGCCGACGGAGCCGGGCTCCTTGACGCGATCGAGCACCGCGATGCCGGTGACGGTCGCGGGCAGCTCGGCGAGCATCGCTTCGACGTCGAACGGGCGGAACAGGCGGACGGTCAGCACGCCGACCTTCTCGCCGGCGGCTGCGAGCGTGGCGACCGCCTCCTTCGCCGCACCGACACCCGAGCCCATCAGCACGAGCACGCGCTCGGCGTCAGGCGCTCCGTGGTACTCGAAGGGGTGGTAGGCGCGCCCGGTGGCCTCTTCGAAACGGCGCATCGCGCGCTGCACGGCGGCGGGCACCGCCGCGTAGAACGGGTTGGCGGCCTCGCGCGCCTGGAAGAACACGTCGGGGTTCTGGGCCGTGCCGCGGATCAGCGGGCGTTCGGGGCTGAGAGAACGCTCGCGGTGGGCGCGGATCAGGTCCTCGTCGATCAGGCCACGCAGCACGTCCTCTTCGAGCAGCTCGACCACGTTGACCTCGTGGCTGGTGCGGAAGCCGTCGAAGACGTGCAGGAAGGGGACGCGCGTGGCCAGCGTGGCCATCTGCGCGATCGCCGCCATGTCCTGCGCCTCCTGCGGCGAGTTCGAGAACAGCATCGCCCAGCCGGCGGAGCGGACCGACATCACGTCGGAGTGGTCGCCGAAGATCGACAGCGCGTGCGTCGCGAGTGCGCGCGCCGCGATGTGGAACACCGCGGGCGTGAGCTCGCCGGCGATCTTGAACATGTTGGGGTACTTGAGGAGCAACCCCTGCGAGGCGGTGAACGTGGTGGTCAGCGAGCCCGATTGCAGCGCGCCGTGCACGGCGCCGGCGGCGCCGCCCTCGCTCTGCATCTCGATCACCTCGGGGACGACGCCCCACAGGTTCTTGCGGCCTGCCGACGACCACGCATCGGAGAGCTCTCCCATCGACGAAGCGGGGGTGATCGGGTAGATCGCGATCACCTCGTTCGTCAGGTGGGCGATGCGTGCGGCTGCCTCGTTCCCGTCGACGACGGTGCGGCGTGTTGCCATGCTGGACCCCTTCCGGCCAAGGCCGGGTCGCGGGGCGTGCGCGCGCCCGAGAGGGCGCCGGGTGCGCACGCCGCGCGACCCGTACAGCGTGTCTCTAGCGTAGGTCTCGGGGCCTACTACACGCGTCGGCCCTTCTCCGACAGCCGTTCGGGACGTGTGTACCCGGCGATCCGACCGCCCGACCGCGAAACGATCCGGGTGCGGACGGAGCGCGGGGGCACCGCGTCGCGCTCAGCCCGCGACCAGGACCACGCCTTCCCCGTCGGGCAGTCGCGCGCTCGTGATCGTCTCGTCGACGACGGCCCCGGGCGAGGCGAGCAGCACGCGCCAGGGCCCGCCCTCGGGAGCCGCGCCGAGGTCGACGTCGATCGCCTCGCCCTCGAGGTTGGCGACGAGCCACAGCCGCTCGCCGCCCGCCGGGGCGATCCTGAGCGCGTCGACACGGGTGCTGGCGGGGCGCAGTGCCTCGCTGGCGGCATCGACCCTGCCCGGTCGGTGATCCGGCGGTGGTGGGTCGTGCAGCCGGCACGACTCGCCGGCCCGCAGCGCCGCGGCCAGCCACGGCCGCGACCGCCGGAGCGCCCGCACGCGCGCCGCGAACGTCGCGGCCGTCGCGTCGATGCGCGCGGCGTGCCGCTCGACGTTGCACCACGCGGCGGCGTCGGCCATGAAGGCGGCGGCGACGCGCTTGAGGTCGTCGACGCCGGGGCGCTCGCCGAGCGCGGCGGGGAGCAGCGGGGCGACGCGCCCGGCCACCGCCATCAGATCGGCACCGCCGGCGACCTCGGCCTCGAGCGCCCGGAAGGCGCGCCGAAGCGCGGCCAGGTCGTCGAACCCGAGCGCCTTCAGGTGCACGAAGGCGTCGGCGGCCGCGAAGCCCTCGGGCGTCACCTGCCACGCGAGGAAGCCGGCCTCCTCGGCGGCGACCTTCACCGCGTAACGGTCGTCGGTATCGCGGACGAAGCCCCACGGCGCGCGCGCGACGGCGTTGAGGAAGTCCATCGGCAGGCCTGGGAAGGCGACGTACGTCAAGAGCGTCCCCGCCGGGTGGTCGTACGCCCGCCGCAAGACGTCGGGCAGCGTATCGCCGAGGCGGTGGTTGATCGGCCCGGCCGGATCGAGCTGCGTGCCGCGGCGCACGGTGTCGTGGTTGGCGCAGCCCGACACCCAGCGGTCGCCGATCGCGAGGATCTCCTCCACCCGCCACCAGCGGTCCCACCAGAAACCGCGCAGCGCCGGGGTGTTGTGGGCGAAGGTCAGCGGACCCCACTGGTAGGCGTGCGGTTGGCGCTCGGTGACCTCCCGATACGTGCTGGCGGTGGGCCAGTCCTCGCGCGGCCAGGGCCGGCCGTCCTCGAAGATGCAGAACGGGCGGTAGCGCACGCCCCCGACCTCCTGGACGAGCTCACCCATCTCGAGCAGGTAGTCGTCGTCGTGCGCCAGCGTGCCGCTCACGGGATCGAACGTCTTGAGGTCCTGGGCGCCGTCGACGCGGATGCCGTCGGCTCCCACGTTCACGCGCCGGCGCTGCAACTCGAGCATGATCGCGCGCACCACCGGGTGCTGTTGGTTCACGTCCTGGCCGTACATGTTCGGACCCCGGAAGAACGCCGGCGCGAGGATCGAGAGCGACTGGTCGTCGGCGTGGCCGTACACCAGGTCGAGGATCAGCATCATCGGCCGGACCGGGAAGGTGTGCAGCGCGACCGCCAGGTCGACCAGTTCGTCGGGCCGCCCACTCGCGAGCAGGGCGGGGTTGGTCGCTCCCATGCCGACGAACGCGACGTCGTACCCCCAGTCGCGAACGTCGGGCCGACGCAGCGCCACGTCGACCTCGACCCCGGTGTCGGCGTCGGCGTCGACCGCGACGCCGCGCCCGGCCAGGGGCGACCACGGCCGCTGACCGGCCTCGCGCTCGATCGTCGGCTCGAGCGGCAGCGGCTGGACGGCGTCGTACTCGCTGAAGCAGCGCTCGAAGGGCGTGAGCTCGGCGCCGGCGACGACCTTCTCGGCCACGCGCCGCACCACGCGCGTGAGGTCGGCGATGGTGCCCCCCTTCGTGGCGCTGGCGACGTGGAGCTGGAGCACGTTGGTCGGCGCCGGGAAGCGCGGTACGGCGTCGCCTGCCGTCGCCTGCGGGCCCGCCGCCAGGCTCTCGAAGGTGCCCAGGTCGGCGCGCCCCTCGTGCATCGCGGCGACATCGTAGACCTCGGCCGGCGCGAAGGCGCCGAACGGGTACGACGCGCCGAGCGGGTCCGGCCGGGTCGTCCAGGTGCCGTGCTCGTCGGCGTAGGCCAACGCGTAGAGGGCGCCCAGGCGCGAGCGCGTGCCGATCGGCACGCCCCGCACGGCCACCCAGAAGAAGCCGCCGTCGCGCTCGAGCGGCAGTCGCACGCGGGTGAAGCGCGCGAGCGACGGCGGTGCCGACGGATCGACCGCGCCCTGCGGGATGTGGAGTTCGAGCCGCACGCGCTCGTCCGGCACGCGCCGGTCGTCCAGATCGTGCGCCCAGAAGCCGAACTCGACACGCTCGCCGACTGCGTCGTGCACCACGTGGGCACCGAGCCGCCGCGCTCGTGCGCGTGCGGCGACGAAGGCGTCGATCGGAGCCGTTCCGCCGACGCGTTCGACGTCGCGCGACCACGCCGCCAGCGCGCGGCTCGCGTCGTCGTCGCGCCGAACGGTGCGGGCGGTCACAGCGTCCCGCCGCTCAGCCGCAGGCCGACGGCCCACGCCGCCTCGAAGAGCGCGGCGATGATCAGCAGCGTCCATGCCATGGCCAACCATGCTATGGCATCGGTCGCTCACCGTCCAACGCGGCAGCCTCGAACGCTCCGACCCGCGCCGCCGCCAGGAGCGCCAGGGCGGCCAACGCGCCGCCGGCGAGGGCGAAGCCGAGCGCGAAGCCCGATGCCGCCACCACCGCACCGATGGCGACGGGTGCGACCAGTTGCGCCACCCGGTTGAGCGAGAGCCGGATCCCGAGGGCCAGGCCGCGGCTGCGCGGATCGACGTGCGACGCCACGGTCACGATCGACAGCGGCAAGCCGACGCCTGCGCCGAGGCCGGCGGTCACGGTGAGCAGCGCGATGACGCCGTACGAGGAGACGAGCCCCGTCAGCCCCACGCCGATCGCGACGGCCGACATGGCGACCACGAGCGTTCGCGCCGGACCGCCCATCGTGCGCGACAGCAGCGGCATGATCGGCCGCACCAGCACGGCGGCCAGCCCACCGAGGCTCAGGAGCGCGCCGATGCTGGTGGCGCTGTACGACAGCTCGCTCAGGTACACGGGCAGGAACGCCTGCCTGACCGCGATGGCGACGAACACCCCGGCGCTCGACAGCACCGCCAGCTGGAGCCCGACGTTGCCGAGCAACGCGCGCGAGCCGGCGGGCGGCGGAGCGGCGGTGGGCCGTGGAGCGTCGGTGGGCGGGCTGCCGGCCGCCGCCTCGTCGCGGGCCTGGCGTGGCGTGGCCACGGTCGTGTCAGGCTCGGGTCGCCACCGTCGCAACGTCGCGACCAGGACCGTGCTGATCACCAGGGCGCCGGTCACGACCGCGAACGCCGGCCGGAACCCGGCGGCGTCGATCATCACCCCTGCCAGCAGCGGCCCACCGAGCCGCCCGGCTGCGAGCGAGGTGGAGTACCACGCGAAGTCGCGCTCGAAGCTCGCTCGCGTGCCGAGCGCCGCCACGAACGCCTGCGAGGCCAGCGTCAGGAACACGTGGAACAGCCCGAGCAGCAGCTGGCTGGCCACCAGCGCGCCGGTACCGCCGACCGTGGCGACGATCAGCGGAGCGCTCACCAGACCGAGGCTCCCGACCAGCATCCAGCGCAGCGCCCCCTTCCCGTCGACGGCTCGGCCGGCGGGCACCGCGAGGAGCACGGGGAACACGTTCGGGAGCGCCACCAGGAGGCCGACGGTGGCGGCGTCGAGGCCGAGCGCCACGGCGTACAACGGCACCGCCGTGGCGACCGTCGCGAGCGTCAGCGTCACCAGACCCATCGCGCCGCACAGGGTCCAGAACGCGAGGCGCTGTGGTCGGCTCACGCGCCAGGGTACCGTCCCCGACCACGCTGCTCACACGCGTCGGCGCGTCGACCGTGCGACCGGTCGCGATGCCCTAGGCTGGAGTGAAGGAGGCGCACATGGACAGCGACGTCGGTCTCACACCAGCGATCTCTGAAGAAGGCCTGTGCGAGCTCTGCCACGAACGTCCCGCCGAGGTGCTCGGCCTCGTCTGCGGCGCATGCCTCGACGCGGTCGAACGCGACGAACCGTGGACGCTCGAGCACGAGGAGGTGCTGTTCCGGCTCCGTGAGGCGGAAGCCGACGAGGAGCAGCTCGCCGCCGAACCCTGAGCACCGTGGCTCCGACCGCGGCGCCGACCGTGGCTCCAACCGCGGCGCCGAACCGGCAGCGTCACGTCTCGAGCCGGGCGAGGGCATCGGCCAGCGTCTCGCCGTCCGGGCACTCCACCAGCGTCACGCCGTCGCCTTCCAGCGACGCGTCGAGCGTGGCGTCGGCGCGCCTGATCGACACGAAGCCGTTGGGCCACACCGTGACGCCCACCGTCTCACCCCCGGGCCACACCAGGACCACGCGGGCCCGAGCAGGCACGAGCGGTTCGAGCACCAGTTCGTCGTCCCCGCGAACCCGCGCGGCGACGTGTGGGTAGACCGCGAGCGTCTGCCGCATGAGCGCCTGCTGCGCGCTCCTGACCACGATCCGATCGTGCTCGAGCCGCACCTCGGCGTCGGGGTCGACGAGCGTCGGCAGCAGCATGAGGTCGGCGAACGAGGGCAGCAGCCGCGTCATGCCTGCATCGCCCCGCTGCGCGCCGGCACCACGAAGGCGTCCTCGTCGTCGTCGTGCTCGACCAACTCGGCGAGGCTCGCCTCCAGGCGCTGCTCGGGGCTGGGCATCGAGGCGCGGCCGAGGGCCGCCAGGTCGCGTAGGGTCGCCGCCCGCAGGACGTCGGGGTGGAACTCGCGATCGCTGCGGCGCAACACGTCGACGTAGTGCCCGAGCTCGAGGCCACCCACCTCCGCACGCCAGGGTGCCAGCGCCGCGACCAGATCCGTCAGACCCGCCACGCCGGGCCCGGCCACGTCGGGCCCGCCCGGGTCGTCGGCGACGGCCGCGCCGCCTACGCCGACGAGCCCCGAGCGCGACAGTCCGAGCTCGATCCCGAGCGCATGGCGGACGTCGGCGAGGGTCAAGCCGCGATCGGCACAGGCGACGAGCAAGGGCGCCAACGCCCCATCGACCCCGGGAGCTCCGCGGCGCTGGCGCAGCGTGAGCGGCTGCGGACGCTCGATCAGCGACACCAGCTGCCGCATCTGGCTACGCCGCAGCGCCCACAACGGTTCGGGGTGGGCGTCGGCGAGTTCCTGCGCGAACGCCTCGAAGCGCTGCGGCAGCGAGGTGTCGAGCGGCCAGCCGAGGTGGTCGAGCAGGTCGCGCAGGCCGTATGCGGCGTAGGTCGCTCGCGCACCCCACTCCGGGTACTGCACACGCAACGTGACCGCGAGACGGAGCGGGTCTCGGGTGCGCGTCGCCAAAGCGAGCAAGTGGGTGACGTAGGGGGCGTGGGTCATGGCAAGGTGGCCGCTGCCGGGCGGCGCCCGCGCACCGCGGCGCTGACCGAGCCTACCGTGGTCACCGGGGCGGGCATGCTCAGGCGTCGTCGCGCTCGAAGGCACGCAGGAAGCGCCGATGCGCGGCGCGCGCGGCGCGCCCGAACGGTTGGCGATCGGCATGCGTGCCCCAGTCGGGTCGGGCGCCATCGACGTCGCTGAAGCCGTAGTCGCGCGCCAGCGTCCACGACGACCACACGCGGCCGCTGCGCTCCATCACGTCCGGGTCGGCGGCCAGCGCTGCCACGGCGCGCCCGACGAAGCGCGGCGTCTCGGAGTGGACGAAGTTGAGGTCGATCGCCACGGCGTCGCGCCAGGTGGCCTCGCTGACGCCGAAGTGCTCGAGCATCGCCTCGGAGCGCAGGAACCCTGGCGTGAGCGCCAGGGCCGCCACGCCGTGCGGCCGCAGTTCCTCGGACATCGCGAACGCGGCGCGGATCACGCTGGTCTTGACCATGTCGTAGAAGAGCGTGCCACGGTAATCGAGCCGCTCTCCGTCGGTGATCTCGACCACCAGCCCGCTCCCGGCACCCACCATGAGCCCCGCCGCGTGGCGCGCCGTGATCAGGTGCGACAGCAGGCCGCGCTCGAGCATGGTGCGTGCCTTGGCGAGGTCGAGCTCCCAGAACGGCACGCCCCACTCGGTCAGCGCGTCGCCGCCCCACACGTCGTTGACCAGCACGTCGAGGCGGCCGCCGTCGCGCTCGATGCGGGCCAGCAAGGCCTCGACCTGGATCTCGTCGGTGTGGTCGATCCGCACCGCAATGCCGGTGCCGCCGGCGGCCTCGACCAGCTCGGCGGTCTCCTCGATCGTCTCGGGGCGACCGCGCAGCTCGAACGGGCTCGCGTCGTCCGGGCGCTGCGGGCGCGGCGTGGTGCGCGAGCTGCGGCCGGTGCAGTACACCGTCGCACCCGCCTCGCCCAGCGCCACCGCGATGCCACGCCCGGCGCCGCGGGTGGCGCCGGCGACGAGCGCGACCTTGCCCGTGAGTGGTCCGATCATCGTGGCGATCCTACCGCGCTGCAAGCACCCGGTTGGCCGCGATGAGCGCGTCGTACCCCTCCAGGGCGGCCGCGACGTCGTGATGCGCCGAGACCGCGCTGACGACGGCCTTCACCTCCGCGACCGCGCCCGCGGGCGCGAGGCTGACGCCGCAGCGCCGCAGCCACGCCACGTCACCGACGCTGTCGCCGATCCCGGCCACGGCCACCTCGGGCAGGTCGAGCGTTTCGCACAGCGCTGCGAAGCCGACCGCCTTGTCGATGCCGGGGAGCAGCAGGTTCACGCAGTCCGTCGAGGGGTCGACGTCGACGCCGAGCGACCGCTCCGCGACGAACGCGCGCAGGAAGGCGGCCAGCGCGGGGACGTCGCGTTCGCCGGTGGCGTCGAACACGCTGAGCGAGGCCACCTTGCCGAACTGCAGGACGACCTCGTCGTGCGCCTCGAGCAGCGAGCGAGCCTCGTCCATCGCGCCCCTCGCCGCTTCCACCTCGTCGATCAACCAGGCCTCGTACGGGTGCCGGGTGGCGAGCCCGACGCCGTTCTCGAACGACGCCGGCAGCCGCACGTCGAGGGCCTGCATGAGGGCGTCGACGTAGGCGTGCGGTCGCCCGGTCACGAAGGTGAGCGCGGGGATGGTCGGGTCGTCCTCGCTGGCGCGGTTGCGCTCGGCCAGCGCCTGCAGGGCGACGAGGTCGTACGCCGCGTGGTCGGCCGCCGCGAGGCAGCCGTCGATGTCGCAGGCGTACACGAGCACGGGGTGTTCGAGGTCGAAGTGCACGCCGCAGCGTAGCCCGCGCAGTGCGGTCGCGATGGCGACCGACCGCCCCGGCCGCAGCGACGTACCCTCGGGCGAGGCGGCGCGCCAGGGCGCGAACCGCGGCGGGAGGCCCAGCATGGCGAACACGATCGTCGTTACCCTCGAGCAGGCCGGTCCGAGCGCCAGCGCCGAGCCAGCGTGAGCGCGGCGCCCACGCACACACCCGCACCCTTCGAGCTCGGCGTCTTCACGTTCGGCGACCACGGCCCCGACCCCGTCACGGGCCACGTCATCGAGCCTCGTCAGCGGATGCGCCAGATCGTCGAGGAGGCCGTCCTCGCCGAGCAGGTGGGCCTGGACGTGTTCGGAGTGGGCGAGCACCATCGCGCCGACTTCCTCGTCTCGGCACCCGAGGTGGTGCTCGCCGCCATCGCGGAGCGCACCGAGCGGCTGCGTCTGACGTCGGCCGTGACGGTGCTGTCGTCCGACGATCCGATCCGCGTGTTCCAGCGCTTCGCGACCCTCGACCTGCTGTCGAACGGTCGCGCCGAGGTGCTGGCCGGCCGCGGCTCGTTCACCGAGTCCTTCCCGCTCTTCGGCTACGCGCTCGAGGACTACGACCGGCTGTTCACCGAGAAGCTCGAGCTCCTGCTGGCCGTGCGCGAGCGCACACGCGTGACGTGGCGCGGCAGCACGCGTGCCCCGCTCGACGGCCAGGAGGTCCATCCGCGCCCCGTGCAAGACCCGCTGCCGGTGTGGGTGGGCGTCGGCGGCACACCCCAATCGGCGCTGCGCGCCGGCATGCTGGGACTGCCCATGGCGCTCGCCATCATCGGCGGTCTGCCCGAGCGCTTCGTGCCGTTCGCCGAGATCCACCGCGAGGGGCTGCTGCGCGGCGGCTTCGACCCGGCGCTCGTGCCGATGAGCGTGAACGGCCATGCCTTCGTCGCGCCCACGTCGCAGGCGGCGGCCGACACGGCCTTCGCGCCCTACGCCGCGGTGATGACGCGCATCGGCCGCGAGCGCGGCTGGCCGGCGATGACGCGCGAGCAGTTCGAGGCGATGCGCGAGCCGCGCGGCTCGTTGGCGGTCGGCGATCCCGAGCAGGTGGCCGAGAAGATCCTGGCCCAGCACGCGCTCTTCGGACACCGCCGGGCGCTCTTCCAGATGGGCCTCGGCACGCTGCCGCACGCGCAGGTGTTGCGCTCGATCGAGCTGCTCGGTACCGAGGTGGCGCCGATCGTGCGGCGCGAGGTCGCGGCCCGCGAGCGCGCGTCGGCCCCAGGCGTCGAGCCGTCGTGACCGCGCTGCCGGCCGCGCCCGTTACTCCGGCGGCAGCAGCGACACGCCCGCCTCGTTGAAGCGCAGCCGGACCGTGTCGCCGCGTTCGGCGACCGACATGCCGAGACCGGAGATGGTCGCGAAGACCTCGACCCCGCCGATGTCGAAGATGAACTCGGTGACGGGCCCCAGGTAGGCACTGCTCAGGTACGTCGCCTCGACGCCCTCCTCGCCCTCGCGGGCGAACTCGATCGCCTCCGGGCGCACCATCACCGTGACGGGCCCGCTCGCCATGTCCTGCACGTGGGGGCGCCGGTACCCGAGCACGTCGATCGCCTGGCCGTCGTAGTGGCCGGGGATGAAGTTGGCGGAGCCGATGAAGTCGGCCACGAAGCGCGACGCGGGCCGGGTGTAGAGCACGTGCGGCGAACCGATCTGCTCGATGATGCCCTGGTTCATCACCACGACCCGGTCGCTGATCGCCAACGCCTCTTCCTGGTCGTGCGTCACGTACACGCTGGTGATGCCCAGGCGCTGCTGCAGGCTGCGGATGTCCTCGCGGACGCGCTTGCGCAGCTTCGCGTCGAGGTTCGAGAGCGGCTCGTCGAACAGCAGCACGCGCGGCCGGATCACGAGCGCGCGCGCCAGCGCCACGCGTTGCTGTTGACCGCCCGAGAGGGCGTTGGTGGCGCGCTTCCCGTAGTCCTCGAGGCCCACCATCGCGAGCGCCTCGTGCACGCGTTCCTCGATCTCCTGCTTGGGCCGCTTGGCGACGCGCACGCCGTAGGCGACGTTCTCGAACACGTTCATGTGGGGGAAGAGCGCGTACGACTGGAACACCATCGTGATGTCGCGCAGGTAGGCGGGCAGCCGCGAGACGTCGTCGTCGTCGATCAGGATCTGACCGGCCGTCGGGCGCTCGAGGCCCGCGATCAGCCGCAGGATCGTCGTCTTGCCGCAGCCGGACGGACCGAGCAGCGTGAGCAGCTCGCCGCGCTCGATGAAGAGGTCGACGTCGTTCACGGCGACGACGTCCTTGCCGAAACGCTTGAGGAGCCCGCGCAGGTCGACCGTCGCCGGCTGGATGCCCTTGACCACCGTCGTCGTGCTGTCCATCAGCCCTCCACCCTCACGACGCGAGCGCTGATGCGCTGCGCCAGGCCCAACACCACCAGGATGGTGAAGAGCATCGATACGATCAGGATCGTGCCCATGGCCGCGGCCCTACCGAGCTGGCCCTGCTCCACCCAGCCGAGCAGCAAGACGGTGGCGAGCTGGTTGCCGGGGCTGACCAGGAAGATGACCTGGCTCACGGCCGTCATCGCCGAGACGAAGGCGAAGATCAGGCCGGTCACGAGCGTGTTGACCAGGAGCGGGAACAGCACCCGCCGCAGGGTCGTGAGCGAGCGGGCCCGCAGCATGGTGGACGCCTCCTCCAGGCTGGGGTCGATCTGCGCCAGGCCGGCCACCGCGGCGCGGATGGCGACGGGCATGTTGCGGAAGACGAGCGCCAGAATGATGATCGTGGCACTGGCGGTGAGCAGCCACGGTCCGGTGTTGAACGCGAAGATGTACGCGACGCCCATGACCGTACCCGGGGTGGCGAACGAGAGGAGCGATCCGAACTCGACGAAGCGGCGCCCGAAGAAGCGGTGGCGCGACACGAGGTAGGCGACGAGGAAGCCCAGCAGCATCGCCGGCACCGCGCTGATCGCCGCGACGCGGGCGGTGTAGAGGAAGACCGGCCAGCCGGCGCGCATGAAGTCTTCGTAGTGGCGCGTCGTGAAGGTGTAGTTCACACCCCAGAGCTGCGCGAACGAGCCGACCACGATCGAGATGTAGAGCGCCGCGACGAACACGGTCCACACGAACAGGACCAGCGTGAGGCCGATCTCGAGCACCCGCGGGATCGGTGCCAACGCGCCGCTCGATGGCTTGCCGGTGACCGTCACGAAGGAGCCGCCGCCGAGCCACAGGCGCTGGATGAAGAACGCGCCGAGCACGAGGGCCAGCAACACGACGCCGTAGGCCGCCGCCTCGTTCGGGTTGAAGCGTCCCGTGAGCGACAAGTACACCTCCGTCGCCAGGTAGTTGCGGTCACCGCCGAGGATGATCGGGTTGCCGAAGTCGGCAAGCGACTCGATCATCGAGAGCAGGAAGGCCGCGGCCAGACCCGGCCGCACGAGCGGCCATGTGATCGTGCGCATGGTGGTCCACGGTCCCGCGCCCAGCGTCTGGGCGGCCTCCTCGAGCGCCGGGTTGAGCGACGAGATGGAGCCGCGCAGCAGCAGGTAGGCGATGGGCGTGAAGGCGAGGATCTGTGCGATCGCGACGCCGGGAATGCCGTAGATCCAGTTGGTGGACATGTCGAACAGGCCGTGCGTGACGATGCCGCGACGCCCCAGCAGGAAGATCATCGCGAACGCCAGGATGAACGGCGGCGTGATGATGGGGAGGACGCTGATCACATCGAGCGAACGGCGAATCGGCTTGAAGCGTGCGCGCTGACCGAGCAGCGCGAAGGCGAGTCCGAGCAGGGTGCAGGTGGGCGCGACGATGGCGACGGTGAGCAGGCTGGTGGGCAGGGCACCGCGGCCGTACAGCAGCACCCCGATGATCAGGCCGGCGATGCCACCCAGGACGAGGCGCAAGGCCACGACCGGCACCGAACGCCGCCGGAACACCGCCCAGGCGCCAGTCAGGACGGCGACGACCATGCCCCAACGCAGCGTCAGGCCGATCTCGTCGATCTGCGAGCGGGGGTTGTCGAGGAAGAAGAAGAGCGGGTGGGTCAACGTGCGGCGCAGTTGTGAGAGGTCGAACGAGCCGTCGATGATGACGGCGGCACGCAGCACGGTGAAGAGCGGATAGATGATGAACAGGATGACGAAGAGCGAGACGACCAAGATACTGGTGGCGATGAACGCGTCGCCCTGGATGCGGCCGCTCTCGCTGAGCGCGTGACCGAGCACGAGCGCGAGTGCGGCGAGCGTGAGGAGCGCGCCGATGCCGAAGGGCGTGGCGCTGAGGATGAACCACAGCACGCCAGCGCCGAGGCCGACGGTCCCGGTGGCGATGAGCACATCGCCGCGGACCGCGGTGTTGAGCCGCAGCAGCGACACCACGAACGACGCCACGGCACCCAACAGGACGATCCAGAGCAGCGGCGCCCCGAGTGCGAGCGCGTAGAGGTCGGGTTCGATCGTCAAGAAGGGCCGACCCGGGCGCCCGAACGGCAGCGTCAGGTAGGTGACGATCGCGACGAGGGCGGGGAGCCACGCGCCACTGAAGCGCAGGCCCATGCCGTTGCCGGTGCGGGAGGGAGTGGTGGGGGTGGTCACGGCCATGGTGGGTTCGCTCGGCGTGGCACGGCCGGGGGTGCGGGGTGTCGCCCCCCGGCCGGGTCGGTCGGCGCGCTCCGCTCACACCGATACGGGTGTGAGCGGAGCGTCGTGGCGTGCGTCAGGTTCAGCGCGGGATGGCGAAGACGTCGTTGAGCCAGCGCGTGAGGACCTGGTCGCGGACCGCGGGGTCGCCCCAGCGATCGAAGTCGTACTCGATCAGGTTGATCTCGTCGAAGTTCGGTGCGAGCGGGTGCTGCACGGTGTTCATGTTCGACTGGATCTGGTAGGAGTCACCCAGTTCGCCGGCGATGGCCTGCGCCTCGGGGGTCAGCGCCCACTCGATGAACGCGATGGCGGCATCGCGGTTGGGGGCGTTGGCGATGAGGCTGATGCCACCGATCTCGTAGCCGACACCCTCTTCGGGCGCGAAGACGGTGAGCGGGAAGCCTTGCGCGGCGAACTTGACGCCGTCGTGCATGAACTGGATCGCGATCGCGACTTCACCGCGGCCGGCCAGCTGTCCGGGAGCGCTGCCCGAGCTGGTGTACTGCGCCACGTTCATGTGGATGCCCTCGACGAGCTCCCAGCCGTCCTCCTCGCCGAAGACCTGCAGCAGCGTGGCGAGCGTGGTGTACGCCGTGCCGGAGCTGGTCGGGTCGGGCATGGCGATGAGGCCGCGGTACATGGGGTCGGTCAGGTCGCGCCAGGAGCGCGGCAGCGGCAGGTCGCCCAGCGCTTCCTCGTTGATGACGAAGCCGATGGCGCCGGCGTACAGCGGGATGTACTCCTCGTTGATGACCGACTTGAGCTCGGGGATGATGTCGTCCCACGTGCTCGGGATGTACATCTCCGCGACCCCGTCGCGCATGGCGATCAGGTGCGGGTCGCCCGTGCCGCCGAACCACACGTCGAAGACGGGGTTGGCCGACTCGGCGCGGATGCGCGCGAGCGCGTCTTGCGAGCTGACGCGGATGAACTCGAGGGGGATGCCCGTGGCTTCCGTGAAGGCGGGGCCGAGCGCCTCGCACCAGGCGAGGTCGGGGCTACAGAGGAGGTTGACGCGCTGCGCCTGAGCGTGGCTCAGGAACAGGGCGGCTGCGGCTACGAGGACGAGTGTAAGGCGCTTCATCAGATCGGTCTCCTTACGCATGGTCGGGTCGGCAGCGGCCGACGGCGACGCGTTGCTGGGTTGTGCGTGGGAGCGGCGGCGCCGTCCCATCGGGGTGATGCGTCAGTCTATCGCATCCTCGACCAGGCGAGTCAGGGGAAGGTCATCCCGGGACGTTCATCGAGCGGTCATCGATGGCCGCGGCAGCCGTGGCAGCACGATCGATCGTCACGAGGCCGGCGGCCCGCCCCGCTCAGCCGTCCCGCCCGCTCCCGCGCAGCGGCAGCCGCAGCCGCCCCTCGCGCCCCTCCCACGAGCCCCGCACCCAAGCCAAGTCGGGTTCGTCGCGGGCATCCCACGTGGGGTGATCGCCGGCGAGCAGGTTCAGGTAGTAGGCGTCGTAGCCGGGGGCGACCACCACTGGGTGGTACCCCTCGCGCACCATGACGGTGTCGCCGTCGCGCGCCACGACCACCTCGTCGAGCGAGCGGTCGTCGTTGTAGAGCCGCTGCAGCGCCCAGCCGTCCGCGGGATCGAGGCGGAAGTGGTAGACCTCGTCGAGCTCGGCCTCGACGCCCGCCTCGTACACGTCGTGCTTGTGGGGCGGGTAGCTCGACCAGTTGCCCGAGGGCGTGTACACCTCGACGCACAGCAAGCGCTCGGCCTGGCCGGGATCGATCACGTGGCTGATCTGGCGCGTGGCGTTGTGTCCACCACGGATCTCGACGGTCACGTCGTCCGGGGTGATCAGACGCGGCGGCAACGTCCCGTCGGCCCGGGCGCTGCCGAGCGCGAACTCGACCGGTCCGCGCGCGACGAGCCCGTAGTCGCAGCCCGGCGGCGCGTACAGCCCGTGGGGCAGCCCTTCGAACACGCCGCGGCGACCCTGCACCTCGTGGCGCTCGCCGCCCAGGCGCAGTTCGGCGTCGCCGGCGAGCAGGATCAGGGCGACCTCATGGTCGGCGCTGCTGTGCTCGAACGCGGCGCCGTCGGCGAGCGTGCGGAGCTCGAAGCCGAGATGTCGCCAACCGGCCGAGGCCGGCGTGACCTCGGCGTGGAGCGTGCCGGTGGGGCGGCGTGGCACGACGTGTTCCATGGTGTCTCCTCCTTCGTGCGGGGTGCCGCGTCCGTGCGGCGATCGAGCACGCGCCTGGCTCAGAGGCCGAGCGCGCGCAGGGTGTCGCGGTTGCGCCGGGCGCTCGCCGCCGGCGTTCCCATGCCGGGGAGCACGTCTTGCTCCACCGTGATCCAGTCGTCGTAGCCGCGCTCGCGCAGCCCGGCCAGCACGGCGGCGAAGTCGACGCTGCCGCGACCGAGCTCGCAGAACACGCCGGCGCCGACGGCCTCGCCGTACGTCCAGCCCTCCTGCCGGGCCCGCTCGGCCACCTCGGGCTCGCAGTCCTTGAAGTGGACGTAGGCGATGCGCTCCCACCAGCGCTCCATGAGCCGCGCCGCCAGCCGGCCGTCGTCGTCGCGCTGGCCGCTGCCGTAGACGGCGTGGCCGGTGTCGAAGACCAACTGCAGCAGCGCGGGATCGGTGGCGTCGAGGAACGCCTCGATCTCGTCGGGCGTCTCGATGTGGTGGCCACAGTGGTGGTGGTAGAGCGTGCGCAGGCCGGTCTCGCCTTCGACGAGCCGAGCGACCTCCTCGGCGTTGGCGGCGAAGCGGGCGCGTTCGGCCAGGTCGAGGGCGTGCGCGGCCGTGATGCGGCCGGCGTTCGCCATGCGGGCGGGGCGATCGGCGCTGTCGTCGGCGAGGATGAACCAGGGCGGGCGGCCGGCGTCGCCGACGTCGGCGACCGCCGCCATCAGCCGCGCCACCGTGAGCAGCCGCTCGCGGCGCTCGCTCACCACGCCCTGGCGCAGCAGCGGCACCGCCTCGAAGCCACCGAGGAGCGCCAGACCACGGCTCGAGAGCGCCTCACGCAACGCGTCTGGCTCGCTCGGCAGATAGCCGAGGTCGCCGAGTTCGGTGGCCTGGTAGCCGGTGTCGACGAGTTCGTCGAGCATCTGCGGCCAGGGGACGCCGCCACCGAAGCCCTCGATCGTGCCCCACGAGCAGGGCGCGTTCGCGACGCGGATGGCGCTCACGAGCCCACACCCGCCGCGGGCGCGGCTTCGGGCGCGCCTTCGGGCGCCGCCGTGACCTCGTCGACGCGCACCGGCCGGCCCTCGTGGAGGCTCAGCGTAGCGGCGTCGGCGACGCGCAGGGTCTCGATCGCGTCGACCGGTCCGGGGGCCGGCGCGCGACCGGCGCGCACCGCGTCGACGAACGCCTGCAGCTCGCGTCGATAGGCATCGCGGAAGCGGTCGAGGAAGTGGTCGAAGAAGTCGCCGTGGAGGCCGTGGGCATCGTAGCGCCAGAGCTTGGTCGCGCGTTCGTCCTCGGCCACGAGCTTGCCGCGCTCGGCGTGCACCTCGACGCGCAGGTCGTGGCCGTAGACCGTGCGCCGCGAGTTCATCAGCACGCCCAGCGCGCCGGAGGCGAACTCGAGCGTGATGACGCTGGTGTCGACGTCGCCGTACTTCTCGTAGAGCGGATCGACCAGGACGCGCCCCAGCGCGGTGACACGCTCGACCTCACCGACCACGAAGCGGGCGGTGTCGATGTCGTGGATCACCGAGTCTCGGAAGAAGCCCGCCGACGAGGCGATGTACGCCTCGGGTGCGGGCCGCGGGTCGGTCGACTGGCTGCGGAACAGCTCGACCTTGCCGAGCTCACCGGCGCCGATCGCGCGCGCCAGCTCGGCGTAGGCCGGGTCGAAGCGCCGGTTGAAGCCGATCTGGAACGGCGCGCCCGCGCGCTCGACGGCGTCCATGGCCGCGATCGTCTGCGCCAGGTCGTCGGCGACGGGCTTCTCGCAGAAGATCGCCTTGCCGGCCTCGGCGGCCAGGCGCAGTTGCTCGGCGTGGGCGCTGGTGGGCGAGGCGATCACGACCGCGTCGACGCGCGGATGGGCGAGCGCCTCGCCGAGGTCGGTCAGTGCCGCGGCGCCGCCGATCGCGGCGGCACGGGCGGCGGCCTCGTCGACGTCGAACACGGCCTCGAGCCGCGCCCCCTCGACGGCGCCGGCCAGGTGTCGGGCGTGGAGCGCGCCGATGCGTCCGGCGCCGATCACGGCGAAGCCCAGGGGTGCGCTCACGATCCGTCGTCCTCTCCGGCGGCGCGCGTGTGGCGCGCCACGAAGCGGCGCTGCCGCGCCGCGTTCACCTCATAGGCGGCGCGCGCATCGCGCACGCTCGCCTGCTCGCTCACCTCGGCCACGGGCACGTCCCACCAGCCCTCGAAGCCGGGGACCCGCCGCTCGGGGTCGGTGCGCACGACGACCACGGCGACGCGCTCGCTGGCGCGCGCCACGGCGAGCGCCTCGCGCAGCCCGTCCAGGTCGAGCGCCTCGAGCGCCAGCGCCCCCATGGCCTCGGCGTGGCGCACGAAGTCGACGGCCACCGTCGGTCCGTCGGTGCGCCCGCTGGCCGGGTCGCGATGGCGCAGCTCGTTCAGGAACGAGGGCGAGCCGACGCTGCGCTGCAGGCCGTGGATCGACTGGTAGCCGCCGTTGTCGTTGATCACGATCGTGAACGCCAACCCCTCGGCCACGGCCGTGACGATCTCGCCGTTCATCATCAGGTAGGTGCCGTCGCCGACGAACACGACCACGTCGCGTTGCGGATCCGCCAGCCTGACGCCGAGGCCCGCCGGGATCTCGTACCCCATGCAGGAGAAGCCGTACTCGACGTGATAGGCCTTCGGGTCGCTGCCGCGCCAGAGCTTGAGCAGGTCGCCGGGCATGCTACCCGCCGCGTTGATGACGGTGGCCTCGCCACCGAAGACCTCGTTCACGACGCCGATCACGGACGCCTGCGTCGGCCTGGGACCGCTCACCGGGGCGCGCAGGTCGTCGACGATGGCGTCCCACTCCGCCTTGCGGTCGCGGACCTCGTCTTGGTACGCACCGTCGCTGCCGGACCAGCCGGCGAGCGCCTCGTGCAGCGCCTCGAGTCCACGACGCGCGTCGGCCACGAGCGCCAGGGCCCCGAGCTTGTGGGCGTCCATCGGCACCACGTTGAGGCCGACGAAGCGCACGTCGTCGCGCGCGAAGGCCGTCATGGAGCCCGTGGCGAAGTCGCCGAGGCGCGTGCCGACGCACAGCACCAGGTCGGCGCCGGCCGCGAGCCGGTTGGCCGCCAGGCCACCGTTGGCGCCGACAGGTCCGGCGTTCAGCGGGTGATCCCAGGGGAGCGCACCCTTACCGGCCTGGGTCTCGACCACCGGGACGCCGAAACGCTCGGCGAACGCACGCAACGCGTCTGTCGCACCCGCGTAGATGGTGCCGCCGCCCGTGACGATCAGCGGGCGCTCGGCGCGGCGCAGCAGGCGCGCGGCGCGCTCCACGGCCTCGGGCTCGGGCATGGGGCGCCGCACGTGCCATACGCGCGGCTCGAAGAAGGTCGATGGCCAGTCGAACGCCTCGACCTGCACGTCCTCGGGCAGCGCGATCGTGACCGCGCCCGTCTCGACCGGGTCGAGCAACACGCGCATCGCCTCGGGCAGCGCCGACAGCAGCTGCTCGGGCCGGTGGACGCGCGTGAAGAAGCGCGACACGCTCCGGAACGCGTCGTTGACGGTCACGTCGTGCTCGCTGGGGTGCTCGAGCTGCTGCAGCACCGGGTCGGGCAGGCGGTTGGCGAACAGGTCGCTCGGGAACAGCAGCACCGGCAGGCGGTTCACCGTCGCGCCGGCGGCGGCGGTGAACATGTTGGCGCTGCCCGGGCCGATCGACGCGGTGCAGGCGTGGGTCGCCAGGCGGTCGACGTGTTTGGCGTACGCGGCCGCGGCATGGACCATCGCCTGCTCGTGCTGCGGCCGGTAGGTGGGCAGGTCGAGCGGCCCGCCGAGCTCCTCGAGTGCCTGACCGAGGCCGGCGACGTTGCCGTGGCCGAGGATCGCCCAGGCGGCCGGGATCGCCCGGCGGCGCTGGCCGTCGCGTTCGCTGTGTTGGGCGGCCAGGTAGCGCACGATCGCCTGACCGACGGTGGCGCGCACGTCAGCCATGCGCTCCCCCTCGCTTGGTCCCCCTCATGTCGGACTCCCTCCGGCACCGTGCGCGGGCCCGCTGCGGGCCGTCCCGGCTGCGGTGCGTGTCGATCTCATCAGGGTACGACGGAGCGCCGCCGACGGGCAGGGGCGGCGCGTCCCGCGCTTGCGGCTCGTGGGTCGTTCAGGCCGTGTCGACGCCGGCGACGACGCGCATGAACGAGCGCACCCGCTCCTCGGCGACCGGCGCCCACCACACCCCTTCCTCCTTGAGGGCGCTGGCGACGATCACGCCGCCGGCCGTGCCGAGGATCTGGCCGACGTTCGCCTCGGTCACGCCGCTGCCGACGAGCAGCGGGAGCTGCGTGGCGGCTCGCACGGTGCGCAGCTCGCCGACGTCGGCGCCGTCGCCGGTGCGCTGACCCGTGACGATGACGGCGTCGGCGTCGAAGAACTCGAGGTCGCGGGTCAGCTCTTCGAGGCTGCGGTCGGCGGTGATCGCGTGCGCGCCGTGTTTGACGTGGACGTCTGCGAACACGCGCACGTGCTGCGCGTGCAGGTTCGACCGGTAGCGCGTGGCCGACG
>REEJ01000210.1 GCA_007695125.1 Trueperaceae bacterium | reverse complement strand
ACCGCCTCGTCACCGCCGAGCGGGCACGGCGTCAGGCGCAGGCCTCGGCGCGGCGTTTCGCGGCGGGGATCGACGCCGGTCCGCTCGATGGCGTACCGATCGCGCTGAAGGACCTGCTCGACACCGCGGGCGACGTCACCGGTGCCGGCAGCCCTCCCCTGATGGACGGCGCGGCGGCCACGGCGGACGCCCCGGTCGCCGCGCGGCTCGACGCGGCCGGAGCCGTGTTCCTCGGCAAGACCACCATGACGGAGCTGGCGTTCAGCGGCCTCGGCATCAACCCGCACGTCGGCACGCCGCCCAACGCGATCGACCCCTCGCGCGTCCCCGGCGGTTCGTCGTCGGGCTCGGCGGTGGCGGTCGCGACCGGCCTGGCCGCGCTGGCGGTCGGCAGCGACACCGGCGGCTCGGTGCGCATACCCGCGAGCTTCAACGGCCTGGTGGGGCTCAAGACGACGGACGGCGCCATCCCCACCGACGGCACGGTGGTGCTCTCCAGCACGCTCGACACGCTCGGCCCGATCGCCCGCGACGTCGCTGACGCGTGGATCTTGCTGCAGGCGCTGGCGGGCCAACGGCCGGCGCCGCTGCCGGCGGTGCCGGAGCGCTGGCGCTTGTGGGCCCCGACCACCGTCGTGTGGGAAGATCTCGACCCCGGCGTTCGCGACGCGTGCGAACGGGCGCTCGAGCGGCTCGAGGCGGCCGGGCACACGGTCGAGCGGCGCCCCGCACCGGAGCTCGCCGAACTCGACGCGCTCTACGCGCGCTACGGCAGCTTCGCCGCACACGAGGCGTTCGCGCTGCACGGCGACATGCTGCGGCGAGACGCTGCGCGCATCGACCCACGGGTGTCGAGCCGGGTGCTGGCGGTGCAGGGGCGTCCGTCGAGCGACTACGTGCTGCTGCGAGCCGCCCATCAGCGCCTGCGGGCCGCCTTCTGGAGCGCGGCTGCGCCCTTCGACGCCGCGGTGATGCCGACCGTTCGGGTGGGCCCGCCGGGGCTGGCTACGCTGCTCGAGGACGACGACGCCTACATGCGTGCCAACCTGGCGGTGCTGCGCTCGACGACGCTCGGCAACCTGCTCGGTGGTCCGGTGGCGACGGTGCCGGTCGGGTCTGATCGCGACGGCCTACCCGTCGGCCTCAGCATCGCCACGCAGCCCGGCGAGGACGCGCTCGCGCTGGCCTACGCCCGGGCGCTCGAAGCGCTCGTCGCGGCCGTCTGACGCCCCGGGGGGCTCAGGTGTCGCGGACCAGCAGGAACAGCGCGTCGGCGATCAGGGCGGGCTTCTCGATGCCCTCGATCTCGACCGTGCTGCGGGTGGCCAGGATCCAGCGTCCGCGGCGCCGGTCCTGCACGTCGGTGACGGCCACGGTCGTGCGAACGCGGGAGCCGCTCGGTACGGGCGCCAGGAAGCGGACCTTGTCGAGCCCGTAGTTGATCACCGTGACGTCGGGCTCGTCGGGGAAGGTGGCGAGTTCGAAGTGTGCCGCCGCGATCAGCGACAGCGTCAGATAGCCGTGGGCGATGGTGCCACCGAACGGACTCGCCGCCGCCCGTGCCGGGTCGACGTGGATCCACTGGCGATCGCCGGTGACGTCGGCGAACGCGGCGATGCGCTCTTGGCCGAGCACCTGCCACTCGGTTGGCCCGAACGTCGTGCCGACGGCGGAAGCGAGCGAGTCGAGGGTCATGAAGGCCCTGGCCGTGGGTCGGCCTCGCCCGGGGCGCGCGGCACCCATTCGGGTCGGCTGAGGATGGTGATGGCGGCGACCATGCTGGCAGCGTACTTCACGAGCACGTCGGTGACGATCACCTGTGTCATCCATTGCAGCGTCGCGAAGGGCGCGCCGGCGAAGGCCAGCGTCGTGAACAGGATCGTGTCGAGCGGCGCGGCGACCGCGTTGGAGCCTGCGACCCGGGCCAGCCAACGGAAGCGCAGCAGGCGATGGTAGACCTCGGTGTTGGCCGTCTCCGCCACCACGATCGCGAGGAAGCTGACCGCGACGTAGCGCAGCGGTGTGCCGAGCGCGAGCGCGGCGACGACGTTGGCGAGGCCGGCGATGGCGATCAGCCGGTACACGAGCGGTCGGCCGAAGCGGTGCAGGCGGTCGCGCTGCGTGAACGTGATCCCGAAGAACAGCGTGCCGACGTTGACGAGGAAGAAGTCGCCGAGCGGCACGAAGCTGTCGAGCGTGAAGTTCGCGAGCACCGTGCAGACCACGAAGACCGACGCGCCGGCGACCAGGTTGGTGCGCTCACCGCGCAGCGCCAGCAGGCCGCTGGAGAGCGCGAGCGCGAGGGCGCTCGAGGCCAGGCCGGCCAGGGCGGCGCCGGACGCGCCAGCGGGCACCAACCCTGGGGCGGGGGCAGCGCTGCCGTCTCCGAGGATGGCGCCGAGCACGAGCGCGGTCGCGATGGCGCCGAGTGCGCCGAGCCCGATGGCTGCGACCCGCGGTGTCGCCGGCAACTGCCGACGCATGAACGCGGTGGGCGTCGCGAGCAGCACGCCGAGCAGCACCACCACGGCAGCGGGCAGCGCTTCCGGTGGGCGTTGACCCAGGTGTGCGAAGGCGTACAGGAGCGCTGCCCCGGCGGGGCCGAGGACGAGCGTCACGACGAGCAGCACGAACGGTATGAGGCGAGGGGTGGTGCGCACGTGACCTCCGGGGGACGCGGCTACGCTGCGAGGCGCTGCCGGCGCCGCCCGCGGTATGTCACCTCCCGCGAACGGACCTTCGGGCGGGAGTCTAGCACGCGGCCACGCGGCCGAGTGGGCATGTGGGGGCGGCGCGGCGCACGTGTGAACGGCCCGGAGGGACGTGGTCCCTCCGGGCCGTTCGCGTGGTCGGGGCGAGAGGATTCGAACCTCCGACCCCATCGTCCCGAACGATGTGCGCTACCAGGCTGCGCTACGCCCCGACGCAAGGATGGAGTATAGCCCGCCTCCGCGGCTCGTATCAACAGCGGCGCGACCGCGTGCGTGGCGACGCGCAGCGTGCGTCAGTCGAGATCGCCCCAGGTGCGCATCAACGCGGCATGGACGGTGTCGGACGCGAAGCCACGGCGCGCGAGGAAGGCCATGGCGCGCGAACGGGCGCGCAACGCCTGGTCGCGGTCGTCCGAGGTCGCGGCCTCGAAGCGCCAGGCCTGGCGCGCGAGCAACGCCGTCGCGGCGCCGACCTGGTCGGTCTCGCCTTCGGCCTCGAGCGCAGCGTGCACGACGTCCTCGGACACGCCGCGTTGGCGCAGCATCGAGCGCAGGGCCAGCGGCCCTTTGGCCGCCTTGCGCGAGCGCACGAACGACGTGGCGAAGCGCTCGTCGTCCAGGAGCTGGAGCTCGATCAGCCGCGCCACCACCCGCTCGGCGTCGGCGGCGGGGAGCTTGCGACGCAGCAGACGACGCTCGATCTCGGCCGCGCTGTACGCCTGTCGGCCGAGCAGCCACAGCGCGTAGTCCCACGCGCGCGCCGCGTCGAGCGGCTCGGGCGGCTTCCGGCTGCGAGCGCCGCTCACCGCAGCAGCTCCGCCGGACGCATCCGCGCGGCGCGCCGCGCCGGCAGCAGCGAGGCCACCACGCTGGTCGCGAGCGACACGCCGCACACCCAGGCGACGTCCCAGGCCTCGACGACGACGGGGAGCTGGGTGATGAAGTACAGGTCGCCCGGCAGCGGGTAGGGCTGCACGCGGAAGTACGTCGCCACGGCGAGCCCGAGCAGCGCGCCGAGGGCGGTGCCGGCCGCCCCGAGCGAGAAGCCCTCCAGCGTGAACACGGCCAGCACCTGCCGCGAGCTCGCGCCGAGCGCGCGCAGGATGGCGATGTCGCGCGTCTTCTCGGCGACGGTGAGCACCATGACGTTGGCGATCCCCATCGCGGCCACCAGGACGATCAGGAAGGTGACGACGGAGATGACGGCCTTCTGGAGGTTCAACTGGTCGATGAGCCCTCCGAACAGCCGCTCCCACGACACCGGCAGCAGCCCGAAGGCGCTGCCGAGCCGCTCGGCGACCTCGGATGCCCGCTGTGGGTCGTGCAGCCGCACGTGGTAGCCGCCGATCTGCCCCTGCGCGTCGAGGTAGCCCTGCACCACGGCCAGCGAGGCGTACGCCGTCACCGAGTCGATGAGCTCGTTGCCGACACGGAAGGTGTCGCTGACCTGCAGCTCGAGGGTGCGGCCGCCGAGCTCGCGCAGCACGACCGTGTCGCCCGGCAGCACGCCGAGCTGCGAAGCCAGCGAGGCGCCCAGCACGACGCCCCCGTCGCGCTCGAGCGCCTCGCGCGCGAGCGCGATCTCCGGGAGATCGAGCACCTGTGCATGGTGGTCTGGGTCGATGCCGATCAGCTGAGCGAAGCCCTGCCTGGCGGAGATGCCCAAGGCCGCGCTGGCGCGCCTCGCGATCAGCGCCTGGCCCGTCAGGAACGGACTGACGGCGGACACCTCGGGCCGGCCCGCGAGCGCCAGGCGGACGGAATCGTCGTCCGGCAAGCGCTCTCCGACGACGTACGGCTGCAGCGTCACGTGGGGCGTGGCCTGCAGCGTCGAGCGCACCAGTTCGTCGATGAAGCCGTTCGTGAGCGAGAGCGCGGTGATCAAGACCATGACGCCCACCGCGACGCCGAGGACCGTGATCACACTCTGTAGGCCACGGCGCCGGACATGACGCCAGGCGAGGAACACGACGAACGGTCGCACGGGTCAGTCTAGCGTGCTGCCGCGACGCCTCTGGCGCGCTGGCCGGCACGTACCGAGGTCCCCGAGCTGCGTGTGGTTCAGGGTCTGGTACACCGTCTGGTGCAGTGCCTCGTTCGGCACCTCGTTCAGCGCATCGCGAGCCAGCGCGGCTCGACGTCGAACCCGCCGCTTGTGGCGAACGTGTCGAACTGCGGCCCATCGCGCCCGTAGCGCACGACCTCGATGCCCACGCGTCGCACGCCCCAGTTGACGGCGCTGGCGTAGTCGGCGAACCACACGTCGAGCTGGTTGGTCTTGCGCGGATGCATCGTGTCCTCGACGACGAACACCTCGGTGCCGTCGAGCAGCGACTGGTACGCACCTGCGCCGCGGCCGTTGTGGTAGTTGCCGAGGTCGGTCAATCGGACCAACGAACCGTACGGCAGGTCGAAGCCGAGCAGGTCGCGGCTGACGGCGACGACGCCCCAGCGCGTTCGGGCACCTGTGGCGGTGATGAACGGCTGTGAGTTGGTTTGGCTCTCCAGGGAGTTGTACGCCGTGGCCCTCACCACGAGCGTAGGCGTAGCGATCGGACCGGCGAGCACCGGCGCCTCGGGCGCGAGCGTGTTGGCCTCGGCCAGCACCTCGACGCGCGGTTGCACGTGCAGTGGCACCAGTCGCAAGCTGACCTGCGGCTCGACCAGTACGTCCACGGGGGTCGCTGATTCCCTGGGAGCGCTGAAGGCGGTGATCAGGGCGACGATGACGAGCCCGAGGGCCATCACCTTGCCACTGAGATGGAGCGCCATTCGCGCACCTCCTAGCCCAATGAGCGTAGCAGGCCTCGATGAGGACCGGACGTGCCGATGCGACGAAACTGGAGAACGACCGGCGGAAACACGTCAGGGACGCATCCTGCTCGTGATGGGCGGCGTTCATGCCGTGCTATCGTCGGCCCGTGCCAAGCCACACCCCCGCCGCCTTCGGGTTCGACCTCCTGCGGCGCGACGGCGTCGCCCGCCGTGGACGCCTGCGCACGCCGCACGGCGTGGTCGAGACCCCCGCCTTCGTCGCCGTCGGAACGCAGGCGACGGTCAAGGGCGTCGACCCAGCGGTGGTCGCTGCCACCGGGACCCAGGTCCTGTTCGCCAACACCTATCACCTGTACCTGCGACCAGGCGCGGAGCTCGTCGCCGCGCATGGAGGGTTGCATCGCTTCATGGCCTGGGACCGCCCGATCCTCACCGACTCGGGCGGGTTCCAGGTGTTCTCGCTCGGCGCGTCGATCGAGCACCGCGTCGGCAAGGTCGCGAACATCTTCCCGGACGAACCCGGCGGTTCGGGCACGGGAGCGGGCTCCCCGCGGCTGGCCACCGCCGTCGGATCGATGGTCGAGGTCGGCGAGGACGAGGTGCGCTTCGTCAGCCACGTCGACGGCAGTCGCCACGTGTTCACGCCGGAGAAGAGCATCGAGGTGCAGCGCGCGCTCGGCGCCGACGTCGTCCTCGCCTTCGACGAGTGCACCAGCCCGCTGCACGACGAGGCCTACACCCGCGCCAGCATGCTCCGCACGCACCGCTGGGCGAAGCGCTGCCTGCACGCCTTCTGGGCCGAGCCGCCCGCCCACGGCTACCCACAGGCGCTCTACGGCGTCGTCCAGGGCGGGGCGTACGGGGCACTGCGTCGTGAGAGCGCCGCCGTCATAGGCGGCATGCCGTTCGACGGCATGGCGATCGGCGGCAACCTGGGCCGCAGCCACGCCGACATGCACCGCGTGCTGGCCTGGACCATGCCGGCGTTGCCCGAGCGGCTGCCACGTCACCTGCTCGGGATCGGCGACGTGCCCGGCATCCTCGCCGCGGTCGTCCGCGGCGTCGACACGTTCGACTGCGTCACGCCCACGCGCAACGCCCGCACCGGCACCGTGCTCGCCAGAGCGGACGATGACGGCGTGCCCCGTCGCGGCTTCCGGCTCAACCTCAAGAACGCCGCCTTCACCCGCGACGAACGGCCGCTCGAGGCGCTCTGCGACTGCGACACCTGTCGCCGCTTCTCGCGCGCCTACCTCCGCCACCTGCTCAAGGCCGGCGAGTCGCTCGGACCACAGCTCCTCACCGTCCACAACCTGCGCTTCATGGAGCGGCTCATGGCCGACGTGCGCGCCGCGATCGAGGCGGGGCGACTGGAGGCCTGCGTGCTCGAGTGGCTGGGCCACGAACCGGCGCTCGCCGCCGCCGTGCTGGGCGCCGCTGCCGTGTGATACGGACGTGTGACACGTCCGTGTCGTGAGGTCAGGGCGTGCGTTCGATCAGGTCGACGACGCTGCCGTCTTGCGTCACGAACCGCACCACGCCGACGCCCGGCACGAAGAACAGGTCGAGCAGCGTCGACGCGCCGGTGCTCGTCAGCGTGCGCTGGCGGACCTGCAACGCGTTGAAGCGACCCACCGGCGTCTGGATGCCGCGCAACCCGATCACCTCGGCGTCGAGCGTGATGGTGAAGGCGCCCAGGTCGGTGGTCGAACGCCAGGTGGCGCCGACCTCCAGCGGCGGCGGCGGGTAGATGACGAGCGGGGGGGCGTACGTGAGGCGCTGTCCCGCCGCGGCGGTGCCGACCGTCACGACGCCGTCGGGCCCGTAGCGCAGGTAGTCCTCGGAGACCGGGACGCCCTCCAGGTAGTGCGTCAGCACCATGACGCTCACGCCGTCCACGTCGCGCGGCCCGCTCATGCGTTGCGTGACGCCCGAGTCGTACGTCCAGGTCATGCCCTCGTCGTGGGGGTAGTAGTCGTTCTGCGCCCACACCACGGACAGCGTCAGCGCCGCCACCAGCGCGAGCGCGACGGCACGCGCGCGGAGCAGCCGACGCCCGTTCACGTGCCCTTCCCGTTGCCCGACAGTTCGCCGGCGCGTTCGCTGGCCGCCTCGATCGCGTCGATCAACGCGAAGCGCAGACGGTGACGCTCGAGCGTGCGGACGCCAGCGATCGCCGTGCCGCCGGGCGAGGCGACCTCGTCCTTGATGGCGGCCGGATCGGTCGTCTCGAGCAGCCGCGCGGTGGCCAGGAGCACCTGCCGCGCGAGGTCGCGCGCGACGTCGCGATGGAAGCCGACGCGCACGCCTCCGTCGGCCAGCGACTCCGCCACCAGGGCCGCGAAGGCCGGGCCGGAGCCCGACAGGCCGGTGAAGGCGTCGAAGAGGTTCTCGGGCACGTCGTACACGGTGCCGCAGCCGCGGAAGAGCGCGCGCGCGAAGCGTAGGTCGTCCTCGGTCGTCTCGGGCGTCCAGGCCAGGGCGGTGGCGCTCGCCCCGACGCGCGCACCGAGGTTGGGCATGGCGCGCACCACCCGGGCGCTGCCGAGCCGCTTGGCGAGCGTCGCCAGCGTGACGCCCGCCATGAGCGACACGTAGCCCGCGTGGCGCCGGGCGATGAGCGGTGCCACGCGCTCGAAGGACTGCGGTTTCACCGCGATCAGCACCCGCTCCGCTCGGTGCACGCCGGCATCGTCCAGCGGCCGCACCCCGAAGCGCGTCGCCAACGCCGTGCGGCGCTCGGGGTCCGGGTGGAAGACGCCGAGGTCGGCGGCGCGCAGCCCGCCGGCGCGAAGCGCGCCGAGGATGACCGCGCCGCCCATCCGGCCCGCGCCGACCACGGCCAGGGCCACGCCAGCCGCGGCGGCCTCGGCGCCGCTCACCGCGTCGGCCCCGGGCGACGCCGCGATGTCGGTGCCACCGTGCTCGTGTGGGTCGTTCGTCCTGCTCACCGGGGCATCCTACCAGCGCCGTGCGGGGCGGCGTACGTCAGGAGCGCACGGGCTCGGCAGCGCGCACCTCGACGAGTTCGACGAGGGTGCCGCCGGTCCAGCGCGGGTGGACGAAGGCGACCAGCGTGCCGGCCCGACCCAGCCGCGGCGCGCGGTCGATCAGCTCCGCGCCGAGGCGGTCGAGCCGGTGCAGCTCCGAACGCAGGTCGGCGACGCGCAGCGCCACGTGGTGCAGGCCCGGCCCGCGGCGCGCCAGGAAGCGCGCCACCGCGCCGTCGGGACCGAGCGGCGCCAGGACCTCGATCAGCGCGTCCCCCAGGACGAACGCGCGCACGCGGACGCCCTGATCGGCGACGACCTCGTCTGCCCCATGGCGCGCGAGCCCGAGCGCGAGCCACGGCTCCGAACCGGCGTCGAGGTCGGCCACGGCGATCGCCACGTGGTCGAGCCGGAACTCGGCGAGCGCCCCCGGGAGCGTCGCGTGGGAAGCGTCCACGTGCGCCCCGTCGCCGGCACCGGTCACGCGACCGCCCCTGCCGCCGCACCGTCGGGGCTGCGCTCGCCGGCGAGGTCGCACGCCATGCGCCGGGCGACCTCGGACGGCTCGAGCGGCTGCGACAGCAGCACCGTCAGCTTCGTCAGCGCTGCCTCGGCCGTCATGTCGCCGCCGGAGACGACGCCAGCAGCGAGCAGGCCGCGACCTGCTGCGTACGCGTCCATGCGGACCGCCCCCCGCAGGCACTGGGTGACGTTGACGACCACCACGCCCCGCGCCGTGGCCTCCGCGATCGCAGCGAGGAGGTCGTCGTCACGCGTCGGAGCGTTGCCGGCACCGTACGTCTCGAGGACCAGCCCCCGGACCGGATCGCGCAGCACCTGACGCAACGTCGCGCCGGTGATCCCCGGGAACAGCCGCAGCGCCACCACCGAGACGCTGCGCAGTCGCAGGGCGCGCAACGGCGGCGGCGCCGCCGGGCGCAGCAGCGCCTCGCGCCAGCGCACGTCGACGCCGACCTCGGCGAGCGCCGGTAGGTTGGGGCTGTCGAACGCGTCGAAGCCGACCGACGACACCTTCGTGCAGCGGTTCCCCCGCAGCAGCCTGCCGCTCATGTACACCGCCACCTCGCGCAGCCGCGCGTCGCTCGCGAGCAGCAGCGCCGTGACGAGGTTCTCGCGCGCGTCGCTGCGGACCTCGACGAGCGGGATCTGCGCGCCCGTGAGCACCACCGGCCGATCGAGCCCGGCGAGCAGGAACGACAGCGCCGAGGCCGTGTACGCCATCGTGTCGGTGCCGTGCACCACGACCGCCCCAGCCACGTGCGGCAGGTGCTCGGCCAGCGCGTCGGCGATGCGCTGCCAATCGTCCGGGCGCATGTCGGAGGAGTCCAGCAACGGATCGAACTCGACCACGTCGAGCTGCGGCAGCGGGGCGCGCGCCAACTCCGGCAGTGTCGCCAGCGCCTCCGCCAGGGCGCCCGCCGCCGGGGCGTACGAGCCGTCGCCGCGGCGACGCATGCCGAGCGTGCCGCCGGTGTGCAGAAGCAAGACGCGTGGTCGCTCGCCCATCGTGCCGCGAGGCTACCAGGAGCGGCGCCGGCGGCGACCGCAGCCGGGCCCGCAGGGCGCGTCCGCCACCCGCACGGCACGGCCTCCGCGGCGCCCAACGCCGCTCCCAGCCAGCCCGCGCACGCGTGCTAGCCTTGAGCGCCGATGACGCCGCCGCGCCCTCGCACCCTCGGACCCGACCCCGCCGGCGTGGCCGTCCCCGCCCGCGTCGACGCCTGGCTGCTGGCCGCGCTCGCGCTCGCGACCCTCGGGATGCTCCTCGTGGTGCTGCCGCTCCTCACCTCGGACACCGTGCCGCTCGCCGTGCGCCTGCTGGTCGGTGGCCTCGGGATCGGCACCGTGGCCGCCGGCCTCGCCGTCACGGTGCCGGTGCGCTACGTGTTCGAAGGCGGCGGCGTCTACGTTCGCGCGGGCCTGATCACGATGCGGTTGGCCTACCCCGACATCGCGGTCGCCTCGAAGGTGCTCAGCCCGCTCTCCGGCGCCGCCTGGTCCTGGGTGAAGGTGCGGCTGGTGCTGCGCCAGGGGGGCATGGTCGAGATCGCGCCGCGCGACCGGGAGGCGTTCCTCGCGGAGCTCGCGCGGCGGGCGCCGCACCTGCGGCCGCATGCGCGGGGGCTGCGCGATCCCGGGTACGAGCGGCGCTGACACCGCTGTGCCGGTGGGCGGTCGTGGGCTCGCGTTGGGGGAGCTAGGGGCTTTGCCCACGCTCCCCCAACGCGAGCCCACGACCACGCGGCAGTGGGTCAGCGTCGCTGACGACGGCTCGCGAGGAGGCACGCGACATGTGGTCTAGGGCGCCGGAACTCGCTCGGCGACCGGCCGGACGGTCCGTGCTACCTTCGGCGGATGGTCAATCAAGCAGGTTCGCCCATCGGCCGCCCGAGCGACGCAGCGCGCGAGGCGGGCAGCCGCCATGCCTGAGGCGCTCGCTGCGTTCGATCCGTTCAGCCCCGAGTTCACGGCAGACCGCTACCCGGTCTACCGTCGCTACCTCGACGCCGGTCCCGTGCACTTCGGCG
>REEJ01000140.1 GCA_007695125.1 Trueperaceae bacterium | reverse complement strand
CACGACCGGCATGGTGAGCCCGCTCGTGTCGCAGCCGCTCGGGGGATCGAAGCATTCGTCGCCCTCCATGATGCGCCAGCCGTAGTTCTCGCCACCGGGGCTGTCGGCGCGTTGGCGATTGACCTCCTCGACCGCGTTCTGACCGACGTCGGCGATCCACAGGTCGCCGGTGGCGCGGTCGAACGAGAAGCGCCATGGGTTGCGCAGGCCGTACGCCCAGATCTCGTCGAGCGCGGCGGGGTCGTCGACGAACGGGTTGTCGGCCGGGACGGCGTACGGCTCGGCGCCGTCGACGTCGAGCCTCAGGATGGTTCCGAGCCACGTGCCCAGGTCCTGTCCGGCGTTCAGTGGATCGCCGCCGGAGCCGCCATCACCCAACCCGAGGTAGAGGTAGCCGTCGGGCCCGAAGGCGACCTGGCCGCCGTTGTGGTTGCCGTACGGCTGCTCCATGGTGAGGATCACGCGCTCCGTCGCCGCGTCGACGCTGGCGGCGTCTGGTGGATCGGCGCGCAGCTCAGAGAGCACCGTCGCACCCCTGAGGTCCGTGTAGTGCACGAACAGGCGACCGTTGTCGGCGAACGAAGGGTGGAACGCCACCCCGAGGAGGCCGCGCTCACCCTGCGCGCGCGTGCGGTCCTGTAAGTCGAGGAAGGTCCCGGTGACGGCGCCGTCGCGCACGATCTGGACGGTGCCGCGCTGCTCTACGACGAACAGGCGACCGCTGTCGTCGCCGGCGTGGGTGATCGTGAGCGGCTGGACGAAGCCATCGGCGACGCGCTCCAGTTGCTGCGCGTTGGCGCCCGCCGTCCAGGCCAGGCAGGCCGAGGCGAGCAAGGTGATGGCGGCGCGTACGAGGCCTCTCCCTTTACGAGTTGCACGAGTTGAAGTCATGGCGCCAGGGTAGCGGGTGCCGGTCTCAGGTGTCGCTGTCCCGCTTACGCTCGGCAGCGAGTGTCGCCTGTGACGTCGCATCGTCGTCGGACGGGAGGGCGAGGCCTGCCGGCAGGGCCCCGTCCTCGGTCAGGCGCGGGAGCGCCCAGCCGCGGGCGTCGTAGTGGCGCACGAGCCGTGGGTATAGCCACCGCATCGCCAGGTCGTTGCGCTCGCGCTCGCTCAGTGCCACCCGGTCGTAGCAGCCGGCCGCGCGGCGCTGGCGTTGCGCCTCGAAGAGGATGACGGCGGTCGCCACCGACACGTTGAGCGACGGGACCATCCCGAGCATGGGGATGATCACGTGCGCGTCGGCCGCCGCAGCAGCGGCCGCGCTGACGCCGGCTCGCTCGTTGCCGAACAGGATGCAGGTCGGCCTGACGTAATCGACGTCGCGGTAGTCGACGGCCTCGGCCGAGAGATGGGCCGCGAAGACCTGCATGCCCATGGCGCGGACACGATCGAGGGCCGCATCGAGGTCGGCGTGCACGTCCAACGCCACCCACTTCTCGGCGCTGGCGCTGGTGGCGTTGAAGGTCGGCAGTCCACCGGTGGGGGTGACGGCGTGGACCCGCCCGATCCCCACCGCGTCGGCGCTGCGCAGCATCGCGGACAGGTTGTGGGGCTTGTAGACGTCCTCGGCGAGGATGGTGAGGTCGGGCTGGCGGCGGCGCAGCATCGCGTCGATGCGCCGGAAGCGGCGTTCGGTCATGTCGGTCAGCCTACCGCCGCGAGCCGCCGTGCGGCTCGAGCGGGCACGCCGAACGCGTTGACAGTCCGCGGCGCCGTGCTACAATCTTTCCTTGCGGCTGCATCACACGCGCGTCCGACCGCGCTCTCGTGCATGCGCCCGGCAAGGCCACCGCGCCGAGGTGGCGGAATTGGTAGACGCGCCAGCTTGAGGGGCTGGTGACCGCAAGGTCGTAGGGGTTCAAGTCCCCTCCTCGGCACCAGGCAACGATTCGACGGCGACGTCCGCAGCGCGGGCGTCGCCGCTCGCATGGTGTCATGTGCGATCGCTGCCGCCCCTGGTTGGGCCGGCGCCGTAGGCGCGGGCGGCGCGCGCTGATGAGCGTGCTAGCCTCAGGCGTGCACGCCGCGCGAGCGTCCTTCCCTTTCGCGACTTTCCGGGAGGGCCAACGCGAGGCGCTCGATGCCGCCCGTGAGGCCTTCGCTGCCGGCGTGCGCGTGGTCGTCATCGAGGCGCCGACCGGCTCCGGCAAGAGCGCGCTGGCCGTCACGCTGGCGCACGAGGCGCGAGATGCCTACGTGCTGACCGGGCAGAAGATCCTGCAAGACCAGTATCACCGCGACTTCGCGACGTTGGCGCTCCTCAAGGGCCGCGGGACGTACGCGTGCGAGGTGGTCCAGCACGCCAGCGCAGCCAACGCGCCCTGCTTGATGGGTCACACCTTCCCGGCCTGCGAAGCCTGCGGTTACTATCGCGCCCGCGACGCCGCCCTGGCCGCCCCCGTGGCGCTCATGAACTACGCCGGCTTCCTGCACCAGGTCAACGACGCGGGCGGCTTCGGTGAACGCGAGCTGCTCGTGCTCGACGAGGCTCACGGCGTCGAAGCCCATCTGATGCAGTACCTGCACGTGCGCTTGACGGACACGGCGCTCGAGCGCGCCGGCATCGACGAGCGCCTACCTGCCTTCATCGATCCCGACTACGCGGTCGACGTCGCCGACGCGCTGCTCCCACGGCTCATCGCCCGCCGCGCCCAAGTCGACGGCGAGATCGTGGCCGGCCGCCACCTGCGACAGTCCGACCTCGGCAAGCTCCAGACGTTGCAGTGGCTCGACGGCCAGGTTCGACGACTGCGCTGGCTGACGGATACGTGGGACGCGGGCGTGGAGTGGGTATGCGAACACGGCTTCGAGCACGGCTCCACCTGGCTCGGCTGGAAGCCCGTCGAGGTCGCCCCGTTCGCCGAGGAGCTCCTGCTCGGCCACGCCCGCCGCGTGTTGATGCTCAGCGCGACCGTCCTGGACGAGACCACCTTCCTGCGCGGGCTGGGGGTGCCGCGCGAAGAGGCGGCCGTGATTCGTGTCGCGAGCAACTTCCCACCCGAGCGGCGGCCGCTGGTGCTGCGGCCCGTGGCGCGGCTCACGCGCCATCACCAGGCGCGCGAACTGCCGCGACTGATCGACGAGGTCGGGGCCATCATGGAAGACCACGAGACCGAGAAGGGCGTGATCCACACCCACTCGTACCGGATCGCCAGCGCGCTGTACGAGGGCCTACCCGAACACCTGCGCCGCCGCATCGTCACCCACGTGAGCGCGGATGGCCGGCAGGCGGCCCTGGAGGACCACCTGACGCGGCCCGAACCGACCGTCCTGCTCACACCGTCGATGACCGAGGGACTGGACCTCGTCGACGACCTGGCACGCTGGCAGGTCATCTGCAAGCTGCCGTACCCGTACCTCGGTGACGCCCAAGTCGCGGCTCGCCGCGCTCGAGATCCGGGCTGGTACGCCTGGCGGACGTGCCTCACGCTGGTGCAGGCCTACGGGCGCGCGGTTCGCAGCCGCGAAGACCACGCGGTCACGTACCTGCTCGACGCCGACGCACCGGCGTTCCTGGCGCGCGAGCGTGGGCGCCTACCGGCCTGGTTCGTGGAAGCCTTGCAGGCGCCGTGACGCCCGCGCCCGGCGTCTCGTACTCGCGGTGCGACGTGTGAGGTAGGCGTCGAGGTCGTAGGCCTACAGGGCGTACCGGGCGTGCAGGCTGACGCCAGCCGGCTGCTCAGGCCGTATCGACGGGTGCCGGCCAGGGGAAGTGCAGGGGCCGTTCGGCGTTGGTGCGCAGGACCATCGTCGTCTCGGTCCGTTCCACGCCGTCGAGCATGAAGAGCCGGTCGAGGAACCCGTCGAGAGCCGGCGTGTCGGTCACGCGCACCTTGGCGACGTAGGCGTACGTACCCGCCACCGCATGGAGCTCCTCGATCTCGGGCAATGAGAGCAGGCGATCGACCAGCGCCGTCGCCGACTTGCGGGGCTGCGGCGAGATGGCGACGAAGGCGCAGATACCGAGTCCAACGGCGGCCGGCTCGATCACCGCTCGAAAGCCCGTGATCACGCCGGCGTGCTCCAACTTGCGGACCCGCTCGCCGATGGCGGGAGCCGAGAGACCGATGGCTTTCGCCATCGCCGCATGCGTGGCGCGGCCGTCCTCGCGCAAGATGGCCAGGATGCGCCTGTCGATGGCGTCGAAGTCCATGCCCCAGGCTACCACCGCCCTGCCGGGCGGCCGGCCGGCCACTCGCTCGGGCCCGTGTCGCGCGATGCGCCGACGCGGAGACCGAGGCGCCGGTGCGGTACCGTGCCGCATGCGGCTGCTCTTCATCGGTGACGTGTACGGCGCTCCAGGCATCGCCGCGGTCCAGGCCTACCTGAAACGGCATCGCGACGCCTTCGACTTCGTGGTGGCCAACGGCGAGAACTGCGCCGGTGGTTTCGGTATCACACGCAGCCAGTTCCGGAGCCTGCGGGATGCGGGCGTCGACGTCGTCACGCTCGGCAACCACACGTTCGATCAAGCCGAGACGGCCGAACTCCTCGAGGAGACGCCGCGGCTCGTGCGTCCCCTGACGTACCCGCGTGGGACGCCAGGCGTGGGTTTCGTGACCTTGCCGGCCCGTGACGGCACGCGTGTCACCATCGGTCAGGTGATGGGACGTATCTTCATGGACCCGATGGACGATCCCTTCGACGCCGCCGACGCCATCGTCGAGGCCGCCGGGCCGAACGACCCGGTGATCGTCGAGGTGCACGCCGAGGCAACGAGCGAGAAGCGCGTCCTCACCTACCACCTCGAAGGCCGCGTCAGCGCGGTGATCGGTTCCCACACGCACGTCCAGACCGCCGACGAAGCGATCCACCAGGGCACGGCCTCGATCACCGACGTCGGCATGACCGGCGTCGAGCACTCGTCCATCGGGATGCGCTTCGAGGAGGTTCACCATCGGATGCGCACCAAGCGTCCGCGGCGCTTCAAGCCTGCCACCGGCACAGCGACGCTGTGCGCCGTGGCGTTGACGCTCGAGGGTCGGCGAGCGCACACGATCGAGCGCGTCCGCTGGCGCGCCGAGGAGGCGTCGTGAGCCGCGACGCCCAGGGCCAGGGCCGTGCCGACGTCGCTGCCCTCGAGGCGGCCGCGTTCGAGCGCCTGCGTAACGACGTCGATCTGCTCGCGAGCAGCCTCGGAGACGTCATCCGTGAGCAAGAGGGGGAGGCGGTGTTCGACACCGTCGAGCGAGTGCGCGCGTTGACCAAGCACCGCCGCGCCGCCGAGACGGCCGCGCGCGAGGCGGGCGAGCGTCCGCGGTCGGCGGATCGCGACGACGAGACCACCGCCAGCCTGCGTGCGTTGGTCGACGAGCTCGACCTGCCGACCGCCGAACGCGTGCTGCGCGCGTTCACGCTGTTCTTCCAGCTCGTGAACGTGGCCGAGCAGATCCACCGCGTGCGCGTGAACCGACTCCGTGAGGGTGCGGCCAGCGCCGAGGCTCCGCGGAGCGAGTCGATCGCTGCGGCGATCGCGCGCCTGCGCGACGACGGCTGGGGCCACGCGGAGGTGCGGGCGTTGCTCGACGAGCTCGACGTGCAGCTCACGCTCACCGCCCACCCGACCGAGGTGAAGCGCGCGACGGTGCGGCGCTCACTGGAACGGATCGCCCTGCGCATGCGCGACCTCGGCGAGCGACAGCTCGCCCCACCGGCCCGGAGCGCAGCGAAGGCGGCGGTCGTGGCGGAGATCGCGACGATGTGGCAGACGCGCGAGCTGAGCGAGCGCAGGCCGACGGTGCTGGACGAGGCGGAGGGGGCGTTGGGGTACGTCCGTCGGTCGCTCCTCGAAGCGGTGCCGCGCTTGATGGGAGACCTCGAGGACGCCCTGCGCACCGCCTTTGACGACCCGCTCGAGGAGCCACTGCCGCCGGTGCTGCGCTTCCGCTCCTGGATCGGCGGCGATCGGGACGGCAACCCCAACGTGACGCCGGACGTGATGCGCGCCGTCTATGCTCGCCACGCCGAGCTCGCGCTCGACGCCCACATCGCCGGCGTCGACGCTTTGCACGATGCGCTGTCGCAGTGGGAGCAACGCGTTCACGTCGACGACGCCTTCGCGGCGGACACGCTCCGCGCCGAGGCACGCTTCGGGCACGACGAACGCCACCAGCACGAGCCGTTCCGGCGTCGGCTCGCGACGACGCGCACCGCCCTGGCGTCCGAGCGGCGCCGCGCGGGTGTCGACACGGACCGGGCGCACGGCGGCGCCGAGGGCGGCGCGCCTGGCGGCGGTCGCGCGGGGGAGAAGGTCGTGCCGGGCGAGACGCCGGAGCGTGGTGCCGACGCGTACCTGCACGACCTCGCCGAGCTCGAGCGCGCGCTCCACGGTGCGCGTGCGGGGCGAGCGGCGGACGCCTTCGTGCGGCCGCTGCGCTACGCGGCCCAGGCCACGCGCTTCCACCTGGCGCCGCTCGACGTGCGTGAGC
Organism: Trueperaceae bacterium; assembly: GCA_007695125.1. GTDB lineage: Bacteria > Deinococcota > Deinococci > Deinococcales > Trueperaceae > CSSed10-48. The sequence continues at coordinate 4,644 of REEJ01000140.1, read as the reverse complement.
ACTCCGGTGCGCACGAGCGTGCCGTCGCCGACCTCCTGCGCAGGGCAGCCGTGAGCGACGAGTATGGCGAGCTCGACGAGGCGGCGCGCGTCGCGCTGCTCGTCAGTGAGCTCGAGCATCCGCGTCCGCTGCTGCGGCCCGACGACCCGATGGACGACGAAGCGCGGCTGGCGCTCGACACGCTCGAGGTGGTGGGGCACGTGCGGAAGCGCTTCGGCGCAGAGGCCTTCGGCAACTACGTGGTGTCCATGACCGAGGGCGTGTCGGACGTGCTCGAGGTGCTCCTGCTGGCGAAGCAGGCGGGCGTGGGCGGCATCGATGTGACGCCGCTGTTCGAGACCGAGACCGATCTGGATGCAGCACCGGCCGTGCTCGACGCCCTGTTGAGTCTGCCGGTCTACCGCCGTCACGTGTCGAGCCGGGGCGTGCAAGAGGTGATGATCGGCTACTCGGACTCCAACAAGGACGTCGGCTTCCTGGCAGCGAACTGGGCGCTGCACGAGGCGCAGCGCGGGCTCGCCGCGGTGGCTCGCGAGCACGGCGTGGCCTTGCGCTTGTTCCACGGGCGCGGGACCTCGATCGGCCGCGGCGGCGGTCCGGCCGGCGCCGCCATCCTCGCGCAACCAGCCGGGACGCTCTCAGGGCGCATGCGCATGACGGAGCAGGGGGAGGCGCTGGCAGAGCGCTACGCCGATCCCGATCTGGCGCATCGCCATCTGGAACAGGTCTTGCACGCGTTCGTCCTCGCCTCCGCCCGCGACGCCCGGGGTATCGATGACATGGCGCCGGAGCACGGTGCTGCCTTGTCCGCAGCGGCAGCGGCGTCGCGGGCGGCTTACCGCGGCCTGCTCGAGAGCGAGGGCTTCCTCGACTTCTTCCACGCGGTGACGCCCATCGAGGAGATCAGCCGGCTCGACGTGGGTTCGCGCCCAGCTCGGCGGCGCGGCGATCGTTCGCTCGCCAACCTGCGTGCGATCCCGTGGGTCTTCGCTTGGACGCAGACCCGCGCGAACCTCCCCGGCTGGTTCGGGTTGGGCAGTGGGCTCGCGACGATCGACGATGAGCGCCTGATCGAGATGGTCCGCACCTGGCCGTTCCTGGCCAGCGTCCTGGACCTCGCCGCGATGAGCCTCGCGAAGGCGGACCTCGGCATCTTCAGGGCGTACCTCGACCTCGTACCCGACGACCTCCGCGGGCGCTTCTGGCCGCTCATCCGCGACGAGCACGCATTGAGCGTCGAACGCGTCGAACTCGCCACGGGGAAGCGCCTGGAGGCGCACGACACCACCTTGCAGCGCGGCATCGCGTTGCGCAACCCGTACGTAGACCCGCTCTCGTTCCTGCAGGTCGCGCTGCTCAGGCGCTTGCGCGCCGCGCCTGCCGACGCCCCCTCCGACGCGCCCGCCGAGGGCGCTGCAGACACACTGATCGACGCCACTGGATCGACCGCCGCAAGGTCGGGTTCGGCCGAGCGCGGCGAGCTCGAGGAGGCCGTTCTCGTCAGCCTCCTCGGCATCGCGGCGGGGATGCGGACCACGGGATGACCACGCCGACGATGGTGCCCGGCGCAGGTCGCCGTGTTCTCATGCCCTTCACCGCTCACGTTCGTACGCTTACCGCGATGCGGATCACCCGAGGGAGCCGTTCATGGACCTTTTGATCTCCGGTGGCGTCGTCCTACTCGCCATCGCCGTGCTGTCGATATACGCCGTCTACCTCTTCTTGGTGCGTTTTGCCAAGCTCTCACGCGAACGCCTCGATGGCGACGTGTTGATGACTCGAGTGAACGCCGCCGTGCGCGACCGGGACCTCGAGTTGGCGCTCGATGCGTGCGAGCAGCACGGTGGACCCATCTCGCGGACGCTGCACGCTGCCTTGTTGCGGCTCCCGTATGGCCGTCAGGCGGTCGAGGCGGCGTTCCAGGACGCCTCGCTGCAGGAGGAACAGCGCCTCACCCGCGGGCTACGGCCGCTAGCGACGATCGCGCAGGTGGCTCCGCTCCTCGGCCTGTTGGGCACCGTCACGGGCATGATCATCGCCTTCGGCGAGATCAGCGGGTCCGGCACGGGCAACCCAGCCCTGTTGGCCGGAGGCATCGGCCAAGCCCTCGTCACGACCGCAGCGGGCCTGATCGTCGCCATCCCGACGCTGGTGGGGCAGAGCTTCCTGGCCAGCAAGGTCGACACGATCCTGCTCGAGATCGATCGGCGCCGCGAAGAACTCATGGCGAACGTCGTCCAGGCCGTCGCAGCCCGCAAGGACCGCGACGAGCAACGCCCAGCGGGCGAGGCGGCGGGTGGGACGACCGGTGCGACTGCAACTGCGGGGCCGACGCCAACGCGTCGCAGTGCAGGTGGCGCCCAGGCCAGCGACATCCCGGCCGCCGCCCCAGCGGGCGGCGCAGTACCGAGTGCGCGCAGCGCAGGTGACGCGCCGACCTTGTTCGACCGCGCCGTGATCGAAGACGAGCGGCCGCTGCCGCCGCGCGTCGCGCCGGTCGGTCCGTCGATGGCCGCGCGTGCCGCCGCCGCGGGGCCCACCGGCGCGACGCCGACCCGCGCCCGGTTGCACGTGCAACGCGAGCCGGACGAGTCGGAGGGTTGACGTGGCGAGTCGCCTCGGCTCGCGGCGCGCTCTGCGGGGCGGGCGCATGCCCGTGGGGATCGACCTCACGGCCATGGTCGACGTTGTGTTCTTGCTGATCATCTTCTTCATGGTGTCCACCACGTTCATCTCGCTCGAGACGGGACTGCCGGTCGACCTGCCGCAGGCGCAGACGGCCGAGGCCACGCCGAGCGATCTGCCGACCGTGACGGTCACGCCCGACGAACGCGTCTTCGTGGGCGGTACGCAGATCGAGCCCGACGCGCTCGCAGCCATCTTGCAGCAGCTGATCGCCGACACCGGCCAGACGACGGTCGTGTTGCGTGCGGACGCCACGGTGCCGCACGGCTTCGTCGTGCAGATCATGGACGTGATCAAGCAGTCCGGTGCGCAGCGCATCGCCATCGCGACAGGAGGCTGAGGCGAAGCGATGCTCGAGCGCCGCCAGCCACCCGCCATCCAGGTCCTGATCCATGCGCTGCTGCAGGGCACGCGCGATGGTTGGCGAGGGCTGGTGCGCGACCCCGACCGGCGTCGGGCGGCGGCGTTGTCGGTCGTGCTGCACGCGCTGATCGTGTGGCTCGTGCTGTGGTCGCTGCAGTTGCCCCAGCCGGTACAGGAACCGACCTACCTCGTCATCGACATCGGCGTGCCGGCGTTGGCCGAGGAGGTCGTCCAGGCGCCGACGGTCGATGCGCCCGCGGCGACCACGCCGCGACCGCAGGTCGAAGACGTCGAGATCGGTGTGCCGCAGGCGGCCACGGCGCCGCAGCCGGTGCCGGCGTCGCCCGATCCGGCACCGCAGACGGTGCAACCCCCCGCACCCGACCCGAGTCCGGCCGCGCCGGATCCCGTCGTCGAGGCGGCCCCCTCGCCGCCGTTGCCCACGCCATCGGTGCCGACGGCGGCCACCGACGCACCGGTCGCGAACGTCGCGACGACGCCGCTGCCGGAGATCGTCACGCCGGAGTTGGCGCCGTCACCGTTGGCCCAGCGCATCCAAGTGCCCATCCCCGCCGTCGCGACCGTCATCCCGGAGCCTCGAGCGATCGCGCCGACGCCCACGGTCAGCGTGGCGGCGGCCGTGCCGGTGCCGACGCCGGCGTTGCGGACCGAGATTCCGCAACCTGCCTCGGTTCCCGTCCCAGCGATCGCGACCGAGGTCGTGGCCGCCCGCCCGGTGGCCGTGCCGTCGATCCGCACGGACGTGAGCCCGGCGCGCGAGGTCGGGGTCGTCCCACAGGTGGCGGTCGCGGCTCCGGTGCCGGTACCGACGCCCCAACTGCGCGCCGAGGTGCTCGCGCCCGAGCCGGTGGCGCAGGCCCCGGCCGTCGACGCGACGAGCGACGTGAGCGCAGCGGCGACGTCGGTCGGCAGTCGTGAGATCGAGGCGCCGGCCGGTGGCGACGCGGCCCGGGCGGGGCAGACCGGTCCGCCGAGCGATCGTCCCGACGAGCTCGGCCTCGGCGCTGCGGCAGGTCCCGACGGCAGCGACACCCCTACCGGGTCGCCGGCCCCGCCGAGCACCCCGTTCCGCCAGACGCTCGAGCGCCCCATGGCCGTGGTGGTCGACAACGTCGGCGGGTATCCCCAACACGGCATCAACCCGGCGACGCAGGTGCACGAGATGCCCGTCGAGGGCGGCTTGACGCGACTGGTGTTCGTGTTCGATCGCACCGACCCGGAGCGTGTCGGGCCGGTGCGCAGCGCCCGCGATTACATGGTCGACCTGTCGCGCAGCATGGACGCGGTCATGGTGCACGACGGGGGTTCGCCCGGCGCGCTCGCCGCCATCAGCGCGACGGCCGCGCCGACGCTGAACTCGTTCACGCGGGGTGAACTGTTCAGCCGTGGCGACGGCAGCGCGCCGTACAACCTGTTCGCGGGCGGCAACGCCTTGCGCGAGGCGGTGAACCGGATCGATCTGGGGCGCGGGCGCACCGTCGCCGGCGTCATCTACCGGCCCGATCCGGACCTCGCTGAAGTGGAGGAGATCCGCTACCGCTACGGTGGGTCGTACGAGACGGCGTTCCGCTACGA
>REEJ01000249.1 GCA_007695125.1 Trueperaceae bacterium | reverse complement strand
GGGATCTCGACGCGCGTCTCGGGTGCGCTCTCCTCACCGAAGCGGGTGAGCGCGACCATGAGCTCGCTGCCGCTCGCCACGCCCGTCAGCGTCGCCGCGTAGTGCTGGTTGACGGTCTCGACCGACTGCAGCGTCAGCGTCGTCGCTGGGCCGCCGTCGACGCTGACGGCCAAGGCGTCCCCTCCGGTGAGGCGCAGACGATCCGAGCCGAGCCCGGACCGGAACAGGTCGACCCGCACGGTCGTGTCGCCGTTGGCGCTCGACACGATCCGGAACTGCGGTTGGATGGCCGAGGTCGGCACGTCGACCGCGTCGCTCGCGGAGCAACCGACGAGCAGCGCGAGAGCGACCGACACCAGCACGACGAGACGGGTCACCATGGGTCTCCTCCTCCGCCGCCTGGTCACGCCACGACGTCGCGTGACGCCCGCTACCGCACGGCGATGGGTCATGCTGCCACGCATGCCGGACCACCGTCTCGATCCCGTCACCGAACCGACCGCACTCGCCGACCTGCTGGCGTGGCGGAACGCGTATCGCGCCCGCCTGCTGGCGCCCACCGGCTGGTGGGCGGTCAGCAACCTCGCCTGGATCGACGGATCGAGCGCGTGGCTCGGTGGCGGCGACGAACTGCGCCTCCCAACGCGCGCGCCCGCGCGCCTGGCGCGGCTCGAGCCAGACGGTGACGACCTCGCGCTGACGCCGTCGGCAGCCGGCACGCTGACCCTCGATGGTGAGCCGCTCGACGCGCCTGTCCGCCTGACCGGAGGCGGAGCGCAGCTGCGGGTCGTCGCCGATCCCGACCTGACGGTCACCGTCGTGCAGCGCGGCGAACGCTGGGGCGTGCGCGTGTACGACTCGGCGCAGGCCCGCGCCCGCGCGTCCGATCCTGTCGCCTGGTTCGAGCCCGAACCGGGCTGGAGCGTCACGGCCTCGGTCGAGCACGCTGGCGACGGGGCGACGCTGTCGATCGTCGACGTCTTGGGCGATGCCCGCGAGGTCGCCGTCGCCGCGCGACTGCGCTTTGCACTCGCGGGGCACGAGCACACGCTGCTGGCCACGGACGCTGGTGGTCGCCTGTTCGTCAACTTCCGTGACGCGACCAACGGGAGCGAGACGTACGGCGCCGGACGCTTCCTCACGGTGGACCCGCCGGTGAACGGGCGCACCGTGCTGGACTTCCAGCGAGCGCACCATCCGCCGTGCGCCCACACACCGCATGCCATGTGCCCGCTGCCGCCGTTGGCGAACCGGCTGACGATCGCGGTGCGGGCGGGTGAGCGCTGGCCGCCGGGCACGGTCAACGGTCGCTGCGCGTAGGCCGTCGACGGGGCATGATGGGCCACGAACCGTGATCGGCGTCCGACCTACCCCAACCGCGCGCTACGTGCCGCGCCCGCGCCTGCTCGAGCGCCTCCCCGACGCACCCGGATATGTGGTGTGGCTCGAGGCCCCGTACGGCTACGGGAAGAGCGTCCTCTCGATGCAGTGGGCGGAACGCCTGGAGACGGACGGTTGGCGGGTGGTGTGGCTCTCCCTCGCCGGTCGCGAGGCGCTCCCCGTGCTCGCGAGCGCCGTCGACCTGCCCGCTTCGTCGACGTGGGGTGCCACCCTCGACGCGCTGTGGTCGGTGCCGACGGCGGTCGTCCTGGAGGACCTCGATGGGAGCGAGTCGCTCGACCCCTTGCTGAAGCAGGTGGGTGGCCTCGTCACGCTGTCGAGCCGCCGAACGCTGTCGTTCTCGACGCTCCCACCGCTGCTCACCGCGGGCCGCTTGGTCCACCTCCGCACGTCGGAACTCGCGTTCACGGAGGACGAGGCCGCCACGCTGCTGCCGGACCGCGAGGCGGCGCTGCGCCTGTGGCGCGAGACGGCGGGCTGGTCGCTCCCGTTGCACTTCGCGAGCCTGACGGGCACGGCGCCGGATCGCGCCGCGCTGATCGAAGGGATCCGCGCCAGCGTCGGCCAGGCGACCTGGCGCGAAGCGCTCCTGATCGCCACGCTCGACGTGCTGCCTTCCCACGCGGCGTCCGATGCCACGGTGGAGCTCGCGAGCGCCGGCTTCGTCCAGGCGCTCGACGCCGGGTACCGACTCCACCCGCTCGCGGCGGAGGCCCTCTTGGAGCGACATGGCGACGAGGCGCGCGAGGCGGTGGCGTCGCTCGCGGGCCGTCTGCCCGGACCGCTCCGGGGCCGCGCGTTCGCCCGCGTCGGACTCGACGGGGCGTTGTGCGCCCTCCTCGAGGACGAACACGACGAGACGTACCGCACCGATCCACGGGAGTACCTCCGCTGGCACGGCATGGTCGACGCCGGCGCCGGGCCCGTTCGCCGCTGCCACGCCGCAGTGGCGCGGATGAGCCATCCGCTCTTCGACGCCAACCGAGGCGACGTCGAGACCGGACTGCGCGACGCCGACGCCCTCGCCCATGACGCCACGCAACCGCCTCGGTGGCGCGCCCGGGCAGCGCTCGCCGCCCTGTTCACGTTGGCCGAGGTGGGCCGGCTCGATGAGACCGGGCCGTTCCAGCAGGTCGCCGAGGCGCTCGCAGCCGAGCTCCCGCCGTTCGAGGCCTCACGCATCGCCCGGACGCTGGTGACGATCGACTACCACCGGGGCGACCACGAGGCGATGGAGAGGCACGTCGCTGACGCGCGCGCCGCTCTCGCGCTGGCCGCGGGCGATGCCCGCCAGCCGGAGGCCGTCGCGATCCTCGAGGAGAGCGTCGCGAAGATCCGCTTCGAGCTCTACGGCGCGGTCGAACCGGGGCGGCGCGCGCTGAACGACGTGCTGGACGCCGCCGCCGCAGCCGGCGCGCCGCGGCCCGGGGAGCCGGGTGCGGTCAGCCACGTGACGCTGACGCGAACCGCGACCCAACTGGCTGCCTTCCACCGCCTCGCCGGGGAGGGCGACCGGGCGCGAGCGGTCATCGATCGCTGGCGCCCGCTGGCGGCGCCGCCGGTTCGGCAGGTCATGGAGCTCCAGCGCGCCGATCTCGACGGCGACCTCGAGGTGTTCCCCGGTCTCTACGACGAGTTCGAACGCCTCGGCGTCGTTCAGCTCAAGGAGATCGTCGCGGCGTCGTGGCTCCGCTGCTTGCGGCGACGCGGCGCCACGACCACGGCCGCTCGACTGCGGGAGCGCTTCGGCGAGCCCACATCCTGCCGCCTCGAGTACGCGATCCTCGACGCCCAGCACGGGCGCTTGGCCGAGGCCGAGGCGGCCGTGGCCGCCTGCGAGCACGCCGATGCGAGCCGCACCCACCGCGTGGTCTGGCACGAGGCCGCGTTCCTCGTTCGGCGCGATCCGCGCCACCTCGACGAGCTCTGCGGTCTGCTCGACGTCGGTGCTGCGGTGTTGCGGCACCTCGACGTCCCGCTCGGCCTCCTCCCCCGCGACCGTCCGGACCTCGCCAGGGCGTACCCGCTGCACGAGGTGATGGCGTCGGGGTGGACGGAGGCCGTCGCGCTGCGCGAAAGCGAGGTGCCGCCGCTCGAGCTGCGCGTCCTGGGCGGCGTGTCGGCGCGCTCCCTCGCAGGCGACCTCGACCTGTCGGAGCGGCAGCGACAGCTGCTCGTGCTCCTGGCGCTCGGCGAGACGCGCGAGTCGATCGGCGCCGCGATGTGGCCCGAGGCCGACGCTGCGAAGGTCCGCAACAACCTCAACGTGCTCCTGAACGCGGTGCGCCGCGTGGTGCAACCGTGGGGTCTGCCGACGCACCTGCACGAGGGCGGGCTCCGCCACGTGACGACCGACCTGGGGCGCCTCGAGGCGGCCCTGCAGGCAGGCGACTGGGACGACGTCGCCAGTGCGTACGCCGGTCGCCTCGGTGCAGGGGTCGACATCGACATCGTGGCACAGGCCGCCGACGTGCTCGAACGCCGCGTGCTCGAGGGGTTGCGCGAGGCGGCGAGCGACGCGGCGCCGGAGCGCGCGATCGTGCTGCTCGATCGGCTCCTCGAGCTCGACCCGTTGCACGAGGAGGCGCTGCACGACCTCGTCGTGCTCCTGCTGCGCAGCGGGCGTCGACGTGAGGCTCGCCGCCGCTACCGCGCCCTCGCCGACCGCCTCCACGCCGACCTCGGCGTCTCCCCGTCGGAGGCGACCCGGCGGCTCATCGACGAGGCCTGAGTGGCGGGAGCGCGCCGGTTCGCGCACGGCGGGCGCTGACCGACGCCGTCAGGGACGCCGCAAGTGCGCGAGCAGGAAGGCGTCGAGCGACGTCCCGAGGTCGAGCCCGACGGCGGCGAACAAGCCGCGATCCGCGTCCGGAGCCGCCAGCACGAACGTGAGGATGGCGCCCTCGCGACAGACGTAACCACCGGAGCGGCAGCGTCCAGCGAGCGACTCCACCTCGACCAACGCGAAGGCGGCGTCCGGATGCGCCGCCGACCACGCCGGCAACGCGTCGAAGACGGCCTCGTTCTGCGTGAACGCGCGCTCGAGGGCGATCGCGTCGCCGCGTGCACCGCCCGTCTCCGGCGGCACCAGGAGGACGTTGGCCAACGCCGTCGGGGACGTGATCGGGCGCAGGAACGGCCATGTGTCCAACGCGGCGGCCGTGACCTCCGCGTGGCGCCGAGCCGACAGCGGGCTGCTGGCGATCACGGCCGCGCTCAGCGTGGGGGCCTCGGGCTCGGTGGCGTCTCGCCTCCCAGTCGCCACGGTCACCTCCTGCCGCGCACGGTATCGGGTTGCCGCTTAGCCCCCGCTTATGACCGTCATGGGGCGGACCATGGGACCCCTTCGACGCCTGCTGCACGTTCAGTCTCAACAGGAGAAGGAGGTCGTCATGCGACACATCGTCATCAGAGGCGCAGCCGTGTTGGCACTGCTCGCTGCCACCACCACCATCGCCTTGGCCCAGATCGAGCGCTTCGAACCGGCCGGGGACGTCACGCTGCAGGCGCTCTTCGCCGACTTCCGCCACATCCCCTTCGACCCGGTGGTCGTCTCCGAGGTCATCACCATCCACGTGCGCTGAGCAGCGCGTGGGGCGTCACCGGGGCGGGGCCGGTCGAGGCCCCCCGCCCCGTCGCTCGTGTCGGTGCTCGGTTCAGTCCCTCGTGGCGCCGTCCGTCCGCGCGCCGCGCGCCTCCGGTTCGGCATCGGCGGCGGCGTCGTCGACCCGCCCGTCGTCGTCGCCACGCTCGCTCCCTCCGTTCGCCTCGGGCTCAGGTTCGGGCTCAGGATCAGGATCAGGCTCGGGCTCGGACTCGGGCTCGGCCTCGAGCTCGTCTTCCGGCTCGTCATGCTGGACGTCTCCCATCGTCTCGTCCGGCGCCTCCGGCTCGCGCTCCTCGGCGTCGGGTGTGATCGGCTCGGTGCGCAACGCCTTCATCAGCGCGATGCACATGAACACCATGATCACGGCGAACGGGAGCCCGGCCGCGATCGACGCGGCCTGCAGCGCTCCGAGGCCCCCGACGACCAGGAGCACGGCGGCGACGGCGCCCTCGGTCACGGCCCAGAACACGCGCTGGATCTTCGGCGGGTCGGTGTGTCCGCCGGCGGCGAGCATGTCGATCACGAGCGAGCCCGAGTCCGACGACGTGACGAAGTAGGTGACGACGAGCGCCGTCGTCAGCGTGGCGGTGATGGCGGCGAACGGCAGGTGATCGAGCATCACGAAGATCGCCGTGGCGACGTTCGCCTCGACGGCGGCAGCGAGGTCGACGCCGCCGACCATCTGCATCTCGAGGCCGGTGCCGCCCAGCACGGTCAGCCACACGAAGCCGGCGAGGGTCGGCGCCACGAGCGCGCCGGCCACGAACTCCCGGATCGTGCGCCCTCGGGACACCCGAGCGATGAACATGCCGACGAACGGCGCCCAGGAGATCCACCAGCCCCAGTAGAAGATCGTCCAACCGTCCTGCCAGCCGCTCTGCGCGACGGCGTCGTTCCAGAGGCTCAGGCCGGGCAGGTGCTGCACGTAGTCGCCGATGCCCTCGACCAGGAACCGCAGCAGGAAGAGCGTCGGACCGGCTACGAGCACGAACAGCAGCAGTGCCACGCTCAAAGCGATGTTGAACTGGCTCAGCCGCTGGATGCCCTTGCTGAGGCCCAGGAGCACCGAGCCGGTCGCCAGGAGCGTGACGAACGCGATGATCGCGACTTGCAGCCACGCGGACTCACCGATGCCGAGCAGGTAGTCGAGGCCGGAGTTGATCTGCAGGACCCCGAAGCCGAGCGAGGTGGCGACCCCGAACATCGTGCCGAAGATCGCGAACGAGTCGATCGCGTGCCCGATGGGCCCGTAGATGCGCTCGCCCAGGAGCGGGTAGAAGGCCGACCGGATGGTGATCGGGAGCTTCTGACGGTAGGCGAAGTAGCCGATGGCGAGGCCGACCACGCAGTAGACGGACCACGCGTGGAGCCCCCAGTGATAGAACGTGTAGCGCAAGGCCTCCGTGGCGTCCGGAGCCCCGCCCGTCGGCGGCTGCAGGTAGTGGTACATCGGCTCCGCAACGCTCCAGAACAGCAGGCCGATCCCCATCCCGGCGCTGAACAGCATCGCGAACCAGCCAGCGAGGGTGAAGCGCGGCGACTCGAACGCGTCGCCGAGACGGACGGGGCCGTAGCGGCTGAAGGCCAGGTAGACGACGAACACGAGGAACAGCGTCACCACGAGGACGTAGAACCAGCCGAACACGTCGGTGATCCAGGCCTGCGTGGCGGCGAACACCGCCTCTGCCGGCCCCGTGAAGACCGCGGCGAAGGCGATCAGCGCCAGGATGACCGAGGCGCTGATGATGAACACCGGACGCGACACCTGAGGGAAGATCAGGAACCGGCCGGTGGGCACGAGTGCGAGGGGGGCGTCTTCGTCGTGGGGTCGCATGCGTCACCTCGTTTCGGAGGGTTGGTGACCGTCGAATCACGCCTTGGCTACGCCGTTTCCGACGGAGAGCGCCGCACTGCCCAAAGAACGGTGTTAACCACCGTCAGCGACGCGAAGGATCGTCAGCCCCGGATCAGGTACGAGCCAGCAGGCAGGTCGGGCGTCCCGAAGGGGCAGGGTTCGAACGGACGCTGCAGCGCCGGCGCACGGTCGGCTCGCCACACGCGGCACGTCCCGGGCGGTGGCACGAAGCCACGCGGCACGTCCACCGCGCGCGCCCACGGCCGCGTGATCACGAGCGTCCGTGCGACGAACGCAGGCGGGACGCTCGCCTCCCACCCGGCGCCAGCGCGCTCCGCGCGCACGACGACGCTGCCGTCCGACTGCAGCCCGGTCGCCGGCGCACACGCGGCGAGCGCCACGACCGCAGCGCACGCGAGTGCGAGCAGCGGCGTCCGTCCAGCGATCGGCGTGTGCATGACGTGATGATACGGTGATTCGCCGCCCGTACCATGGGGACATGACCACACCCGCACGCCTGCGTCCGGCGTGGCCGCGAGTGGTGGCGTCGATCCTCGTCGCCGCCTCGCTCGCTGCCGCCTCCTCCCAACCCCTCGTGCCCGACGGCGTCCAGCTCCCGGTCACGCGCGTGGTGATCTTCAGCACCGGCGTGGCGTACGTCGAGCACGGCGGTGCCGTCGACGGCGACGCCGCGGTCGAGCTGCGCGTGCCCCCGGAGGCGATGGACGACCTGCTGCAGAGCTTGGTCGTCGCCGACCTGGGCGGCGGCCGCGTCGAAGGCGTCCGCTACGGCACACGCGACCCCCTCGCACGGATCCTCGGCTCGTACCCGATCGACCTGTCGCGCGATCCGAGCCTCGCCGAGGTCCTGACGCAGGCCCGCGGCGAGCGCGTGCGCGTGACGACCGACGTCGAGATCGAGGGCGTCATCCTCGGCGTGGAACGCGTGAGCGTCGCCGGCGAGGCGCCGAGCGCGTACCTCACCGTGTTCGACGGCGGTCGGCTGCAACGCGTCGATCTCGCCGAGGTGCGCGACCTGGCGTTCGAGAGCGAGACGCTGCGCGCCCAGATCGACGCCGCGCTCGAAGCGATCGCGGCTTACCGCGACGCGGCCGAGGTCCCCGTTCGCATCACGCTGAGCGGCGCCGGCGAGCGCGAGGTGCGCGTCGGCTACCTGCGCGAGATGCCGGTGTGGAAGACCAGCTACCGTCTCGTGCTGGGCCCGGACGACGGCGCGGCCGACCTGCAGGGCTGGGCGATCTTCGACAACCCGACCAGCCTCGACTTCGAGGACGTTCAGGTCACGTTCGTCGCCGGGCAGCCCGCGTCGTTCGTCAGCGCGCTGTTCGAGCCGGTGTACGCCGAGCGGCCGCGCATCGAGAGCGCCGTCGCCGCCGGCTTCGTGCCGCCGACCGACGCCGGTGCGGTCGACAGCGAGATGTCGCGCTCGCTGATGGCCGCCCCCGCGCCGGCGACCATGATGGACTCCGCCGTCGCGGCCGAGGCCGCGTTCGGCGCAGGCGTCGAGGCGGTGGCCGACGGCGGCGCCACCGGCGCCACCTTCAGCTACACCGTGCGCGACCCCGTCACCGTGCGGCGCTTCGAATCGGTGTTGGTCCCGATCCTACGGGCCGACGTGACGGCCTACGAGGTCGCGCTGTTCGACGCCCGCGTCGACGCGCGCCATCCGCTGCGCGCCGTGCGCATCGTGAACGACTCGGGGCTGCACCTGGCGCCGGGGCCCGTCACCGTGTTCGACGTCGGCGGCTTCACGGGCACGGCGCTCGTCCCCGACCTCGTCCCGGGTGACGACCGGCTGCTCGCCTACGCCGTCGACCTCGAGATCGCGCTCGACGTCGAGTCGCGCTCGGAGCCCGAGCGGGTGGTGTCGGTGCGATTCGACGGTGCCCTGCTCGTGAGCGAGCACCGCAGCCGCCTCGTGACCACCTATCGACTCGCGCCCCGAGGCGACGTCACGCGCTTCGTGGTGATCGAGCACCCTCGCCGCAGCGGCTTCGACGTCGTGTCGCCCACGCCCGCGCCGACCATGACGCCGGACGCCTACCGCTTCGGCGTGTCGCTGGTCGCCGACGACGTCGACGACGCCGCGGGCCCGACCGACCCGAGCGTCGCCCAGCACGTGCGCTGCGAAGGCGCCGAGCCGTGCGCGCTGCAGGTCGTGCTCGAGCGCGTCGACTCGCGCCGCGTCGCGGTGTCGAGCGTGCCGCTCGAGCGCATCGAGGTCTACCTGCAAGACCTCGAACTGGACGACGACACGCGCGCGCAGCTCGAGGCGATCGCCGCGCTGCAGCGCGAGCTGGTCCGGGTCGACCGGGCCATCGCGAACGAACGCGCGCGTCGCAACGCGATCGTCGACGATCAGGCGCGCGTGCGTCAGAACATGGCGGCGCTCGATCGGACCTCCACCCTGTACCGCCGCTACGTCGCCGAGTTGACCGAGCAGGAGGACACGCTGGCCGAGATCGGCCAACGGCTCGATGCCCTCGCGAACGAGCGCGCGGCGCTCCAAGACGAGTTCGACGAGCTGGTGCGCGGGCTCGGGGCCGAGTGAGCGGGGCCCGAGTGGGCGGGGCCCGCCCGGCGGCGTTCCCATACCACAGGCCAGAGCGGGACCGGGCGCGTCCGACCTAGGCGGAGCCGCTGGCTGGGGGGTCGCCGGCGTCGGCCGCCGGCCCCTCGACCGTCCACGTGCCGCCCTCGAAGCGCAGCTCGGCGGCGATGCCCGGCGCCTCCCCGCGCTCCACGCGCACCGGCTCCGGCACGCCGCCGAGGCTCGTCAGCAGAGCGCTGAGGCCGTCGGCGTCAGGGTGCGTCAGCACGAGCGACGACAATGTCACCCCGCGCGGCAACGCGGCGGAAGGGTGCTTCGACTTCTGCCAGTCGATGAAGAACGGCACCAACGGACCGTACGGGTGACCGTCCACGAAGACGAGTTCCCACACGAGCATGCTGCGGTCGGGTCGACGACGCTGCATCCGCTCGCGCCGCGGCGTCAAGCCGAGCGCGCGGGCACGCTCGGCGACGGTCGCGGCCGTGCCCGCCAGCGCGCACCAGGTATGGAGCGCGGGAGCGCGCAGGTGCGCGATGGTCGCGGCGAACGGTCCGCCGCCCTGCGCTGGGTCCACGGCCAGCAACTCGAGGTAGTGGCCCGTACCGAGGCCGACCATCGCGTTCTGGGTGCCGTGCCCCAGGTGCCGCCCTCCGCGCACGGGCGTCACCCCGGTGCGCTCACGCACCAGCGCCTCGAGCGGTTCGAGCTCCGGACCGGCGATGAGGATGTGATCGAGCGTCATGCCATCACCTCCGCCATGACGGGCTTGCGGACCTTCCACACCTGCTCGCTCGGCCACTGCCGGGCCCACTCGGCGGGCACGAAGAAGGGGCTGCCGGCGGCGCCCTCCGCCGGGCGCGGCTCCCGGTAGTCCTCGACGGCGAAGCCGACACGGCGGAACAGCGCGTACCAGTCGGCGTGACCGAGGCAGAACTCGATCCCGCCTGGATCGACGTCGACCGCGGTCCAGTCCAACACCCGCATGCCGAAGTACGGCCGCGCCAGGCGCTCGTTCACGTGGCTGCCATCGAGTGGGGCGCACACCAGCGACAACGGATGGTTGCCGAGGAACACCAGGCGCCCCCCGGGCTTCAGGATCCGGTGCACCTCGGGGATCCATGCGTCCGGGTCGCACCAGATCGCCGCGCCGTACTCGCTGATGGCGAAGTCGAAGGTCTCGTCGTCGAACGGCGTCGCCTCGGCGCTGCCGTGCAGCAGCGTGAGCGCCACGCCGTGCTCGTCGGCGAGCCGCCGCGCCGTCTCGAGCTGGCGCTCCGACACGTCGATCCCCGTCACGTCGGCGCCGCGCCGCGCCATCCAGGCCGACACGTACCCCGTCCCGCAGCCGAGTTCGACGGCGCGCATGCCGCTCATGTCGCTCGGCAGCATCTCGAGGTCGCGCTCCAGCACCGCCCACGTCCCCCAGGTCGGTTCGTCCTGACGCCAGGAGCGCTCGCCCGCCGCGACCCAGTCGTGCGCCATGCCGTTCCAGTAGTCGCGGTTCTCGATCGCGGGCCGCGGGTGGTCGCTGAGGGGGCCCATCCGGACTTTGGTTGCGCGCCCGGCGCGCTCGCCCTCCACACGGCGGCGCGCCACCGACGAGGTACGTCGGTGGCGCGCGAAGAGCGGCGGGGGCCGGTTGCGATCAGTCGTCGAT
>REEJ01000246.1 GCA_007695125.1 Trueperaceae bacterium | reverse complement strand
TGAGGGTGGGCACGAACGAGGCGGCGTCGACCGAGCGCACCTCGGCGCGCACGCCAACCTCCCGCCAGAACGACTGGATCGCCTGGATCACCTGCAGTCGGTCGGCCTGGCCGGCGATGTTGATGACCTCGATCTCGAGCTCGGAGCCGTCGCGGGTCCGGACCGCGCCGGCCGACGGTCGCGTCCAACCTGCCTCTTCGAGGAGCTGCTCGGCGGACTCAGGATCGTAGGCGTACGTGGGGACGTCGTCGGCATGCGCCCAGTGGCCGGCGGGCAAGGCGGCGTCGCTCGGCTCGGTGAGGCCGCCAAGGAGCGCGTCGGCGATCAGGTCGCGGTCGATGGCGTGCACGAGCGCCCGGCGCACGCGCACGTCGTCGAGCACGGGGTCCTCGTTGTTCAGCCAGACCTGCCAGTTGGCGAAGGTCGGCACCGGCACCGCCTCGTAGCCGGTCAGCGCGTTCACGAAGGGGAGCTCGGTCATGGCGAGCTGCAGCACCAGGTCGACCTCGCCCCGCTCCAGCAGGGCGCGCTGCGCCTCGGCGCCCGGCACCACCCGGATCACGATGCCTTCGAGCTCGGCCGGTCCGGCCCAGTGGTCGTCGACGCGCTCGAAGCGCAGCAGCGTGCCCGCCTGCCACTCGACCAACCGGAAGGGGCCGCTGCCGATGGGTTGGCGGTGGAAGGGCGATGCGTTGAGGTCGGTCCCATCGAGCAGGTGGGCGGGGAGGACGTACGCGCCGGCGAAGGCGGCCGCGCCGAGGAAGGTGACGTTCGGGCCGGGGAAGCTGACGATCAGGGTGTGGTCGTCGACCGCTTCGATCGACTCGATGTCCTGCCAGACGGTGCGGGTGGGGATGGGCAGGTCGGGGTCGGTGATGACCTGCCAGGTGTAGATCACGTCGGCCGCCGTGACGGGCGTGCCGTCGTGCCAGCGCGCCTCGGGGCGCAGGTGGACGGTGTAGGTGGTGCCGTCGGCGCTGAGGCCGCCGTTCTCGAGCGTGGGGACCTCGGCTGCGAGTTCGGGGAGGTAGTCGCCATCGGGGCCGATGACGAACAGGCGTTGGAAGACGAGGTTCTGGGCCTCGTGCGCGATGCTGAGCAGGTCGAAGTGCGGCAGCAGGCTGCCGGGCTCTTGCGGGACGACGACGGTGGCGGTCTGGGCGTGGGCGATGGGGATCGATAGCGCCAGCGCTGTGAGCAGCGCGGCGGCGAGCGAGCGGGTGCGGGACATGGGGGCCTCCCTCCGAGGTGAGCGACAGTCTAGAAATGGTTGAGCGTTCCTGTCAATCATGCACGCGTTGGATGCAGCCCGCGACCGCGGGGTCAGGTGCTGGACGGATCGACGGCCCGCCCGTGATCGAGCGCCTGTACGCCATCTCGGCCGAGATCGAGGAAGGGGGCCATGACGCGAGTATCGGCAAGCATGGTGTCGCGATCGCGCGAACACCGCGGTCATCAACGTCCCGCTGGTCCATGAGGTCCTGGACGTCGTGACGCACAGGCTCGGCGCCCCCGCGGGGAGCGCAGGGTAGCGGCGACGCCACCCTCGGGCCCTCCGCCCGTCATCGCAGGTCGAGCCGGTGCAGGTCCTGGTACGCATGAGCGTCGGCCGGGTGGGGCGCCCAGCCGCCGAGGCCAGCGGGCATCACACCGACGTTGACGCCCAGGTGGAGGAATGCGCGCGGTGACGACTCGAGCGTCGCGGCGTACGCAGCGCGGTACGTGGCCACGCCCTCGTCGCTGGTCGGGTCGATCGTTGCGGCCTGGTCGAGGAGGGCGCTGATGTCCGGGGCGACGACCTCGTAGTTCAGGGCGGTGTTGATCGCGGTGCTCGGGTTGCCGGTCGTCACGCCGCCCAGCACGAACAGGTCGTAGTCGCCGTCGTTCAGCCGTCGCAGGTAGGTCGGGAAGTCGACGATCTCGGTCCGAACCTCGATGCCGACGTTCGCGAAGGCGGCGACGATGCGAGCGGCCGTCGCTTCGCGCACCTCACTGGTGTTGGTCACGAGCACGAGCGGCCGATCGAAGCGTGCGTCGGCCTCGGCCAGCAGCACTTCGGCCTCGGTGCGCCCGCCGAGCAGCGCCGTGTCGGCCCCCTGCACCCACGCGGCCGACGGCGGCACCATGAACAGCGACGCGACCCCGTTGCCGTGCAGCACGTCCGAGACGATCTCATCGCGCGGCGCCAGCATGCTGAGCGCGCGCCGGACGCGTGCGTCGTCGAGCGGTGCGGTGGTCGTGTCGAAGCCGAGGTACGTCACGGTGGTGTTGGCGACCCGTTCGACCGTGACGCCGGCCGCGCCCGTCAGTCGCTGGATGTCCGCGGCCTCGAACGCACGGTGGGCCAGTTGCACGCGTCCCGCGAGCACGGCGTCGACGGTGTCTGCGCTGCGGGAGATCACGTCGAACGCGATGCGTTCCGGGCCGGTGTGGTCGCCCCAGTAGGCGTCGTTGCGGCGGAGCACCAGTCGGCTGCCGGGCGCGTGCGCCTCGAAGGCGTACGGGCCGGTGCCGACCGGGCGTGTGTCGAAGTCCTCGGCAGCGGTGGCGGGGACGATGGGCATGCGGGTGAGCTCGAACAGCACGTGCGCCGCGGGCCGCGTGAGGTGCAACACCACGGTCTGGTCATCGGGCGTCTCGACCCGTTCGACGAGCGTGGCGACGGGCCGGACGGTGCCCTGACGATCGGGCCCGGCGCCGGTCTCGATCGTGAAGCGCACGTCGGTGGAGGTGAAGCGCCAACCGTCGTGGAAGGCGACGTCGTCACGCAGGCGCATCGTGACGACCCGTCCCCCGTCGCCGACCTCCCAGGCCGTGGCCAGGCGCGGCTTCAGTGAGAGCGACGCATCGAGCGTCACGAGCGGCTCCATCACCACGAGCATGCGCTGGAGCGACATCGGATCGATGCGTTCGCGCGGGTCGAAGCCCTGGGCGGTCGCTTGGACGGCGATGACGAAGTCGACGTCCGGCAGCGTTGCGCTCGGCGTGGCGGCGGGTGCGCTGGCCGGTCGGGGCGTCGGCGCGGTTCCGGGCGAGGGCGTGCTCGGTCCGGCGTCCGTCGTCGGAGCGCAGGCGACGGTCAGTGCGATGGCGAGCGCGAGGGCGATCGACTGCGACCGTGAGGGGAGGCTCGAGGTGCAACGGCGTGTCGGCATGGTGTTCCCTCCGTGCGGCCGGGGTCACGTGGGATCGTCGACGCTGTCCGTGCCGCTTCGAGCGTCACCGTAGGTGGGCGCCGATTAGCGTGCGCTTAGTCGCGTTGGAGACCGGGCGTGGGAGGGTGAGCGCCGCGACGACGCCGACGGTGAGCGAAACCGACGTGCTACACGGGTCGCGGCGTGGTGGTGCCCGAACGCCGCGTGCCCTCGACAGAGGCCTACCATCGAGGCGCCATCGTGACCGTGGTCAGCCGCGCTCGACCCAGATCGGGCTGCTCCACGCCCGCTCGCCGTTGGATTGGCGTACCCGGACCCGGTAGACGTCGACGTCGCGCTCGCCCTCGTCGACCAGGTCGAGGCGGGCGGTGAAGGCGGTCTCCGGGACGGCGCGATGCACCAGCAGCGCCTCGGAGAGCCATCCGCGCAGCCGATGGGCGACGGCGCCCTGGGCCAACTCGGCCAAGGTGTGTCGTACCGAGAGGTCGTTGACACGGATATCGAGCGTGGTGTGGCCGTCACCGTCGATCTCGAGGACGACCCCGGCCGTGCTCGGGACGCGCGGGTGCGGGTTGCCGCGGGTGCGCGACCGCCACTGGACCGCGTCGTCACGGCACGCATCCAGCGCGTGCTCGGGATCGTCGCCGGTCTCGCCATGGTGCGCGTCGCGCGGGTCGAGGACCTCTTCGCCGCGGAACATCGGCTCGGCGCGCCGCAGCGCGCCCCCTCGGACGCGCGCCTCACCGTGCCACTCGACCGGCAGATGTTTCTCACCCCAGCCCCAATCGAGCCGCACCTTCCACGTGCCGCGTGCGTGCACGTCAGCGGTGTTGGTGTCGCTCCTGGCCGACGCGACCACCGCGCCGTTGCGGACGAGTTCCAGTGCCTCGATGGCGTCCTCGCCACGCGCCTCGACCCGCACGTGCCGGGCACGAGGTCGTTGCAATGCGCTGCCCATCGGGGCGTCTTCGATGTGCAATGCGAGGATGATCTTGTCACCGGTGACCGCGTAGCAGCGACGTTCGCGGAGCGCGTCGAAGATCGCCTCGCGCGTGAGCTCCGCGGCAAGCACGGCCGTACGGCCACTGCCGTGGTGGCCGGGGTAGCCGGCGTGGTGGTCGCTGCCGCCGACGAACCCGAAGCGATGGCCTCGGCGCAACCCCGCCTCCACGCTTCCCGCAGCGTGGTACGGACCCATGGTGTGGAAGCTCGCAACGGCGCCGCTGCCGGTGTCGGACGCTCCGTGGGTGGAGACCACCTCGACCACCGGCGAGCGTGCCGCGTCGAAGGCGTCCCAATCGATGCCGCGAGCGCCAGGTCCGTAGCCTACGTGGTGCGGTACCAGCAGCGATCCAGCTGGCGCCGCTCGAGCGAGCGCCACCAGATCGTCGCCGGCAGGTATGGGACCGGTGGCGCCAGGCAGGTAGACGTTGTGGTCGCCCACGGCGATCGAGTGCCACTCGCAGCTCAGGATCGGCACGAACGTGCCGGGGACGTGATGGCGCTCGGTGACCGCCTGCACCGTCGGCCATAGCGCGGCGAAGCGGTCGAAGCCGTCGCGATGGTAGTCGATCACGTCGGCATAGCGCGCGCGATCGGTGGGCATGTCGGGCCAGCTGGCGTGGCCCGTGACCGAAGCGAAGTCGAGGTGGCCGGCCGCGGCACGCAGCGCGCGCTCGAGGCTCCCGGTCCCGTAGCTGATGGCGCAGTGGCTGTGGAGGTCACCCCAGTAGGTGCGGTGCATCGTCGTGCTCCTGTCCTGTGTCTCGGCGGCGGCGAGTCCGGGTTGACTTTATCAACCACTTTAGACAAAGATGTTGACATCAAGTGATCGAGCCGATGACGGCGACGTGTGTGCTGGTCGAAGGGGGACTCGTAGCCAGGTGAAGCGTGCCATGTCACAGCGCCTCGGAGAGAGCAACAGGATCCTGGTGCTCAACCACCTGCGTCGGCATGGCGTGGCGTCGATGGACCAGCTCGTGCGTGACACTGGGCGCTCGCAGCCGACCGTGCTGAAGTGGCTCGGCTCGCTCGAGCGCGCTGGATTGGTGCGTCGACGCGGCGTCGGCGCCTCGAGTGGTGGCCGCCCGCCGACCCTGTTCGAGTACGACGCGTCGGCTGGTTACGTCCTCGGCGTCGCGGTCGAGATCCCCTCCGTCACCTTCGCGCTCCTGGACTTGAGCGGTTCCACCGTCGCCAGCGAGCACAGCGCGATCCAGGGCCTCGGTCCGCCTGCCGCCGTGCACCACGAGCTACACCAGCTCACGCAACGTTTCCTCGATCAGCACGCTGGCGTGAGCTCGCGTCTGGTCCATGCCGGCCTAGCGATCTCGGGCTTCATCGACCGCGACGCCGGGCTCTCGCTCGCGACGCCGCGCCTGCGCGACTGGCACGACGTGCCGGTGCGCTCCGAGCTCGAGCGCCTGCTCGAGCGGCCGGTGGTCCTCAACCACCACATCGACGCGCTCACCCTGGCCGAGCTCCACGTCGGGGTGGCCCACGTGGGCGGCGACTTCCTCTTCTTCGATTTCGGCTACGGGCTGGGGGTCCGGGCGGTTCGTGCGGGCCACCCGCTGGCAGGTCGCTTCGGCAATGCCGGCCTGGTAGGGCACACGACCGTGGTACCCGACGGACGGCTCTGCTTGTGTGGGAACCGCGGCTGCCTCGAGGAGTACGTCTCGGGGCGGGCACTCCTACGCCATGCCGAGGCCGTGTCGGCCCATGACGAGGACGACACCATCGCTCGCACCATCGCCCGGTTGCTCGACGACGGCGTCGGCGCACGCGACCTGGCGGCTCGGGACGAGATCGAGCGCTTCCTCGCGATCGGCCTCGCCAACGTCATCAATACCTTTGAACAGCCCCATGTCGTCCTGAGCGGCTTCGCCACCGCCGGCGGACCGGTGTTCCGTACCCGGCTCCTGGAGCGCACGTGTGCGCTGCTGCAGCCGACGCTTGCCGCCGCCACCAGCCTCACCTTCTCCGCCTTGCCCCGGCCCGAGGCAGGGGCGCGCGGCGCTGCGCTCTTCGCGTTGCGCCAACACCTCCCGTTCGCCGACCCGCTCGTCGTCCCTGTTCCTACCGGAAGGAGACCACATGTGACCGAGATCGACGGC
This sequence comes from Trueperaceae bacterium, assembly GCA_007695125.1. Classification (GTDB taxonomy): domain Bacteria; phylum Deinococcota; class Deinococci; order Deinococcales; family Trueperaceae; genus CSSed10-48. The sequence goes on along the minus strand of REEJ01000246.1, from coordinate 4,847 downwards.
GCCTCGACCGACGTTTCTGCAGACGCTCCCCACGCCCAGTACTGAGAAAGGACCAACACATGCGCATCCGCCCACGACTGCACTGGCTCCTTGCACTCCTCGCCGCGATCGCTTTGGCACCGAGCCAAGCGCTCGCCCAGGAGCACCCGCCGATCACGATCCTGATCAACGAGTCCCCCTGGTTCGCCGGCTTCGAGGCCCTCGTCGACGCCTACGTCGCCGAGACCGGGCACCAGGTCAACCTCAACGTCACTCCCTTCCCGGGCATGCTGCAGCGCTCGCGCAACGCCGTCACGGCAGGCGAGAGCGAGTTCGACCTGATCAACTTGAACGAGCAGTGGTACTCGCTGTTCTACAGCGCCGGTCTGGTGACGCCGATCCTGGACATCGACCCAGACTTCGAGCTCGATCCGCAGGTGATCGAGTACGCGTACGCCACGCGCTGGAACAGCGACATCGGCTACTCCACTGCAGACGGCGAGCTCTACGGCTTGCCGATCAACGGCAACATCCAGTTGCTCTTCTACCGCACCGACCTGTTCGAAGAGGCGGGTCTCGACGCGCCGGTCACGTGGGACGACGTCGAGGCTGCCGCGCAAGTGCTGCACGAACCACCCTCTCGCGTCGGCCTGGTCACGCGCACTGCGCCCACCGACTGGGAGTTCCAGTCGTACCTGCGCGGCTTCGGCGCATCAGTGATCGACGTCGACGAGAGCGGCACCTGGCGCGTGGGTATCGCCGACCCCGAGGGCGTCGCCGCGCTCGAGCGCTACATCCAGCTGAACCGTGATTACGGTCCCGGGAACTACGCGAGCGTCAGCCAGGCCGAGGCGCTCTCACTGATGCAGAGCGGTCGCGCCGCGATGGCGCACGTCGTCGGCGCCGCCGCGCCGAACTTCGAGAACCCCGAGCAGTCGATCGTGCAGGGACTCGTGGGCGCGACCATCGTCCCCGGCCCCACGGCCGACACGCGCTCCACCATGTCGGGCATCTGGGTGATGGGGATTCCGCAGAACCTGCCCGACGCACGCAAGCAGGCCGCGCTCGACTTCATGCGTTGGGCGCTGACCGAAGAGGCCCAGATGCTGTACGCCCGTGCGGGTGCCATCCCCGTGCGCCAGGACGTGTACGAGGCGCTCGGCCAGGAGGACGGCTTCCGCTGGATGCAGGCGATGGCCGATAGCACCCCCTTCATCCAGGCGCAGCCGCGCGTCGCCGAGGCGCCGCAGATCATCCAGGCCTTCGCCGAGCAGGTTGCGGCCGCGCTCCTGGGACAGGTCACGCCCGAACAGGCGTTGCAGACCGCGGCACAGGAGATCCACCGCATCATGGCCGGCGGTGGCTACGACCTCGCGCCGCTCGACTGAGCACACCGGAGGCGATCCGTGGCCAGACCTCCCTCTCCAGCCGCAAGGAGCCGACCCTTCATGGGTCGGCTCCTGAACGAACACTTTCCCCTCATCGCGATCGCTCCGTTGGTCGTGGCCCTGCTCGTCTTGACGCTCTACCCGGCCGTCCAGCTGGTCCGCATGGCGTTCTCGGACGTCGGTCTCGTGAGCGGGGGCACCACCTGGACCTTCGTCGGGCTCGACCACCTGCGGACGCTGGCCGCTGACCGGGTCGCCCGGATCGCCTTCACCAACACACTGATCTTCACCGTCGTCGTCGTGCCGATCGAGGCGGCGCTCGGCCTCTTGCTCGCGTATCTCGTCAACCAGACCCGCACGCTCGGGACCTTCTACAAGACCGTCTTCATCGTGCCTCTCTTGTTGCCGCCGATCGCCATCGGCGCGCTCTGGCGCCTCATGCTCGACTACAACTACGGCGTCGTGAACCAGGCCCTGCTGGCGTTCGGTATCGGTGGACCACCGTGGTTGGCGAGCCCATCGTTGGCACTGCCGATGGTGATGCTCGTCGACGTCTGGCACTGGACGAGCTTCATGTTCCTGATCTTCCTCGCGGGCGTCTCGTCGATCCCGATCGAACTGGGCGAGGCCGCCGAGGTCGACGGCGCCAGCCCGTGGCAGGTCTTCCGCGACGTGGTGCTGCCGATCCTCAAGCCCACGATCGTGGTGGCGCTGATGATGCGCACCATCTTGGCGTTCAAGGTCTTCGACGTACCCTATCTGCTCACCGGTGGCGGTCCTGGCACGGCCACCGAGATGATCAACATCTACATCGAGAAGGTTTTCTTCCAGCAGTTCCGTGTCGGCTACGGTGGCATGCTGACGCTGCTGACGGCCCTGATCCTGTCGACGTTCGTCATCGTCTACCAACAGCTCTCGCGGCGGGTGGAGGCTGAGGCATGAGGCTTCGCGCAGGGCCGCTCTTCCGCCACGGTGTTCTGATGAGCGCGGTGCTGATCACGTTGCTGCCGATCGTCTTCACCGCCTTCACTTCGTTCAAGTTCCGCCGCGACATCATCTCGGGACGCTTCTTCGACTTCGAGCGAACCCTGGTGAACTACGAGCGACTGTTCGAGGGGTCTCGCGCGGTGTTCGGGCAACTCACGGTCAACAGCCTGATCGCCGGGATCGGTAGCACGCTGCTGGTCCTGTTCATCGCCAGCCTAGGCGCGTACACGTTGAGTCGCTTCCGCTGGCCGAAGCGTGTCAGCGCGCTGATCCTGGGGTGGCTGCTGTTCGTCTACATGCTCCCACCGATCACCTTCGCTGGACCCTTCTACCTGATCGCGCGGCAGATCGGGCTCTTCGACACGCCAGCCGTGCTCGTCATCGCACACTCAGTGCTCACGCTGCCATTCGCCGTGTGGTTGCTGCAAAGCTTCTTCGCAGAGATACCGAGGGAGCTCGAGGAGGCGGCCTCGCTCGACGGCTGCTCGCGTGCCGGTACGTTCTGGCGCGTCGCGCTCCCGATCACGCTCCCCGGCCTGTACGCGACTGCGATCCTCACCTTCGTGTTCTCGTGGAAGGACTTCCTGTTCGCGCTCGTGCTCACCAGCACGCCACGTGGCGGCACGATCCCCATCGGCATCGCCAGCTTCGTGCAGGAGTGGGACCTGCGCTACGGTGAGATGGCAGCTGCGACAATGCTCGCGGCGATCCCGGCGATCATCTTGGTCCTCTTCGCCCAACGCCACATCATCAAGGGGATGACCATGGGCGCGGTGAAGGGATGAACGGCGACCGCACACCGCCGTTCGACGGCACAGACTCGAGGATGAGACCATGAGCGACCCTGACGACACCCCCCTCACGTACCCCGAGGACGAGATCACCTTCGCGATCGCGCCCGGCGCCCGCGCGCCCCGCGACGAGCGACCCAACGTCATCGTCTTCTTCACCGACCAGCAGCGCTGGGACACCACCGGCGTGCACGGCAACCGAAGTGCTCTGACGCCGACCTTCGACCGCGTCGCGGCGTACGCAACGCACGTGGCGCGCTCGTTCACCGTGCAACCCGTCTGCGGTCCTTCGCGTGCGTGCATGCAGACCGGCCTCTACGCCACCCAGTCCGGTTGTTACCGCAATGGCGTCACGCTCCCGAGCGACGCTCCGACGCTCGCGCACAGCTTCCGCGCGGCCGGCTATCACACGGGCTACATCGGCAAGTGGCACCTGGCGTCGGGCGAGCCGGTCGGGCCCGCGGAGCGCGGCGGCTACGAGGCGTGGCTCGCCGCCAACAAGCTCGAGTTCACCTCCGACGCGTACCACACCGTGGTGTTCGACGAGGAGCAGCAGCCGCACAAGTTGCCGGGCTACCGCGTCGACGCGCTCACCGACGCCGCCATCCGCTTCGTCGACGAGCACCAGGCCGAGCCGTTCTTCCTGTTCTTGTCGTTCCTCGAGCCGCATCACCAGAACCATGTCGATGCCTATCCGCCACCGGAGGGTTCGCTCGAGCCCTACCTCGACGCGTGGACGCCGCCCGACCTGCGCGCCTTGGGCGGATCGACGCAGCAGCACCTGCCCGGCTACTACGGCATGGTGCGGCGCCTGGATGAGGCCTTCGGGCGCCTCCTCGACGCCCTGCGCAGCCTCGGTCTGCGCGAAGATACGGTGGTGCTCTTCACCTCCGATCACGGCAACCACTTCAAGACCCGCAACGACGAGTACAAGCGATCTGGCCACGACGCCTCCTTGCGCGTCCCGACCGTCCTGACCGGCCCCGGTTTCGACTCCGGGCGGCGCATCGAGCAGATCGTGTCGATCCTCGACCTCTCGGCCACCCTCACCGACGCCGCTGGTCTCGAGCGCCCCGAACGGCACGAGGGGCGCTCGATCCTGCCGTTGGTGCGCGATCCGGGTGCTCCCTGGCGCGACGAGCTGTTCTTCCAGATCAGCGAAAGCGAGGTCGGACGTGGCCTGCGTACGCGCCGCTGGAAGTACGGCGTGAGCGCGCCCGACGCCGATCCGTGGCACGACGCCCACGCCGAACGCTACGTGGAGGCCTACCTGTACGACCTCGAGCACGACCCGTACGAGCTCGACAACCTCATCGGACAGGCCAACCACGCTCGCGTCGCCGAGCACCTGCGCGAACGGCTGTTGGCGCGCATGGTCGAGGCCGGCGAGCCGCCGGCGGTGGTCGAGCCCGCCCCGGCGAGAGCGCGGTATCAGCAGCGGGAGGTGTTCGACGACGAACTCGATCGCTAAGCCATTCCACCTGATGGCCATGCCACGTGGGGCGGTCTACGCGCCGGACGCGTCCGGCGCGCGCAGCCCCATCGTCGCTCCGGTGTAGGCGCTCGCTGGCGCGCCCATGTCGGCGAGGTAGAGCCCACCGCTGCTCGTGTGGCCGATGCCTCCGGCCAACCCGCGCTTCGGTCATGCGAGCGTGATGGAGGCGCGCATGTGGGCATCAAGGCATCAACACGAATGCATCGG
>REEJ01000122.1 GCA_007695125.1 Trueperaceae bacterium | reverse complement strand
CGAGGCCCCTTCGACTAGCGGTTAGGTCACTACCCTTTCAAGGTAGCGGCACGAGTTCGAATCTCGTAGGGGTCACCACAGCGTGCGGCGGAGCTTCGGCTCCGCCGTTCGTTATGCCGTTCGTGGCCGTTCGCGCCGCGTGGCCTGATGCGCGCCGATCGGACCGCGTATACTCGGCGGTGCGCGGGCGATTAGCTCAGTTGGTAGAGCGGCCGCTTTACACGCGGTAGGTCGGCGGTTCGAGCCCGTCATCGCCCACCACTTCGAGGCGTATCCGGGGCGCTCGTGTCGTACCGGTGGGGTCGTCGCAATCGGCGTCTGAAGCAGGCCAACGCACCAGCACGCCACGCGCCTCCTCGAAGTCGATGCGCGCGTCCTCGGCGACGGGAACGACATGACAACCAGCCGACAGCGTCGTGCCGTCGACGACGACCGAGCCGCCGTCGAAGCGCATCAGCAACGCGGTGTCACGCCTCACCCGGTACGAGCGGCTGACTCGATCGGCCTGCAGGACGAAGGAGTTCGGCAGCGCTGTCTCGACGCACATGACGCAGACGTGCGGGCCGTTACCGGCGCGCACCATGACCGGAGGGCCCACCACCGCACGCCAGACCACAGCCCCACCTGCGCCCAGGACGACCAGGAGCACGAGGGCGATGACGATGGGTCTCGATAGCGGAAGCGCGCTGCGGTACATGCGATCGACCTCCCCTTCGTGCGGGCGCCCGCGACCAGTGCGGCATCCGACGAGGACACCGTCGCCACCGCTCGACGGTAGCAAGCCCCACTCCAACGGCCCAGGGACGTTCGGCGATGCGCGGCGGCACACGGTGTCGCGCGCCCGCGTGACGCTAGGCTGCGTGAGGATGACACCGCCGACCACCAGCGACCCGCCAGACACCTCGACAGCCGCGCGCACCGTGCCCGCCTGGGTTCGGCGCTGGCTGCCGTGGGCCGTGGTCGTCGCGGCCGTCGCGGCGACGGCGTTCGTCGCCGTGCGACGCGGCGAGGACCTGGCGCTCCTCGGCGCGATCGACGCCGGCGCCGTGGCCGTCCTGGTGGCCCTGCAGGGCATGTACCTGGTCATGCAGAGCGGGCGCTTCCACGTCGTCCTCGTACAGCTCGCCGACCGGGCGGTGGGATTCTGGCCGTGGCTGCGCCTGTTCGTGGTGGGGCGTTTCCTCAACCTGTTCGTGCCCCAGGCGGGCAACGTGTACCGCGGCGTCGAACTCAAGCGCCGCTTCGACGTGCCCTACACCCGCTTCTTCGCGGCGTTCGTCAACGCGCCGTGGGTGGCGATGGTCCTGAACTTCGCCTTCGGCGCCGTGCTGTTGGGCGCCTTGCAACCCGCTGTGAGCGTGTCCAACGTGCCGCTGTGGCTCGCCCTCGGGGCGGCCGCCGTCGCGACGCTGGCCGCGCCCTTCGTGCTGGCGCTCCTGCTCCCGCTGGCGCCGCAGCGCATCCGCTGGGTGGCCTGGCTCCATGGGCGCGTCAGCGAGATGCTCCAGGTGACGCTCGCGAGCCTGCGCGACGCACGCTACGTCGGCCGCGTCGTGGCCTGGACGGCGGCGGCCTTCGGCCAGGCGGTCGTGATGCTGTGGGTCTGCTTCGCCGCGCTCGGCGTCACGGTGGGCCTCGCCGAGGTGGTCGCGTTCTACGTGCTGCTGCAACTCGCCACCTACGTCGCCGTCACGCCGGGCAACCTCGGCCTGCAGGAGCTCGCGTTCGCGGGCCTCGCCACGGGCTTGGGCGGCGGCGCCGTCGAGGGGGTGCTGGTCTCAGGCCTGGTGCGCGTCACCGGTGTGGTGGCGCTGGTCGCGTTGGCGCTGCCGCTCGGCGGCGTCGAGGCGCTGCGCGCGAGTCGAGCGCAGCGCGTCACCGAGGCGCGGGCGTGACCGCCGCGCCAGGTGGCGCACCTGCGCACGTGCCCACGTACTCCCTGCCCAGGCCGGCCTCGCAGGCCGGCCCGGGCACGAAGGCAGTACGCTGACGCGCATGGAGCTCGCCGACGCCCGCCGCCTCGCGCACGACCTCATGCAGCATCACGGCGTCGGCGACTGGGGCTTCGCCTTCGACCGCGCCAAGCGTCGCCTGGGCAGCTGCCGCTACGCCCAGCGCACGCTGACGCTCTCCGGACCGCTCACGCGCCTCAACGACGAGGCGGTGGTGCGCGACACGATCCTGCACGAGATCGCGCACGCGCTCACGCCAGGCGCCGGGCACGGGCCGCGCTGGCGCGCCGCGGCGACCCGCCTCGGCGCGGCACCGACGCCGTGCGTCGCCGCGCACGCGGTCGCGGTCCCACCGGCTCCGTACGCCCTGGTGTGCGACGGCTGTGGTGCTCGCCTGCCGCGTTACCGGCGCCCGCGCCGGCGTTTCGTGTGTCGCGCCTGCTTCGAGCGGCACCGCCGCGGCCTCGGGCCCCGGCCGCAACCCCTGCGGGTGGTGAGCGACGCCCAGCACTGACGCGTCACCGTGGCGTCAGCCCCGGCGAGCTGCCACCGGCGCCCGACCCAGCGTCTCGGGCACGCCGAACGCGAACGTCGCAGCCGCGCCGAGGCCGATGACCGCGATCACCAGCGTGGCGGTCTCGAGCGTCAGCGCGTCGGCGATGGCCCCGACGGCCACGGGACCGCCCATGCCGCCAGCGTCCCCGATCAGACGCCACACGCCGAGGAACTCCCCCACGGTGTCGCGCGGCGCCAGGTCAGAGGCGATCGTCATCATCGTCCCCGAGCCGATGCCGTTGCCGAGGCCGATCACGGCACCGGCCAGCGCCAGGCCGACGACGCCACCGGACAGCGGCACCAGCGCCATGCCCAGCGCCTGGATGACGAAGCTCGGGACGATGGCGGCCTTCCGACCCCAACGGTCCATGACCACCCCCGCCACCGGGAAGAGCGCCACGTCGAACGCCGCGGCGATCGACAGCACCCAACCGATCGCCTGCACGTCGAGCCCGAGCAGCGCCGACCCGTACAGCGGCAGCACGATGCGCCGGCCCGACCGGATCATCTGTGCGAACAGCTGGCCAGCGCCCGCCGTGATCAGCAGGCGGCGCTGCTGCACCAACACGTGTCGCAGCGCCTCACGGTGGCCCATCCGCTGGCGCGGACCGGTCTCGGTGGCCGAGCGCGGCTCCAGGTAGAGCGCGCACAGCCCGAAGGCGAGCGCCGCGACGATGCCGAACGCGATGAACGCGGCGCCGAACCCGAACGCGCCGGCCACCACCCCGCCCAGGGCCGGCCCGAGCAGCATGCCGATGCGGTTGGCGCCACCGAACGCCGCGATCGAGCGCCCCCGCGACGCCGGCTCCACCGACTCCGTCAGGTAAGCGTGGCGCGACAGGCCCCACATCGCGGCGCCGAGCCCCGCCACCAGACGCAGCACGATCACGGCCACCACGGAGCCGAACAGCGGAATGGCAGCGACCGCCACGCCCACCACCCCGACACCCGTGAGCATCACCACCTTGCGGTCGAAGCGCCGTAGGATCGACCCGGCCGGGACGTCCCCCAGGAGCATGCCGATCGCCTCTGCCGCCAGCGCCAGACCGACCAGCGCGAAACCCGCGCCGAGGTCGGCGACGTACAGCGGCAGCACCGGCACGAGCATCCCCTCGGCCAGCGACAGCACGACGGTGGGGAGGTAGACGGCGCGCCACAACTCACGACGTCGACGCGCGGCGACGGGGTCGCGGGGCCGCCGCGCTGACGGTGGTGCACGCATCATCCCAGCCTACGTCGCCGCTGGGCACGTATGATCGCGACGACCCCCGATGACGAGACCTCGCCCCGCCGCACGCCGCCGCCTCCACCCGGGTGACGTCGTGGCCGGCATCACCGTGGCGCTCGTGCTCGTGCCACAGTCCCTGGCGTACGCGGAGCTCGCCGGCCTCCCCGCGCAGCTCGGGCTCGTCGCCGCGGTCGTCGCGCCGCTGGCGGCCGTCTGGTACGCATCGAGCCCGTCGATCCAAGCCGGACCGACGGCCATGTCGGCGCTGCTCGTCTTCGGCGTGTTGACCACGCAGCTGCCGCCCGGCTCACCGGAATACGTCGGGGCGGCGGCGCTGCTGGCGCTGCTCGTCGGCGCGATCCGGCTCACGCTGGGGTTGCTGCGCGGCGGCTCGCTCGCGTTCGTGCTCTCGCAACCGGTGCTGCGCGGCTTCACGCTCGCCACCGCGATGTTGATCGTGGCGTCGCAGGTGCCTGCGGCGCTCGGTACGTCGTCCACCGGGCTCAGCCTGCTCGGCCGAGCGGCGCAGGCGCTCGCACAGCCGGACCAGTGGTCGTGGGGCGCGCTCGTCGCCGCCATCGGGACCGTGGTCCTGATCCAGGGTGCGCGCCGGATCCACCCGCTGGTCCCGGGAGCCCTGATCGCGGTCGTGCTGGGGATCGTCGTGGCGCGGCTGGGCGGCGGCGTGTTGGGGCCTGCGATCGGCGACATCGGGTCGGCCTGGCCGCGGCTTCAGCTATCGCTGCCCTGGCACCTGCTGCCGCAACTGGTCGTCGGCGCGTTCGTGATCGCGCTCGTCGGCTTCGCGGAGCCGGTGGCGATCGCGCGTCGCTTCGCCGACCGACACCGCCGCTGGGACCCGAACCGCGAGCTCGTGAGCCAAGGGCTCGCCAACCTCGGGGCCGGCGCCTTCGGCGCCTACCCGGTCGGCGCCAGCTTCTCGCGCGGGGCGCTCTTCAACCTCGCGGGCGGCGTCACGCGCTGGTCGGGCCTGGTCACGGGTCTCACCGCCCTCGGCCTGGTCGCCTTCGCCCCGCTCCTGACCGACCTTCCGCGCGCCGTGCTGGCGGGCATCGTGATCGCGGCGGTCCGCGACCTGGTGCGGCTCCAACCCATCGCCACGCTGTGGCGGCTCGGCCGAACCCAAGCGACCATCGCCTGGACCACGCTGGCGCTCACGCTGCTGCTCGAGCCGCGGGTGGATCAGGCGGTGCTCGCGGGGGTGGCGATCGCCGTGCTGGTGCACCTGCTGCGCGAGAGTCGCGTCGAGATCGAACACGTCAGCGACGGCGGTCGCCACGTCGTGCACGTTCGTGGGGTGCTCTGGTTCGCCTCCGCGACGCAGCTCGAGGACGCCGTGCGGGGCCTGTGGAACCGGCATCGTGACGAGCGCCCGTGGCGCCTCGACCTGTCCCAGGTCGGGCACGTCGACCTCGACGCGGCGCTCGTCCTCGCAGGGCTCCAGGACCAGGCCGCCGCCATGGGCCTCACCCTCGACGTCGTCGGCGCCAACGCCCGCACGCGCTTGCGGCTGCAGCGCCTCGGGGTGCGACGGCGGCAAGAGGGCCGCAACGCGGACGAGGCCATCGCGGCCGTCCGACGAGCCGAGGCGCGCGACGAGGACGAAGCGCGCGACGAGGACGAGCGACTCGGCGACACGCGCGTCGCCGACGCTGCCGGCGACGGCGCTGACGACACGGAGCGGAACGGTCGCTGAGCGGACCCTCCGTGACCGGACGAGCCTACGGTCCGCGCTTGCCCACCACCTGCGCCATGCCCGGCAGGGTCCGCAGCCAGCGCGTCCGACCGGCGGCGAGGCCTGCCCCAGCGAACCACGCGTGCATCTGCGGCACCGTGAAGGTGCCCGCGCCGCTGACCGCCGCGAAGTAGAGGTCGAGCAGGGCGCCCAGGCGTGAACGTCGGGCGTCGCGCGGCGACGCGGGCCGGACCAGGTCCTGGACCACGTAGACGCCGCCGGGCGCCAAGGCGCGGGCCACCCGCTGCGCCAGGCCGCGGTTGGCCTCGTCGTCCAGGTGATGCGTGAACTGCGAGGCCAGGACCACGTCCCACGCTCCGTCGCCGAGATCGGTGGTGAAGACGTCGCCCGCCCTGTGACGCAGCCGATCGCCGAGCCCTTCGGCGGCCAGCATGCCGGCGGAGGCGCTGACGGCGACCGGCAGGTCGAGCACCGTGCCCTGCAGGCGCGCGTGGCGCCGCAGCAAGGCAGCGGCGAAGCGGCCGTGCGCACCGCCCAGGTCGAGCAGTCGCGTGGCGCCGCGAGGCACCGGCGTGACGCGCGCCACCTCAGCGCTCGAGACGCCCGCCAGCGCCCGCAGGCCCCGCTGATACCGCGCGTAGGCGTCGCCGTCGGCCACGCTCTCGGGCGGTCGGGGATCAGGGGCACGGCCTGCGACGAGCAGCGCGTGCATGTCGAGCGGCTCGCCGCTGACGAGGTAGCGGTCGTAGTGCTCGACGAAGCGCCACTCGTCGAGCGAGAACAGCACCTTGTCGACCACCTCGTGCGGCGACGCGCGGGTGAGCCAACGCCGCGTCGCCGCGCTCAGTCGGTAGCGCTCGGCGCCGTGCGGGAGCAGCGTGCCCAGCCCTGTGAGGGCGTCGAGCAGCCGCCGCGTAGCGACGGGATCGAAGCCGCAGCGCTCGGCCACCTCACTCGCGCTGCGCGGGGCAGTGTCGAGCGCCTCGAAGACCCCGCCCCGCGTCGCGACCAGCAGCGTCCGCGCCCACGCGACCGCGAGGTGGGTGTCGACCAAGGGCGTCGGCACGCGCCCGAAGCGCAACGCGAGCCACTCGAGCGGATGTTCCGGGACCACGCCGATCCGCACGGCGGCGCCCCGCCCCTCAGCGGTAGCGCTGCAGCGTGCGCTCGAGCGCTTCGGGCGGCGGCCGCAAGGCCTCTTCCGGGAGCAGCGCGAGCGGCGTCTCCGGCAACCGCGCAGCCTCGGCGTGCGAGGGGCGCGACTGGTTGTAGTACAGCAAACCGGTGATGAACTCCTGCTTGCGCTCGGCCTCCATCAGGCGCGTCATCGCCGCGATGCGGTTGGTGGGGTCGTGGTCCTCCTCGACCCTGCGCAGCTTCAGCCGCGACCCGTCGTGCAGGTCGACGGTCGTCAGCTCGCCAGGATCGCTCTCGGTGATGACGATCTCGTCGGCGAACGGGATGTAGCCGAGCTCGTGGAGCGGCTTCTCGTGGTGTCGCCCGTAGGCGTAGCTCTTGGGGCTGTCGTCCTCGTTGTTGAACGCCACGCACGGGCTGATGATGTCGATCACCGCGGTACCGCGGTGGCTGAACGCGGCCTTGAGGATCTCACGCACCTGCTTCGCGTCGCCGGCGAAGCTGCGCGCGACGAAGCCGCACCCCGCCGCGATCGCCTCCTGGCACAAGTCGATGGGCGGCAGGTCGTTGTGGCCCGCGTACTTGAGGTCCAGGCCCTCGTCCGCCGTGGCCGAGAACTGCCCCTTCGTGAGACCGTACACGCCGTTGTTCTCGATCACGTAGACCATGCGGGTGTTGCGCCGCAGCAGGTGCTTGAACTGACCGAGCCCGATGCTGCCCGTGTCGCCGTCGCCGCTGACGCCGATCGCCCGCATGCGCCGGTTCGCGGCCAGGGCTCCGGTCGCGACGGCCGGCATGCGTCCGTGCAGCGCGTTGAAGCCGTGCGACATACCGAGGAAGTACGCGGGCGACTTGCTCGAGCAGCCGATGCCCGAGAGCTTCAGGACCTCGTGGGGTCGCAGCGACAGTTCGAAGGCGACCTGGATGATCTGGCTGGCGATGGAGTTGTGGCCGCACCCCCTGCACAGGGTGCTCGGGCTGCCGCCGTAGTCGGCCTTCGAGAGCCCGGCGGCGTTGCTGGCGATGGTGCGTGGTCGATCCATGTCAGGCCACCTCCAGGGACCGTGGGGTCAGGAATGGCTCGATGCGCTCGCGCATGAACCCGGCGGTGAAGGGCATCCCGTCGAGGTACGCCACGCTCTCGATGCGCGGCGCCAGGTCGGGGAGTTCGGCGCGGAGGATCGCCGCGAGCTGGGCGTCGCGGTTCATCTCGATGACCACCACCCGCTCGTGCGCCTCGATGAAGGCGCGCACCTCCTCGCCGATCGGCAGCGCACGCACGCGCATGCTCGAGCAATGCAGCCCGTCGGCCGCGAGCGCGTCGCGGGCCTCCTCGATCGCATAGCGGGTGGTACCGAAGGCGATGAGGCCGACGCTGGCACCCTCGACGCGCTCGTCGAGCGCCGGCGGCACCAGGCGCCTGGCCGTGTCGAACTTGCGGGCCAGACGCTCGGTGTTCTCCACCCAGTCGTCGGAACGCTCGCTGTAGACGGCCTGGGCGTTGTGGCCCGTACCGCGGGCGAAGTACGCCGCTCCCGGAGCGTCGTTGCCGGGCAGGGTGCGATACGTGACACCGTCCCCGTCGACGTCGCGGTAGCGGGCGAAGCCCCGCTCCCGGACCTCGTCGGCGTCCAGCACCTTGCCTCGCTGCATGGGTTGATCGGGGTACGTGAACGAGCGGCCCATCCAGTTGTTCATGCCGAGGTCGAGGTCGGTGAGGACGAAGACGGGGGTCTGCAACTGCTCGGCCAGGTCGAACGAGCGCCAGCCGAACTCGAAGCACTCTTCGATCGACGACGGCAGCAAGACCACGTGCTTCCCGTCACCGTGGCCGAGACCGTATGCGAAGGCCAGGTCGCCCTGGCTGGTGCGCGTCGGCAGGCCCGTCGACGGTCCGACCCGCTGCACGTCCCAGATCACGCCGGGGACCTCCGCGAACGAGCCGAGGCCCGCGAACTCGGCCATGAGCGAGATGCCGGGACCGCTGGTCGCTGTGAGCGCTCGCGCGCCGGCGAAACCCGCACCGATGACCATGCCGATGGCGGCGAGCTCGTCCTCGGCCTGGATGACGGTGTACGTCGGCACGCCGTCCTCGCCCTGCCGCAGCTCGGGCAGGTAGTCGCGCAGGGCATCGATGAACGAGGTCGATGGGGTGATCGGGTACCACGCGGCCACGGAGACGCCGCCGAACACGCTCCCGAGGGCGCCGGCCTCGTTCCCGCTCATGATGAGCAGGTCGCGCGTGGCGTCCATGGGTGCCACGCGGAACGGATCGGTCTTGGTCAGCTCTTCGACCGCCCACGCGTGCGCACCACGGACCACTGCGAGGTTGGTGTCGACGAGCCGCCGCTTGCCGCCGAACTGGGCATCGAGCCCGGCCTCGATGGCGTCGAGTGGGATCTCGAGGAGGTGCGCCAGCACGCCGACGTAGGTCATGTTGGCGAGGTAGTCGCGCAGCTTGCCCTTGTGCTCACTCGCCGCCATCAGCGCCTTGACGGGGATGGCGTAGACGTGGATGTCGTCGCGCTCCACGCCATGGGCGAGGCCGGCGTCGACGACGGCGACGCCGCCGCTCGGCAGCTCCCGGAGGTCGGCGTCGACCGTCGCCTGGTTGAAGGCGACGAGCACCTCGGACGTGCGGCGGGCGACGTAGCCGTCCTTGCTGACGCGGATGTGGTACCAGGTCGGCAGCCCTTGGATGTTCGACGGGAAGATGTTCTTCCCGCACACGGGGATTCCCATGTGGAAGCAGGCCCGCAACAGGGCGAGGTTGGCCGTCTGCGAACCGGTGCCGTTGGCGGTGGCGACGACGAGGGAGAAGTCGTTGGTGACGTCGCGAGCGATGGCGGGAGGGGTGGTCATGGCAGTCGTCCTTGTCCGGGCTCAGACGTGCCCGTAGCGATCGAGCATCTCCTGGGCGGTCATGCCCTCGCCGGAACGCTCGCGCGCCTCGGCCTCGGCGGCGACGATGGCCTCGGCCCGCGCCAGCACTTCGTCGACGCGGTCCCTGGCGACGACGACCACGCCGTCGGCGTCGCCGACCACGAGATCGCCTGGGTGCACCATCAGCGGCGCACCGTACGCGGCCCGGATGGCGATCGGGACGTCGGTCTCCGTCACTCGCCAACGCCCTAGGCCCTGCACCGGGCTGACGCACGCGGCGTAGACGGGGAAGCCAGTGGCGTCGATCGCCGTGACGTCGCGCAGGCCGCCGTCGACCACGGCGCCGCGACACCCGCGACGTTGCATGGTGGCGGCGATGAGGTCGCCGAACAGACAGTACTGACCCGCGTCGGTGCCGGCCCAGACGGCGACGCTGTCCTCGCTGAGCGCGTCCGCGAACGCGAGCTTCGCGCGATCGGGCCCCTCGAAGCGCTCCTGCCGTCCGGCGATGGTGGCCGCGAACCCGGCGAACGCCGACCCGACGGCGGTACGCGGGCGCAGGTCGGCATGCAGTGCCGGTGGCGGCCACCCCCGCTCATCGAAGACGTCGCACACGATGGCGGTCGGAATGGCCGCTGCGCGGGCCACGAGCGCTGCGCGTTCGCTGGTCGCTGCCATGTCAGGCGATTGTGTCACGGGTGCGGCGTCGGGCGCCGGGACCGGCAGACGCTCGGGAGCACTTCACACGCGCACCGATCCGGGGACGGCGACGTCCAGGCCCACGCGGCGGGCGACCGCCTCGAACTCCTCGATCGTGGCTGCGTCGACGGGCGGGCTCGGGGGCCGTACGTTCGTGGTGGAGAACACGCCGCGCCGTTCGAACACGTGCTTGCGCAGCGCCACCCCGATGCCGGGCTGGAACTCGTAGCGGATGAGTGGCAGCACGCGGTCGAACACGGCGGCCGCGCCGTCCTCGTCGCCTGCCTGATAGCGCGTGACGATGTCGACCAGCACCTCCGGGAACGCCAGTCCCGTCATCACGCCGGCGGCGCCGTTGACGAGCTCTTCGAACACCCACTGGCCACCGAGACCTCCGAAGATCCCGATGCGCCCTCGGGCTTGCTCGAGGATGCGCCGCTGCTTCACGAGGACGGGCGGGTCCTCGGCCTTGAGGTAGGGGGTGACGCCATCGTTCGCGAGGCGGGCGATGAGATCGGCGGGGATGGTGATGCCGAACTCGGATGGGTAGTCGTGGATGGCGACGGGGAGCGCGGTAGCGGCGGCCACCTCGCGGTAGTGGCGCTCGATCACGGCCGGCGTCCCGGGGGCGATGGGGGCGACGAACACTGCGTTCGCTCCGAGCGCCTCGGCCTCCTGCACCTGCTCGATGGAGCCGGCGGTACCGAAGGCGCGGATCCCGACCCATACGACGATTCGCCCAGCAGCCGTGGCGACGGCCGCCTCGATCACGCTGCGCCGCTCCGCGCCGCGCAGCTTGTGCGCCTCGCCCATGAAGCCCAGGATGGCGATGCCCTGCACGCCGGCGGCGATCTGGTGTTCGACCAGCCGCTCGACGCTGGCGAGGTCGACCTCGCCGTCGTCGAGGAATGGGGTGGGCACGATCGGGTGGACGCCTGTATAGGTGGGGTGCTGCGACATGCCCAACGCTACACCGCGTCGCGGACGCAGCAGGGCGGCGCCGGCGCCATCACGGCGACAGCAGCGCCCTGGTCGGCCTCAGGCCTCGAGCGACGGTGCCTCCTCATCGTCGTCGGGGGCGGCAGCACCCTTCGCGGTGCGCGGCGCAGCGTCACCCAACGCCGCCAACACCCGCTCCCGCAC
>REEJ01000244.1 GCA_007695125.1 Trueperaceae bacterium | reverse complement strand
ACGCTGATCTCGAGCATCCTGCACAAGTTCGTGAGCGGACGTCTGGTCGAGCGGGGATAGGCGCTCACCACCGTTCGCGGGTCGCCACGATCGAGGTTCGAGGTCCCGAATCGGGTGTTCGACGCGGGTTCGACGGCGTATGCGGCTCGTTCGTGAGCGTCCGGCTGCAGGTTCTTGACGAATGTCGCATACCGGGGTATGTTGAGAGACATCAAGCAAGAGCACGAGCGGCGCCCTGGAGGGCGCCTTCTTCGTGGCATCGACGTGCACCGACCGCCGATTACGGCGCGGCGCGTGGAGGCAACGGTATCGGCGCTGTCGATCAGGCCGCCGAGCGCAACGCCATACCTCGTTCGAGGACGTCGACGAACGCGTCGAGCACCGCCATGAGGTCGTCTTCGGGCACCGGCGAGCCGCCGCCGTGGCGCACGGCGTCGGCGAACGAGAAGTCGAAGCGCTCCGACATGTAGTCGCGCAGCGAGACCGAGAGCTGGTAGAGCGCGAACACGGCGAAGTCGACGTCGAGGTCGGCGCGTAGGTCACCCGCTCGGATGCCGGCGTCGACCAAACCACGAATGTAGCGTTGCGAGGCGGCCTTCAGCTGCGCCGACACCGCGCGGGTCTCGGGACCGGTCGGCTCGTAGGTGGCGTTGTACAGCAGGCCGGCCAGTTTCGGATGGGTGAAGTCGAAGCGCGCGCCGTGGAACACCGTGAGCCGGAAGCGCGTGAAGAAGCCGCTCGCGTCGGCCGGCAGCGAGCCGTCGATGAAGCCGAACTTGCGCTCCGCCGCGAGCGTGACCAGGTGGAGGTAGAGGTCCTGCTTGCCGTCGAAGTACTGGTAGACGCTCCCCTTGGCGATGCCGGCCGCGCGGGCGATCCGGCTCACCGAGGCCGTGCGGTAGTCGTGGACGGCGAACTCGTCGAGGGCCGCGGTGGTGAAGCGTTCGCGCTTCTCGGCGGGCAGGTGCAGGAAGGTGGCTGTCGGCATCGTCCGGACTCCTCATGACCGTCTGGTCATATCGTACATCGAACGGGTGTGCGCTATGAGGAATGAAAGTACATGTAAGACGCCGTCAAGGTGTTGAATGTCCCTGTCGATAGTGACGATAATGACTCGACGGTCATATGACCGGTCGGTCACAACGCTCGGGCTGCGGCGTGGTCGACGAGGAGGCACGGACATGGTGTTGGTGCAGGCGTTCGCGCTGCTGCTGGCGCTCGCGGTCCTGGCGACGAGCGTGCTCATGTACGTGATGGGCGGGCGCTTCCAGGCGGTGGAGGCGCGGGCGTACGCCGGTGAGCGGCGGCCGTGGTGGTTCGTCGCGGCGCTCGTGGCGTACGCGGCGCTCTACCTCGCCGCGCTGACGGCGTTCGTGCTGGCACCGGAGCGGAGCTGGGCGGCCTGGGTGCTGATGGTGGTGATCCCGGTCGCGGCCGCGCTCAAGGGTGGGCTGGTGCTCTTCAACCCCAAGGGGCAGGCGGTCGTGACGGCGATCGAGGGCGACGCCGCCTGGCGCCGTATCGCGCTCTCGCGGGCCGTGCTGATCCCGCTGTTCGTGGCATTGGCGTACTACACCTGAGGAGGGGAGATCCGGATGAACTACTTCCAGGGGCTCGGTCTGGCGTTCGGGCTCGCCGCGATGCTGAAGCCGTTCTACATGCACGTGCTGCCGTGGGACGAGCAGGCGTTCCTCGCCAAGGCCTACGCGCAGCGGCGCCCTGCCTGGGTGGCCCCGGTCGCCGTGCTCGGATTCGCCCTGGTCGCGTTGACCTGGTACGTCCACCTCACGACGGACGTGCCGTACTCGCTCGTCATCACGATCCTGTTCTCGCTCACCGCGATCAAGGGGCTCGCGCTGCTGCTCGATTACGAGCGCTTTCAACGTTGGGTGGCCGGGATGTTGGCCAAGGACCGCGGCCGTCAGGTCGTGATGATCGACGTCGCCGTGGGCGTGTTCGGCCTGGGGATCCTGCTGCTGGTGGTGTTCGTGTACTGATGGTCGTCGGCATGTGCCCGCCGCGACGGCCGTTCGCTGCCTGCGGCGGGCCGTCGTCCGCGCGTTCGAGGGTGTATGCACCGCGATCGCGGCGCTTCGGTTGCACGTTCTTGACGAATGTCGCATACCGGGGTATGTTCGAGGAATCAGACCACGAGCACGAGCACGCGCGGCGCCCTCAGGGCGCCTTTTTCGTTCCGCAGCGGTACTCGCCACGGTCGCGCCGTGACCCTGCCATGTCGCGAGACGATCAACCTTCCGCGCTCGGCGGCGTCGGACCCGGCGGCGGCGTCGAGGCTGCGCCCAGACCCGAGCGGGCCGCCGGGGGCGTGGCGAACCAGAAGGCGATCGACGCGCTCGCGGCGATCGAAGCCACCACCGTGAAGCCGATGCGGTAGTCGCCGAGCAGATCGGCGAGGGTCCCCGCCAGGATCGGTCCCAGCAGGTCGCCCACCATGAAGACGGTCATCGAGGCGCCCATGATCGCACCGAAGTGGCGGGTCCCGAAGTAGTCGGCGCGGACCGAGCCCATGAGCGGGCCGCGGATACCCCAGGCGAGGCCGTGGAGCAGCGCGAACACGACGACCGCCGACGTGCCGCCCGCACGCGCGAGCACGACCAGACCGATCGCCTGCGCCACCATGGCGATGGCGGCGACCTTGTGGATGGCGAAGCGGTCGCCGATCGGGCCGCCGAGGAGCTGGCCGATGGCCGAGATGATCGTGACGAGCGCGATCACCTGGGCGGCACTCTGCACGGTGTAGTCGAGGGAGCCGGTGAGGTGGGCGATGAGGTGGACGGTCACGGCCGAGCCGACGAGCAACGCCGCAGCGTGACCGACCCCCAGGAGCCAGAAGGCTCGGGTGCGCAGCGCCTGCTGGAGGGTGAGGTCGGGCCCACCAGCGCGGCCTCGTCGTGGCATGCTCCGAGGTCGTCCCGGTCGCTCGGGGCCGTCGGGCTCCTGGCCGTACGCCGCCGGTTGACGCCGCATGAGCGTGATGCACGGCAGCCCGACCGCCAGGACGATCGTGGCGCCGAGCTGGAGCATGGAGCGCCATCCGAGCCCGACCACGGCAGCGGCGACGAGCGGGACGAGCAGGCCGCCGAGGCTGATGC
This sequence comes from Trueperaceae bacterium, assembly GCA_007695125.1. GTDB lineage: Bacteria > Deinococcota > Deinococci > Deinococcales > Trueperaceae > CSSed10-48. The sequence continues at coordinate 8,245 of REEJ01000244.1, read as the reverse complement.
CGACCGACATGAGCGACACCGCCGTCGAGCGCCGCCGCACGAACCACGGCACGATGGCGGTGGTGATCGAGAGGAAGCCCGAGAGGGCGAGGCCGAGCCCGGTCAGCAGCATCGCCGCGTAGTAGGTCGGCAGCGTGGTCATGACCGAGAGGCTGAGGAGACCCGCCGCCAAGACGACGAGACCGACCGACATCACCCGCCGGACGCCGAAGCGATCGAGCAGGGCGCCGTGGATCGGCCCGAGGAGGCCGCTCTGGACGGTCGCAACGGCGTACCCGGCTGCGATCGCCGCGCGAGCCCAGCCGAACTCGTCGCTCCACGCCACGACGTAGATTCCGAAGCTCTGGAACACGAGCGCGGCCTGAAGCGCCTGGAACGCGGCCCCGCCGACGACGGTGTCCCAGCCGAGGAACCGGCGGGTCGTCGGCACGAGGCGCGGATGCATGAACGGCATCACACCACAGGGCTGCGCGGCTGCGGAGGTGTTCCCGCGTCGATGTGGTGCACCGCCGCCGTCAGGGCGTTCGCCCCGCGCACGAGACCGCCTTCGTCAGGCGACGTCGATCGGTCACGACATATTGGCTTCGTCCCTGACTTCGTCCGATTGATCTCGTATCGTGTGACATGCGTGAAGTCGGTGTGCACGAGGCCAAGACGCACCTGTCGAAGCTGCTGCGCGAAGTGGAGGCGGGTTCGGAGGTCGTCATCCTACGAAGCGGTAAGGCGGTCGCGCGCATCGTGAGCGTTCCAGCGACCGCTGCCCGTGTCCTCGGCAGCGATCGCGGTGTGCTCGTCGTCCCCGACGACTTCGACGCACCGCTGCCCGAATCGGTGCTCGACGCCTTCGAGTCGTGACGCTGCTCCTCGACACGCACGTGTGGCTGTGGATGCTCGCCGCGCCTGAGCGCCTCGACGAGACACGCGACAGGCGCTCGAGGACGGAGAACGAACGCTGTTGCTGTCTGCTGCGAGCAGCTGGGAGATCGCCAGCAAGGTCGAGCTGGGACGCCTCCCGCTACCGCAACCACCCGAGCGCTTCGTACCGGATCGCCCTCGTTCGACCGGCGTCACGCCGATCACGATCGAGCACGTGCACGCCCTCGAAGCCGGGCGCCTTCCCGCTCACCACCGCGATCCGGTCGACCGTGTGCTCGTCGCCCAAGCGCGCCACCTCGACGTCCCGATCGTCACGGCGGACCCGTCGATCCGTGCCTATGAGGTCGCCGTGCACTGGGTAGGGCGTTGATGCTTCGAGTGTGCGAAGGAGCGCGCGAGCGTGACGGCGCCACGCTGCTGAGCGCCACCCCGTGCAGCGTGGTCCGAGATCCGCCACGAGGAGTCCACCGATGAAGAGTCCACCGATGACCCAGTACGACCCGATCCACCACTGGCCCGAGGCCGTCGCGTTCGTGGTCGAGCACCACGCCGACGACGTCCGCAAGGGCACCCGCGTCCCGTACGTCACGCACGTGATGGCGGTGGCCGAGACGCTCGCGTACCACTACCCGGAGCGCGACGCGCTCATCGTCGCCGGGCTGCTGCACGACGTGGTCGAGGACACGGCGGCGACGTTCGAGATGGTCGAGGCGCGCTTCGGCCCGGAGGGGGCTGCGCTGGTTCGCGCGGTGTCGAAGGACGACGACGCGATGGTCGCTGCCGACGGCCGGCCGTTGCCGCCGCAGCCGCGCTCACCACACGACGTTCGCGACCTGTGGCGGCGCCGGCGCGAGTTCATGCTCTCGCACGTGCGCGGGCCCGACGTGCCGGTCGACGTGCTGCGGCTGAAGGCCGCCGACGCCCTCGCGAACCTGCAGACGATCGCGCGCGACCTCGCCAACCCGGCGGTGGGGGAGGGCGTGTGGGACCGCTTCAACGTGGGTCGCGACGAGAGCCTGTGGTTCTACGGGGAGGTCGTGGCGGCGGTGGAGTCGGGCATCGGCGACGAGCCGTTGGCGGTGGCGCTGCGGCGGGCGCTCGCGGCGGTGAGCGGCTAGCGCTCGTCGGGGGCGAGCGCTCACGGTCGTGGCGGCATGCGGGCGTGACACGCCCATCGCACGTGTCGCCGCGCACGCGTTCGCGCCGACACCGTGGGCACCCGCGGTACGCTGCTCTCACGCCTGGAGGTACACGTGAGGATCGGCCGCACGTCTCGTTCGCTGCCCGCCTCGCCCCGTCGGCGCCGTGTCGGCCGCATCGCGGCGGTCATCGCGATCGCGGTGGTGCTCGTCGGCCTGGTCACGTTCGCGGCCATCCCGCCGATCGTCACGGGCCCGATGATCCGCGGCCCGATCGCGTTCGGCACCACCTACGCCGGTGAAGACGTCGACCTCGCGCCCGAGCGCGTCACGCTGATGACGAGCGATGGTCTCGAGTTGGCGGCGCACTGGGTGCACGTGAACGAGCCGGCGGCCGTCGTGGTCTTCGTGTCGGGCACGCACGGCCCGTCGGTCACGGCCTTCTTCGGCCACGCAGCCATGCTGGCGGAGGAGGGGTACGCCTCGCTGTTGGTCGAGCTCCGCGCTCGGGGCGAGAGCGAGGGCGAGCGGATCGGGCTGGCGTACGAGGAGGTGCACGACCTGCGCGCGGGCGTGGCGCACGTGCAGACGCGCCCCGAGTACGTCGGGGTGCCGATCGTCGCCTACGGGTTGTCGCTCGGCGGCGCGACCGCGATCAACGCGGCGGGCGTCACGCCGGCGATCGCCGGCGTGGTGAGCCTGTCGGCGTTCTCGTCGTGGAGCGAGGTGTTCGTCGACAACATGGGACTGCCCGAGCCCTTCGCCACGGTGCAGCGCTCGTTCGTCGACCTGTACCTGGGGTTCACGTACGGCTTCGACCGGCGCGACCTGGTGCCGCGGCGGCAGATCGAGCGGCTCGGCACGCGCCCGGCGCTGCTGATCCACTCGCGCAGCGACTCGCAGGTGCCGTTCGCGAGCTTCGAGCGCCTCGTGGAGCGCGCGCCCGCGCACGTCGAGACGTGGGTCCGCGACGGCGACGCGCATCTGGTGGTGACCGACGGGAGCTTCCTGCGGCCGTGGGAGGACGGCGAGTACGCCGACGTGGTGCTGGGTTTCCTGGGGACGCACTTCGGGCGCTGACGCGTGCCTCGGCGACGTGCTCCTACACCCGGATGACGTGGAGCGACGGCACGCCGTCGAAGTCGGCGTCCTGTGTCACCACGGGTACGTCGAGAGCGATGGCCGTCGCGGCTATCCACGCGTCGTTCGCCTTCATGCGTCGTCCGGCCTCACGTAGGCGAACGCGAAGGTCGGCCCACGCCTCGGCGACGGCCGCATCGATGGGAACCGCGTCCAGCGACAGCACGGACTCGAGCGTCGCGAGGCGCCTCGCGCGCGTGGCGAGGTCGGCCGCCCCCAGCACGCCTGCACGGAGTTCGGCCAACGTGACCACGGAGATGGCCAGCGTGGCTGGAGCCAGCGTCGCGTCCAGCGGCCGCCCCGATTCGCGGGCGATGAACACGCTGGTGTCCGCGAGGCCACGTGTCACAGCGGGTCGAGATCGTCGGTGGTGTCGGGGACCAGAGCGTCGAGTTCGGCGCTCAAGGCGCTATCGGCCTGGGCGGTTCTCAATCGGGCGAAGAGCGTGTCGCGAGCGATCCACCGTGGGCGGGGTTCCAGTGGGACCAACCTCGCCACGGCGCGACCATCGACGGTGATGGTGATGTCCTCGCCGGCGGCGGCGCGGTCGAGCACGCTCCTCGTGTTGTTGCGCAGCTCTCGCGTTGCGATCTCGGCCATGCGACGAGTGTAGCATGTGGGCTACAGGCGTAGCGCAGGGGCTACGAGGCAGACGCCCACCGACGCCCGCCGGCGCGGCCACCCTGGGTCGGTGTCCAACGGCTCGCCTCGGTGCTGCTCGTTGGGCGCGATGGTCGAGCGCGCCTCAAGCGGTTCGATCCGCGTACGCGCGCACCTCGACGACCTCCGCGTACGCGCTGCCGTTGGTCGCCAACACGCGCAGGCGCAGGTCCGTGACGCCCTCGAGGTCGACGTCGTGCACACGTCGACGCGTCCGGTTGTCGGTGACGCTGGCGACGCTCAGCCATGCGTCGTCGATGCGCGCCTCCAGCTCGTAGGCCTGCACGAGCTCGGGGATGACGCGAAACGGCGTGCGGTGGTGGTGCAGGTTGATCAGGTCCTCGTTGACGTCGTCGTTGAACGTGATCATGATGCGGCGGATCCGCTGCGGCGCGTCCCAGGCGAAGGCCAGCCAGGGCTCGGGGTCGGTGTCACGTCGCTCCGAGAGCCACAGGTTCGGCGCGCCATAGGGTCGCACGAGGCCGTTGACGACGTTCTGGGGCGCGAAGCTGCGCTCGTCGGGGGCGGTCCGCAGGCTGATGGGTGAGCGGTGGAACGGCTTGGGGTTCCACTGCCTCACGGCCTGGTCGTTGTGGCCCTCGTTGGGGTCGCCCGACGTCTTGGCCAGCTGGCGAGCGCAGGCGAGCACGCCGGAGAGCGGCTCGGCGCTGCGCCGCAGCGTGACACCCTCGGCGGCTTCGATCACCACGAACACATAACCGGGTGTGTCGACTGCGAGGTGCAGCGGCACATCGAGCCAGCGCTCGGAACCTGCGTCGACCGGCACCGTGACGGTGCTCAGCAGCGCATTCGGGACGAAGTTCTGTGGCTTGGACACGTCGAAGGCGCTCACCGTCAGCGTCGTGGCCTGCTCGGCAGCGACGAGCAGCGACAGCGTGTCGAGCCGTCGCTGGACCGGCACGGTGACGCCGACGTCGCACGCCAGCGGCCAGGCGTCGCCGTCACCCGCCAGGTTGACGCTGGGCAGGTGCGACGAGGCGCTCACCCGCGCGCTGCGGGCGAGGTCGGTGGGGTCGTCGTTCGCGACGCCGAGCACCGAGGCGTCCTGACGCAGCAGGGTCTGCACCAGGTCGCGGCGATGCCGCTCGTACAGCTGTCGGGGCGTCACCCCGAGCGCGGCGCACATCGCTGCGGCCGTGCCGGCCGCCTCGCCGAGCGTGGCGCACGTGGCCATGACGCGGGTCGAGGCGAACGCCACGTGGCTGGCGGAGAGGTTGCGGCCTGCGAACAGCAGGTTGCCGACGTTGCGCGAGTAGAGCGAGCGGAACGGGATCTCGTAGATGCCGTCGGCGAAGGTATGCGACGAGCCGGTCTGGTACGCGTACACGCCGCTCGGCGGGTGGATGTCGATCGACCAGCCGCCGAAGGCGACCGTGTCGTCGAAGCGCACCTGGTCGAGGACGTCGTGCTGGGTCAGGACGTGGTCGCCCATCAGGCGCCGCGACTCGCGTTTGCCCGGGATGGCGCCGACCCATTCCAGCGTCATCGTGTCCGAGTCCGGGAACTTCCCGGAGTTCTTGATGTAGTCCCAGATGCCGTAGATCACGCTCCACAGCTCGTTGCGGATCGTCTCGTTGTCGTGGATGGTGTCGAGTTCGCCGCCCCACTCGATCCACCAGTAGGCGCAGCCGTTGTCGCCGCTGCGGATGATGCGTCGCTCGGGGATCGAGGTCGTGGTGACGTCGAGGGCGAAGCTGGGGGCGACGAACGGGACCGGCCGACCCGCGTCCTTCGTGTAGAACAGGATCGTCGAGCCGAGCACGTTCGTGTCCGCGATCTCCGGCGCCAGCGACTCGCCGTGCTCCGCGCGTGACTCGCGGCCGACGCGGTACTCGGCGCCCGCCAGGTAGCCGATGAGGCCGTCACCGGTGCAGTCGAGGAAGACGGGGCTCGTGAAGGTCAACTCGCGCTCGGAGCCCATCTGCCACCCCGTCACGGAGGCGATGGTCCCGTCGTCGGCCATGGCGAGGTGGTGGACGTCGGTGTTGAGGTACAGGTCGATGGTGGGCTCGCGCCGGACGGCTTCGAGGACGACCAGGTCCCACAGGTACGGGTTGCCCTCTTGGTTCACGAACTGGTTCTCGAGGAACAGCTCGCCCATGATGCCCGTCTCACGGGCGTAGCGCTGGGTGCCGTGGGCGGTGGCGCTGCAGACCCACACGCGCACCTCGCTGCTGGAGTTGCCGCCGAGGACCGGGCGGTTCTGCACGAGCGCGACGCGGCGGCCCATGCGGGCCGCGGCGATGGCTGCACACACGCCGGACAAGCCACCGCCGATGACGGTGACGTCCGTGTTGATCGTAGCTCGTTGCATCGTCCTACCTCATCTCGCCGGGGGCGCAGGTGGAGTCCCGCTCGACCAGGCGCGGCTGGATGAGCGGTAGGGGTGGGGGATCGGCTCCGGCGATCAACTGCAACAGGTGATCGGCCGCGCGGCGGCCCATGGACGTCACCGGGTAGTCGACGGTCGTGAGGGCGGGGTACGTGAAGCGGCTGATGGCCGTGTTGTCGAAGCCGACGATGGAGATGTCGTCAGGGGTGCGCAGCCCGGCCTCGCGGATGGCGGCGATGGCGCCCGCCGCCATGCGGTCGTTCGCGGCGAACACGGCGGTGAAATCGGCGCTGTCGAGGGCGCGGGTCATCGCTTCGCGGCCGCCCTCTTCGCTGAAGTCGCCCTCGAAGACCAGCCGGTCGTCCCGAGCGATCCCGTGCTCACGCAGGGCCAGGTGGTACCCCTCGAGGCGCTCGCGTGCGCCGGTCCGGTTCAGGCTGCCCGCGACGTGCGCGATGCGGGTGTGCCCGAGCCCCAGCAGATGGCGCGTGGCCAAGGCCCCGCTGTACACGTTGTCGATCCGGATGGCGTGTGCGGCCAGCTCCGGGATCACGCGGTTGACGAGCACGATCGGATGCCGGGCACGCGCGAGGGCGAGGACGTCGCGATCGGGCACGTGGTCGGAGACGAGAACGAGGCCTGCGACGCGCGCCTCGACGAACATGGCGATCGCCTCGGCCTCGGTGCTCCGCTCACCGTGACCGAGCGAGCAGACCATCTGGAAACCGCCCTGCTTGAGGCCGTCCTCGATCCCGGTGACGACGCGACCGTAGAACTCGTCTGCGAGCTGTGGTACCAACACGCCCACCCAGCGGCCTGCATGGCCCAGCAGGCTGCGCGCGAAGGCGTTCGGCACGTAGCCGAGGCGGGCCACGGCAACATGGACCCGCTCCGCCTTGGCGGCGTCGACGGCTGTCGTACCGTTCAGCACCCTGGATACCGTGGAAGGGGACACCCCGGCTGCACGCGCGACGTCGATGATGGTGGGTTTCGTGCGCTCCATGGCCCTCGATTCGCGTGAAACGCTTTTCATAGAGAGTAGCACCAGCCGACTCGGCGCGTCAACGGCGATCCAGTGATATGCGTCTCTGACGCCAATATCAACAGAATCGCTTGCCCGTGTCGGCAGGACGAGCATCGATTGACAGGGGCCGCGAGGGCGTGATAACCTTTCCTTGAAAAGCTTTTCAGCAGGTCAGCAGATCGGCCCGAACGCGTTGTGGTCGCGTCCGAGTGGCGGTTGCGAGCAGGCGGCGGGCAGGAGGATCGTAGGAGGTCCAGATGCAACGCACCCGAGGGTTCCGCCCGACGCTCATCGCGGCGGTCTTGCTCTTCACCGTCGCGCTCGCGCCCGTGTGGGCGCAGTCGATCACGTTCGGCGGCTGGAGTGGCGAAGAAGAAGCCGCGCGCCCCGTGATCATGGAGATGATCGACACCTTCAACGCGGCCAACCCGGACGTGACCGTCGAGTGGCTCGGCTACCCCTGGGCGCAGGTGCAGCAGAACTTCCTCCTCCTGCTCCGTTCGGGCTCCGCGCCCGATGTCGCTCAGCTGCAGGACCGTTGGCTCTCGACCTTCGGCGAGCTCGGCGCCTTGGCCGACATGAACGACGTGTTCGGCCAAGACGTCATCGAGAGCGCCATCGATCCCGGACTCCTGACGGTCGGGCAGTACCAGGGTCAGCAGCTCGGCCTGCCGTGGATCGCCGGCTCGATCGGCCTCGTCGCGAACCTGAAGGTGCTCGAGGATGCCGGCGTCCAGGAGTTGCCGGTGACGATCGACGAGTTCGTCGCTGCACTCGCAGCGATCAAGGCGTACGACGCCAACACCGTCCCCTTCGCGATCACCACGACGGGCAACGCCACCATCTCCACCGACTTCCAGGTGTGGTTGTGGACGTTCGGCGGCAACCTCTTCGACGCCGAGGGGAACGTCACGGCCGCCTCACCCGAGGCGGAGGAGGCGCTCGGCTTCCTGAAGGGCCTGATCGACGACGGTTACGCGGCCCTCGAGGTCGGCCGTGGTGATGCACGCCAGCTCTTCGCGCGCCATCAGTCGGCCTTCTACTTCGATGCCC
>REEJ01000279.1 GCA_007695125.1 Trueperaceae bacterium | reverse complement strand
TGCCCATGCGCTTGGCGAGCAGCGCCTGGCCGAGGGTGTTGTTGATCTTGTGCGCACCGGTGTGGTTGAGGTCCTCGCGCTTGAGGTACACCTGCGCTCCGCCCAAGCGCTCGGTGAGGTTGGCGGCGAAGGTGAGGCGGCTGGGCCGGCCCACGAAGTCGTGGAGCTCGGCCGCGAGCGCGGCCTCGAAGGCGGGGTCGGCACGGGCCGCGGCGTACGCCTCGGCGAGCTCGTCGAGGGCCGGGATGAGCGTTTCGGGCACGAAGCGACCGCCATAGGGGCCGAAGCGGCCGCGGGCGTCGGGAGTGGGGAACACGGGAACCTCCACGCGGGTCGGGCTCGTTCGGCGGGTGCCGAACGGGTGTCAGGACGATGAGGGACGGGGCGAACGGTGGTGCCGGCGCGCACGCTCGGGTGCCCGCTCAGGCGGGCGCCAGGTCGCGCCTATAGGGCGCGCCTACCGGGCGCACCTCACAGGGCGCGGGCGTCACCACCAACGCTGGTGGTGCCACTTGTAGCTGCGCGGTGTACGCACACGCGATCGGGGCGCCATGGCCGGAGTGTACCGGGCTCGCCCGGCGACGGCAAGACCGCGCGCGTCAGTCCGGCGCCACGAAGCTCGCCAGGGCGGCGTCCCAGGGCCGCGCAGCGCGGTCGAGGCGCGCCGGATCCGCGAGGGCGACCGTCTCGTCGACGCCGAGCGGGCGTGGCTCGTCCAGCAGGCCGGCGCTCGCGAGCAGCGCGCCGCGCAGCCGGGCCGGGTCGACGCCCGCGGCGCGCAGGGCGCGCAGCGTGTTGCCACCACGGCGCTTCGCCATGCGTTCGCCCGCCGCGTCGAGCAGCAGCGGCACGTGCACATAGCGCGGCGTGGGGAGTCCCAGCGCGCGCTGCAGTGCCAGCTGGGCGCCGCTCGCCGCCAGCAGGTCGTCACCGCGCACCACCTCGCTCACGCCCATCGCGGCGTCGTCGACCACGACCGCGAGCGCGTAGGCCCAGAGCCCGTCGGCGCGCCGCACGACGATCGCGCCGACGTCGCGCTCGGCGTCGAACGTCACGCGTCCGTGCAGCACGTCGTCGAGCTCGAGCGCGCCGGCGGCCGCGCCCACCGGCGGCGCGAAACGCAGGCAGAAGGCGGCGCTGGCGGCCTCGCGTTCGCGGCGCACGCGTTCGTTCTCGGCGCGCTCCGCCGCGCCGTACACGGGACCGGTCGGGCCGTGCGGCGCCGAGGCGACCTCGCGCAGGTCGCGGCGCGACAGGTAGCAGGAGAAGACGCTGCCCGCGGCCGCCAGCGCCTCGAGCGCCGCCTGGTAGCGATCCACGCGCTCGGACTGCCGGTACGGGGCGCTCTCGCCGCCCACGTCGGGCCCTTCGTCCCACTCGAGGCCCAGCCAGCGCAGCTCCGCCAGGTTGCCTTCCACGGCGTGAGGGACGGTGCGCGGGCCGTCGATGTCCTCGACGCGCATCACGAACCGCTGGCCCTCGCGCCGGGCCCTCGCCCAGGCGAGCAGCGCCGTCCGGGCGTTGCCCAGGTGCAGGTCGCCCGTCGGGCTCGGCGCGAAGCGGCCGCGGCCCACGGGTGGGGCCGCGGCCGCTTCGCTCGCACCGCTCGGTGAGGCGTGCCTCAGGCGTTGCCCGCCCGGCGCATCGCCTCGAGCACGGCGTCGCCCATGTCGGACGGGGTCACAGCGACCACGGCGCCGGCCGCCTCGAGCGCGGCGATCTTCTCGGCCGCCGTGCCGGCGCCGCCGGAGATGATCGCGCCGGCGTGCCCCATGCGCTTTCCAGGCGGGGCGGTGGTGCCGGCGATGAACGCGGCCACCGGCTTGCTGACGTGGTCGCGGATGAAGGCCGCGGCCTCCTCCTCGGCCGTGCCGCCGATCTCGCCGATCATGATGATCGCCTCGGTCGCCGGATCGTCCTGGAACAGCCGCAGCACGTCGACGAAGTTGGTGCCGTTCACCGGATCGCCGCCGATGCCCACCGCGCTGGTCTGGCCGAGACCGTTGTCGGTGAGCTGCTTCACCGCCTCGTACGTCAGCGTGCCGGAGCGGCTCACGACGCCGACGCGGCCGGTCTCATGGATGTAGCCCGGCATGATGCCGATGCGGCACTCGTGCGGCGTGATCACGCCCGGGCAGTTCGGGCCCACCAAACGCGTCGGCTTGCCTTCGAGGTAGCGCTTGACGCGCACCATGTCCTGGATCGGGATGCCCTCGGTGATCACGACCACGAGCTCGACCCCGGCGTCGGCCGCTTCCATGATCGCGTCGGCCGCGAACGGGGGTGGCACGAACACGACCGAGGCGTTCGCGCCGGTCGCCGCGACCGCGTCGCGCACCGTCGCGAAGATCGGCACCTCGACCCGGTACGAGCCGGTGCGTCCCGGCACGCCGCTGGCGTCGACCTCGCCCTCGAACACCTCGACCTCGCCGGCGCGCGTCGGGTGGGTGGCGGCCACCACCTGGGTGCCGTAGGCGATCGAGCGGTCGACGTGGAACTTGCCGGCCCCGCCGAGGCCCTGCACGAGCAGCTTGGTGCCGGTACCGACGAGGACGCTCATCGGGTCAGCTCCACGATGCGCTCGGCGCCTTCTCGCATGCTGCCGGCCACCACCAGGCCGGGCAGGCCCGCGTCTTCGATGATGCGCTTGCCGAGCTCCACGTTGGTCCCTTCCAGGCGCACCACCAGGGGCACCTGCAGCCCCACGTTGTGCACGGCCTGCAGCACGCCGTTGGCGATGGTGTCGCACTTCATGATGCCGCCGAAGATGTTGACGAAGATCCCCCGCACGCTGGGGTCGCGGGTGATGATCTCGAACGCCGCGGTGACGTTCTCGGTGGTCGCGCCGCCGCCGACGTCGAGGAAGTTGGCCGGCTCGCCGCCGACCTCCTTGATCGTGTCCATCGTCGCCATCGCCAGGCCGGCGCCGTTCACGAGGCAGCCGATGGTGCCGTCGAGCTTGATGAACGACAGCCCGTACTCGGTCGCCGTGACCTCGGCGGCGTCCTCCTCGCTCAGGTCGCGCAAGGGCGCGAGCTGGGGGTGGCGGAACAGGGCGTTCTTGTCGAACGAGACCTTGGCGTCGAGCGCCATGACGGCGCCGCCCTTGGTGACCACGAGCGGGTTGATCTCGACCATGTCGGTGTCGAGCTCCACCGAGGTCTGCGCCAGGGCGGCGATGAAGCGACGGCCGGCCTTGGCGGCCTCGCCGCGCAGGCCCAGGCGCCAGCTCAACGCGTGCGCCTGGAAGGGGAGCAGGCCGACCGCCGGATCGATGGTCTCGCGGCTGATCGCGTCGGGTCGCTCCGCCGCCACCTCCTCGATCTCGGTGCCGCCCTCGGTCGACGCCATGACGATGTTGCGGCCGGTCGAGCGATCGAGCACGACCGACAGGTAGAGCTCGCGCTCGATGTCGATGCCCTGCTCGACGTAGAGCCGGTTGACCTGCTTGCCCTGAGGCCCGGTCTGGACGGTGACGAGGGTGCTGCCGAGCATGCGCTCGGCGAGCGACCGGACGGCCGCCTCGGCGGCCTCGACGCCGCCCTTCAGGCCGTCCAACACGACGTTGACGCCGCCGAGGTCGGGGTGCTCGAGGAAGCGGCCCTTGCCGCGCCCGCCGGCGTGGATCTGCGACTTCACGACCACGACGGCGTTCCCGGTCGCCTCGACCAGTGGTCGCACGGCTGCCACGGCCTCCTCGACCGTGGTCGCGAGCCGCCCCTGGGGCACGCTGACGCCGCGCGCTCCGAGGAGCTCCTTGGCTTGGTACTCGTGGATCTTCAAGGCGATGACCTCCGCATTCGCCCGCACGGTCTGCCCGGTGCGGGCGCCGAGCGCACGCCTCGCGTGGCGTCGCTGCGGCAACCGCCCTACGGTACCGGACGCGGACCGGTCCGCCAAGCACCCCGGCGCCACGCGCTACGATGCGTTCGTGATTCGAACCGCTTGGCTCACCGTCGAGGCGGTCGGCGACGCCGGCCGGCGCGAGGACGCGGCGCTGCAAGGCCTGCGCGCGTTGCTCGCGAAGGGACCCTTCGTCGAGGTCGACTACCAGGCCGTCGCCGACGAGCAGGCGCTGATACGCAGCCGCCTGCGCGTGATGGCCGACGGCGATGGCGTCGATCTCCTGTTCAGTTGCGGCGGCATCGGCATCGGCCTGCGCGACCGCACGCCCGAGGCGACGCTCGAGGTCATCGACCGCGAGTTGCCCGGCCTGGCCGAGCGCATGCGCTCGGTCGCCGGGGTGACGCACCCGACGATGGCGCTCACGCGTGGCGTCGTCGGCGTGCGCCGGGGCGTGCTGATCGTCAACCTGCCGTCCGGCGCCGACATCGCCGAGGCCGCGCTGGCCAGCGTGATCGACCTGCTGCCCGAGGTCGTCGCGTCCGTTCGCGGCGCAACCCCCTGAGCCCGCCGTGCTGACCCAGGTCGCCGCGGCGCTGGTCCTGCTGCTCGGTCTGGTCGTGGCGGCGGTGGGCTCGGTGCTGCCGGCGTTGCCGTCGGTGCCGATCGCGCTCGGCGGCGTGATCCTGGCGGGCTGGATCACCGGCTTCGAGCGCATCGACGTCGAGTTCATCGTCTGGACCGGGGTGCTGACGCTGCTGGCGCAGGGCGTCGACCTCATCGGCACCTGGCTGGGGTCGCGCTACTTCGGTGCGCGCCGCCCGGGCGTCATCGGCGGCATCGTCGGTGGCCTGGTGGGCATCGTGATCCTGCCGCCCTGGGGCTTCTTGCTCGGGGCGCTCGGCGGCGCGACGCTGGCCGAGGCGCTGTCGGGACGGAGTGGGGCGGAGGCGCTCAAGGCCGGCTTCGGCGCCTTGATCGGCGCCCTCGGCGGCGTGGTCGGCAAGATCGTGATCCTGGTGGTCATCGGCGTGATGGCGTTCGCGCGGCTCTTCGGCGCCTGAGCGCGCCCGCCGCTTGGTAGGCTGCGCGGCGCGACCGGGCGCGAACGCCCGGCGGGAGGCTCATGGACCCCATCTTCCTTTCGATCGGCCCGCTCGACCTGCGCTGGTATGGCATCCTGATCGCGCTCGGTGTGGTGCTGGGCGCGATATGGACGGTGCGCTCCGCGCGCGCGCGCGGACTCGACCCCGAGTGGCTGCTCGACATGGCGCCGTGGATGGTCCTCGCGGGCCTGGTCGGCGCACGCCTCGTCTACGTGCTCACCAGCCCCGCGGCCTTCTTCGGCCCCGGGGGCAACCCGATGATGGCGTTCGCCGTGTGGCAGGGTGGCCTCAGCATCCACGGCGGCGTCGCCGGCGTGATCGGTGTGCTGGCGTGGCGCGCTCGGGTCAAGGGGTACGACGTTTGGCGCTACCTCGACGTCCTGATGCCGGTGATGGCGCTCGGCGTGGTCGGTGGCCGGCTCGGCAACTTCATGAACGGCACCGACACCGGTGGGCGCCTCACGGAGTGGGCGATCGGCTTCCGTTGGCCCGAGCCGGGCACGCCGACGCTCGGCGCGTTCGGGCGGGCGGTCTTCGGTGACCCGCTGTGGTTGTATGCGCCCCCCGCGTGCCGTGCCCCCTTCGCGGCGGGCGAGCCGTGCGTCGTGCACCTGACGCAGATCTACGGCGCCGTGGTCGGTGTGCTGCTCGTCATCGTGGTGGCCTACCTCCTGCGGCGCGTGCAGGTGCCCGGCGCCGTCTTCCTGCACACCGTGATCTGGTACTCGGTGCTCCGGAGCCTGCTCGAGGAGCCCTTCCGCGACAACCCGCTGCCGTGGCCCGTCTACGTCGACGAGGCCGGCGGCGTGGGCCTGTTCACCGTCACGCAGCTCGCGAGCGTGCTCATCGTCGCGGTGTGCGCCTGGCTGCTGACGCGCCGCCCGGCTGCCGACGCTGCGCAGCCGACCGCGCCGACAGGGTCCGGCGGGAAGCGCCCGCCGGGCGGGGCGCGCGCCGCCGCACGTCGCGACGGCGCGCGCCGGGCCCCACCGCGCTCATGAGGGCTGGCGGGGGGCAGGGCCTCGCCGTCGTCGTGATGGCGGCGGGCCAGGGGACGCGCATGCGCTCGCGGCTGCCGAAGGTGCTGCACGAGGCGGCCGGCGAGACGCTGGTCGGGCACGTGCTCGCGGCGGTGGCGCCGCTCGGGCCCGAGCGGGTGGTCGTGATCGTGCGCCACGGCGCCGAGCGCGTGCGCGCGGCGCTCGCTGGCGCGCCGCTGGTGTGCGTCGATCAGGGGCCGCGCGACGGCACGGGCGCCGCCGTCGCCGCCGCTCGAAGCGAGTTGGAGGGCACGTTCGACACGCTGCTCGTGCTCAACGGCGACGCGCCGCTGCTCCGGCCCGAGAGCCTGGCGCGGTTGCTGGAGGTGCAGCGCGCGGGTGGCGCGGGGATGAGCATCCTGACCTACGAGGTCGACGATCCGAGCGGCCTCGGCCGCGTCCGGCGCGACGCCACGGGCGCCGTCGAGGCGATCGTCGAGGAGCGCGACGCGACGGCGGACGAGCGCCGCATCCGCGAGGTGAACCCCGGCACGTACGCCTTCGACGCGCGCGTCTGGTCGCTGCTGGGGCGCGTCGGCGACGACAACGCCGCCGGCGAGTACTACCTCACGGACGTGGTGGCCGAGTACCGCGCCGCCGCGCTGGGCGTGCGCGCGGTGCTCGGCGACGACGAGACGCGGCTGTTGGTCGGCGTCAACGACCGCGCCCAGCTGGCGCGAGCCGAGGCCCTGCTGCGCGAGCGCACCCGCGCGCGCTGGCTGGCCGAGGGCGTGACGATGCACGCCCCCGACACCACGTCGATCGACGCCGGCGTGCGGCTGGCGCGCGACGTGGTGCTCGAAGACGGCGTCCTGCTGCGCGGCGCCTGCGAGGTCGGCGAGGGGGCGCGGATCGGTGCGTACGCCGTGTTGCGCGACTGCACGGTGGCGCCCGGCGCGCAGGTGGCGCCGCATACCGTGGCGACGGGCAAGCGGGTCGAGTGACGGACGTGTCAAAGCGTTGCCGACTCCACGTACCAGTCAATGTCGAGCGTGGCGCCACACGATGCGTTCGTGTGACGCCACGCTCGACACTCGAGGCCCAGTCCGGAGCGGTTACCGGCTGACCGTCCAGCGGACGGTTCCCGCCGTGTCCAGGTCGTTGAAGTTCCGCGCCCAGAGCGTGTAGGTGCCGGTCGCGCTCGGCGTGAACGTGATCTGCGAGTTCCACCCGAGACCGCCATCGTCGTCGAACGCGACCGTGCCGGTCGCAGAACGCAGCTCGAGCACCGGGTCGCGCAGCGTGAGTGAGGCCCCGGGGGTCGGTGCGCCTTCGAGATCGATGTGGTATGTCGTGCCGGCCACCATCGGGTAGCTCGTCACCTCGGTCCAGGTTGCCCCTGCGGGGGCCGTCGCGATGCCCTGGGCATGCTCCATGACCCGTTGGGCGGTACCCGCCGGAACCGACGCGGTCGGCGTGGTCATCGTGATCTCGGTCGATCCGCTGGCGCCGATCCTCACGTGCGCCCGGATGAACGACGTGCTCTGGTCCACAACGGACACGTCGGACCACGCGGGAGAGCTCGGCGTCGCGTCGCCCAAGTGCATCCCGTAGAACAGCATCTCGACCCATTGGCCGACGTACCCGCTGCCGCGCTGTGTCGTGTTGGTCACCGCGAGGCCCTGGAGGACCGTGAAGGCGAACGTGGCCGTCTGGTCGTCGACGTTCCGCAGCGTGACCGTGCGGGAGCCGACCAAGGCGCCTGATGAGATCGTGACGTCCGCGGTCACGTGCGTGGCGGAGCGCGACGCGTAGCTCGTGACGGTGATGCCCGGACCGAACTCGAGGCTGGCGGTCTCGAAGCCCGAGCCGTTCACGGTCAGGCGCAGCGACGTGCCCTGGGTGCCCGTGGAGGGCGACACGCTGGCGGCGGCCGGGTTCGACAGCACCGTGAAGGCGCTCGGCACGCTCGTGGTGCCGCCGTCGGCGTTGGTCACCGTGACCGTGCGCTCGCCGATCGCGGCGCTGACGTCGACGAGCACGCCGACGTCGAGTCGGGAGGCCGACACGCGGGTGACGGAGGAGACCGTCACGGCGCTGCCGAGCGTGACCTGGTGCGGTGCCCACGCCCCGGCCTGGAAGCCGGTGCCGTAGACGCTGAGCGTCGCGTTGGCGCCGCGCGCCAGGGCTGCGGGGTCCACGGCACTCACGGTGGGCCGTGGGGTGACCGTCAGCGCCTGCTCGGCGCTCGTGACGGCGAGGAATCCGGCGGCATGCGACGCGTCGAGCATCGTGGTGCCGACGGTGTCGGCGACGACCCTGAACGCAGCGCTCGAGGCGCCGGCGGGCACGTCGACGTAGGCGCCGGGCAGGTCGGTGCCCGCGAGGTCGTGGACGGAGAGGCCGGGCGTGGCGGCGAGGTCGACGCGTAGCGCGCCTGGGGCCAGGACCGGCACGCCGCCTGCACCCTCGAGCGCGACCTCGATCACACCGGACATGGCCTCAGCGCCGACCTGCCAGTCGGGCGACCAGCCGGTCGAGGTTGCGAACGTCAGGTTCGCTGACGGGGTGAAGGGCGCGGTGTCGCCGGCGAGCGTCGTGAACGGTGTGTCCACGCTCGCGTTCAGCGTCAGGGGTGACGTTGCCAGCGCGTCGGCGCGGGCGACGAGGTCGACGGTCGAGGTGAACGGGGCGATGGTGAGACCCGCGCTAGCGGCGAAGGGGCCGGAGGCCGTAGCGGCCAGCGTGACCTGCGCACCGCTGCTCGAGACGATCAACGTGGTGGGCGCGGGGCCGGCGCGGCCGAGGCCATCGGCGCCGCGGAGTTGCAGCGTCAGGGTCCCCATGGAGCCGACGAGGGCGCCGGTGCCGCTGTCTGCGGTGAAGGCGACGTGCGTCGCATCGTTGACCCACACCGTACGGACGCTGGCGTCGCCGAGCGTGCCGTCGAGGTTGCCGTCGTCGACGTAGTTGCTGTCGGCGACTCGGATCGTCACGCGGTACGTGCCGGGTTGCTGGATCGTCGGTACCGTCTGCTGCAGGAGCGGGATCGCGGTGCCGTCCGCAGCGTGGGTGCGGCGGTAGCTGACCGTGTACGCGGTGACGCCGGCCGGGTTCGACGAGATCGAGAAGCCGATCGGGGAGAGGCCGTCGCGCATGAACACGCGCACGTCGTCCGCGAGGAAGTCGTAGTTCGCAATGTCGAAGGCGATCGGCCGAGTGATGACGGTCAGGGTGCCGTCGAGATACGTGATGTCGTAGTTCGTCTCGGCGAAGGACCCGCCGGTCGCGTCCGAGACCTGGATGGCGCCGGTCGTGCCGACCACGTCGCCGGCCTCGTGCGCGGCGGTGTACGCGACCGTCACGGTAGCGATCGTCT
This sequence comes from Trueperaceae bacterium, assembly GCA_007695125.1. Taxonomy (GTDB): domain Bacteria; phylum Deinococcota; class Deinococci; order Deinococcales; family Trueperaceae; genus CSSed10-48. The sequence continues at coordinate 2,128 of REEJ01000279.1, read as the reverse complement.
CGCCGTTCTGCAGGCCGCTCGTGATGAACGCCTCGTACCCCGCGCCGCCCGTGAGGGTCCGGTCGTACTCCTTGACCTGGTCGGTGGCGGTGATCGTCAGCGCGCGCGTCGTGACCTCGAGGTCGCCGTCTTCGTAGGTGATGTCGTAGTTGTTCGGGGCGAAGGTGCCGCCGGTCGCGTCACTGAGGACGATCGCGCCTGGGTACTCGTTCACGGCGGCCGTCGCGAGCGCTCCGGCGGTGTAGGTGACGCTCACGGAGCCGATGGTCTCGTCGTTCTGCAGGCCGCTCATGGTGAACGCCGTGTACCCCGCGGCATCCGTCAGGACGTCGCCGTACGCCTTCTGCTGGTCGCTGGCGGTGATCGTCAGGTCGCGCGTCGTGACCTCGAGGTCGCCGTCTTCGTAGGTGATGTCGTAGTTGTTCGGGGCGAAGGTGCCGCCGGTCGCGTCACTGAGGACGATCGCGCCTGGGTACTCGTTCACGGCGGCCGTCGCGAGCGCTCCGGCGGTGTAGGTGACGCTCACGGAGCCGACGGTCTCGTCGTACTGCAGACCGCTCGTCGTGAACGATGCGTACTCGGCGCCTGCCTCGAGGACGTCGCCGTACACCTTCGCCTGGTCGACGGCCGTGACCGTCAGCGGTGCGGGCGTGATGGCGAACGTGCCGAAGCTCAGGTCGTAGTTGTCGATGGTCGATCGACCGGCGCCACGCAGGGCGTCGGTGGACGCGATGCCGAGCGCGCCGGCGAGGAGGGCGTGCGTGCCGACGTCGTCGCCGCTGGTGCGCACGAGCGCGCCTGCCGTGAAGGCGTCGTTGGTCGCCAGCGTCGTCGCGTCGATCACGGATGGCGCGAAGGTCGGGTCGTCGCTTCCGTAGACCTTGTCGTCGTCGGTCACGCCGACGCTCAGGGCGCGCTTCGCAACGAACACCTCGAGGTTCGTTTTCGTCGAGACGTCGTAGCGTGGATCGTCGACGCCGAGGGCGGGTTGGATGGTCACCCAGTACATGCCTGCATCGATGATGTCGGCGCGGCTCTGGGCGGGTTGCAGTGTCGCACCGGTGTTGTCGATGCGGTAGCGCGGCGCCGCGATGTCGTAGGCGACTGGCTCGTTAGCGGGGACGGTCGCGATCGCGACGCCCTGGTCGTCCACGACCACGACGACGATGGCGAGCGGCGCGCTGGTGTACGCCAGGTCGGCGTCCGTGAGGCTGACGCCGCGGTTGGCGATGTCGAAGGAGACCGGCCGCTTGACGATGGTCAGCGTGCCGTCGAAGGTGTCGTCGTCCGCGAATGCGTAGTTGGTCGCGGCGAGTGTGCCGACGCCGTCGACGCTGATGTCGTAAGCGCCTGGCAGGCTGTCCAGCTCGGCGCCCGTGGAGAGCGTGGGGGCACCGGTGACGCCGGCGCTGATGGCGTCCTCGCCGTCGGCGAAGCCACTCAGCGTGTACGTCAGGACCGGGTTCGCGACGCCGTAGACGCGCTCGTGATCGTCGGCGGTCACGCTCAGCGCTCGCGGGGTGATGTCGGCGGCGAGGGCGCCGACCTGGAGCAGGTAGTTCGCGGCCTGCGGCCCGGTCAGCGCGACGCTCACGGCGACGACGTTGCCCGCGCCGCTCTGGGCGAAGACGGCCTCGAACGCGACCTGACCCTCGTCGCCCGGGACGATGCCGCGGCCCGATTCACTGAACGATTCGAGCGACCCGGTCACCGTGGCGGCCACGGTGCCGTCGTACGTCTTGTCCAGGGCGTGTGCACTCTGCAGGGCAACCGGGCGCGTCGTGATGCTGGCCGTGGTCGTGCCCGTCGTGGTTGCGAGTGTGTAGTTGCTGGCGTGTGTGCCGTCGGTGATGGCGATGTTGGTGAAGTTCACGGTGATCGTCGTGTCTGCGTTGGCGCTGGCGAATGCTGCGTCGAAGGTGAAGGCGAGCTCGTCGCCGGTGATGCGGTCGTCGTCGAACGATGAACCTGCCGGCACCGTGGTGGTGCCGTCGTAGGTCTTGTCGGGGGCGGTGAAGTTCGAGAGTGTCAGCGTGTGTGGCGTGATGGCGGCTGTGGTGGAGCCCGATGTGCTCGCCAGGGTGTAGTTGCTGGCGTCGGCGCCGCCGGCAATGGCGATGTTGGTGAA
>REEJ01000158.1 GCA_007695125.1 Trueperaceae bacterium | reverse complement strand
CGCTCGCGCTGCTGCTCACGCTGCCCGGCGTGCTGTTGCTCGTGCTCCTCGACGGGGTCCTGAGGCGCCGCGTCGACCTGCGCGGGGCGGTGCCGCGGACGTGAGCGGGCCGGGGGCGGGCACAGCCGGATCGTCCCGGCCGCGGCCGCCGTCCACGCCGTAGCATCGTGTATGGCACGCGCTCACGTGATCGAAACACGCGGTCTCACGCGCCGCTTCGGGGACGTCACGGCCGTCGATGCGCTCGATCTGACCGTCGAGCGCGGCGAGGTGGTGGGTCTGCTCGGCCACAACGGCGCCGGCAAGACCACCACCGTGCGGCTCCTGAACGGCGTCCTCGCCCCCAGCGCCGGCTCGGCGCGCGTCCTCGGCTTCGACCCGATGCACGACGGTGTGGCGTTGCGCCGGCGCTGTGGCGTCAGCACCGAGACGCCGTCCGTCGACGAGCGCCTCAGCGGCCGCGCGGGTCTGCGCTTCTTCGCCGAGGTCTTCGACGTGCCGCCCGCGCGCGTGGAGCGGCGCATCGACGAGTTGCTGGCGGCCTTCGACCTCAGCGCGGCGGCCGATCAGCGCGTCGGGACGTACTCCAAGGGGATGCGGCAGCGCCTCACGCTGGCGCGAGCGCTGTTGCACGAGCCCGAGTTGCTGTTCCTCGACGAGCCGAGCTCCGGGCTCGACCCCGTCGCGGCGCGCGCCGTCGATGAGCGCATCGCCGGCCTGCGTGACGCGGGGACCACCGTGCTGCTCTGCACCCACAACCTCGCCCAGGCGCAGGGTCTGTGCGACCGCGTCGTGGTGCTCGAGCACGGAGCGGTCGTTGCGAGCGGTGCCCCCGCGGCGTTGGCGGCGGAGCTGGGCGCGAGCATCGAGGTGCGCGTCGCGCTCAGGCTGGAGGCGGGAACCGACGCTCGGGCGCTGCTCGCGGACGTGGTGGGCGTCGAGACCATCGAGGCAGCGAACGGCGAGGCGAACGGGCTGCGCTTCGCTGCGTCGGGCGACGACGCCACCGCCGCCGCCGTGCGCGTGTTGGTGCAGGCCGGCGCCGACGTGTACGCCGTCGAGCGGCGCCAGCCGTCGCTCGAGGACGTCTACTTCGCACTGCACCGCGGCGAGCGCCCAGCAGCGCGCGCCGACGCGCCCCAGGGGGTACCGGCGTGAACGTCCGCGCGATCCGTGCCATCGTCGTCAAGGACCTGAGCGTGCTGCGCCACTCCAAGGCGGTGCTCATCCCCTTGATCGTGGTGCCTCTCGTCATGCTGCTCATCCTGCCGGCCCTGGCGGCGCTCGCGCCGAGCCTGATGAACCTGCCTGGCGCGAGCGACCTGCACGCGCTGCTCGAGGGCATGCCCGATGTCATGCAGGCGCGGCTGGCGGGCCTGGACGACGACCAGCGCATCGTGGTGCTGATGCTCACGTACCTGTTCGCGCCGATGTACCTGATCCTGCCGCTGATGGTCGCGAGCGTCATCGCCGCCGACACGTTCGCCGGTGAGCGCGAGCGCCGCACGCTCGAGGCCCTCATCTACACCCCGACGACCGACGCCGAACTCCTGCTGGGCAAGCTCCTGGCCGGGTTCCTGCCGGCGCTGGCGGTCGCCTGGGGTGGCTTCGTCGTCTACGCCGTGGTCGCCAACCTCGCGGCCTGGCCGACCATGGGACGCGTGTTCTTCCCGACGGGCATGTGGTTCGTGCTGGCGCTGTGGGTCGCTCCGGCGGTGGCGGCGGTCGGTCTGGGGGCCACCGTGATCGTGTCGTCGAAGGTGTCGACCTTCCAGGAGGCGTACCAGATCGGCGGCGTGGTGGTGCTACCGATCGTCCTCCTGGTGGTCGGTCAGGCCGCGGGCGTCGTGGTGCTCTCGACGGTGTTCGTCGCGGCGCTCGGCGCCGTGTTCTGGGCGATCGCGGCGGTGCTGCTGACCTACGGCGCGCGCACCTTCCGGCGCGGCGAGCTCATGGCACGGGCCTAGCTCGCGCTCGAAGCCGGCGCGTCGAGGCCGGCGAAGCGCTCCATCGTCCGAACCAGCGCGAGGGTGCCGCGCTCGACGTCGCGCCAGCGGATGTGTTCGTCGGGGCTGTGGATGCGGCCGCCGGCGTAGTTCACGCCGACCATCGCCACGGGCAGCCCGAGCCGCTCCGAGAACGGGTGGAGCGGTCCGGAGCCGCCGGAGCTGACCGTGATCACGGCCGGCACGCCGAACGCCTCCTCCAGCGCCGCCGCGGCGTGGCGCAGCCACGGGTGTGCGGGGTCGACGCGCGCCGGCAGGCCCGGGCGCTCGCGGTGCGTGAGCGCGACGTCCGCGAAGCCGTGCCGGTCGAGGTGGGCCCGCAGGAGCCGCACGATCTCGTCAGGGTCTTGGTTCGGCACCAGCCGGATGTCGAGCTTCGCGCTCGCGCTCGCGGGCAGCACCGTCTTGCTCCCCGCCCCGCCGTAGCCGCTGTGGATGCCGTTGACGTTGACGACCGGCTCGAGCTGCAGCCGGCGCTGGAACTCCGCGCCGTTGGCACTGGCGTGGAAGCGCTCGACGCCGATCTCGGCGCCGAGATCCACGGACTCGTCACGCGCCGCTGCCCCGGCCGACTCGATCACGGCGTGCTCCGTGGGGGTCGCGGCGCGCACCCGGTCGTAGAAGCCGTCGATCAGGACGCGGCCGTCGGTGTCGCGGAGGCTCGCCACGGCGGCGGCCATGCGCCAAGCGGCGTTCGGCACCACCGGTCCGAGACCGGAGTGCTGGTCGTACGCTGCGGTGCGCACCTCGAGGTCGACGGCCACGACGCCCTTGAGGCCGCACACCAGTTGGGGCCGGTCGGCGGCGTCGACGATGCCCGCCTCCCAGAAGCAGGCGTCGGCCGCGAGGCGCTCGGCGTTGGCCTCGACGTACGCCTCCATCGTGGGGCTGCCGACCTCCTCCTCGCCCTCGATCAGCATCACCACGCCGATCGGCAGCTCGCCCCCGTGGCGCTCGCGCAGCCACTCGAGGGCCACCAGGCGCGAGACCAGCTCGCCCTTGTCGTCGCCCGTGCCGCGCCCGTAGAGCTTGCCGTCGCGCTCGCTCAGCTCGAACGGGTCGCTCGACCACAACTCGAGCGGATCGGCCGGTTGGACGTCGTAGTGGTTGTAGAAGAGGACGGTCGGTGCGCCGGCGACGCGGCGCTCTGCGAACACGACCGGCGCCCCGGCGGTCTGGTGGATCTCGGCGTCGAGGCCGAGCTCGCGCAGGAGCGCGGCCACGGCCTCGGCGGTCTCGCCGAGCGCTCGCCCCTCGGCGGCGATCGAGGGCAGCGCCACCAGGCGTGCGAGCAGGGCACGGAAGCGCTCACGGAGATGGTCTGGGAACGGAGTCACGGTCGCCATCGTACGCGCGGCGGCGAGCGACGGTCGGGGCCACGGCCGCACCGGGACGACACCGCTGCGTCAGCGCGGCAGCGGGATGGCGACGCCGTTCAGCCGGTAGAAGCGCTCCACCGTCAGGTTCTCCTCGCGGTACGCGCGCATCTGTTCGTCGTCGTCGCGCTCGCTCTCCCAGCGCTGGAACATCATCTCGGTCTGGCTGCGGTGGGCGCGCAGGGCGCCGAGCTTGCGCTGCCTGACGGTGCGGATGTCGACGGCCACCTGCTGCGGACCCAACGCGGCGCGCAGCTGCTCACGATCGCCGACCGCGACGGCGAGCAGCCGCGGTTTCGGGTCCGGCAGCGCGGCCACGGCGAGGTGCGTGGCCAGGCCCATCGCGTCGTGGTCCGGGTGCACCGCGTGCCCGGGGTAGAACGTGATCACCGTGCTCGGGTCGAGCCGTTCGAGGACCGCGCGGATGCGAGTGGCGACTTCATGCGGGTCCTCGAACTCCACCATCCGATCGCGCATGCCGAGCAGCTCGTAGCGTGCGCCCAGGATCGTGCAGGCATCTGCAAGCTCACGCTCGCGCACATCGCGCATCGACTCCCGGTTCGCGAAGAACGGGCTCCCCATGCGGCGCCCCATGTCGCCGAACGTGCCGCACAGGTACGTGACGGGCACGCCGGCGTCGCTGGCGAGCGCCATGGTCCCCGCCGACGAGAACGACTCGTCGTCGGGGTGTGGGAGCGACACCACGATGCCGCGCTCGGCGCTCGGGTCGAGCAGCGTCATGCCCTCGACCAGATGGTCGATGCGTTCGGGTGACGGAGGCAGGATGGACACGGCGCTCACTCCCGGAACGGCTGCAGGGAGAGCTGCAGCCCGACGCGAAGGTTGCCTTCCTCGTCGTGACCCGCCAGGAGCAACTCGTCGCGCTCCGTGACGGTGTAGTCGGTCAGGCCCTGAGCGTACACCCAGCCCGAGTCCAGCTTGAGGCCGACCCGGTACGGGCCCTCGCCGGTGACGAGGCCGCGCTCGTAGCGGATGCTCGCGTTGCGGACGAACGCGATCACCGGCGTGCGCTTCTCGGGGCCGAGGGCCGTATACGAGCCGGTGGTGGTCTCGAGGTGCAGGTACACGTCGCGGCCGAGGCGGGCGTCGAGTTCCTTTTGGACGCGTGCCGGATCGATGGGTCCCACGTGCTGGCCTCCCGTGCGCGTCGCGCGCAGGGCCGAGTGTACCCCCCGTCGCGAGCGCACGACGTGCCCGCAGCGTGCGCCGAGGCACCTACCGCGCCGCGTCAGAGATTCGGAAGTCAGCGACGAGCATTCTGATGGCACGCAAACACCGCAGACAGCGGTGGGCCTTCTCCGGCGGCGTTGATATCGGAATCCCGTATTCGGGCGCTTGGGACCGATGGAGCCAGTAGCGCGACCGGCCGGAAGATCCGGAGGATGCCATGACGCGTTCGACCCTTACCCGTACCGCCTTCACCCGTACCCTGTTCCTGCTGCTTGCGCTGCTGGCCTTCGGCCTGCTCGCCGCTTGCGGTGGGCCCCTCACCGACGCATTGGCCGACACCGAGGTCGTGGTCGACGAGGTCGCGGGGAGCGACGACGAGGCCAACAAGGACGATGAGACGTCCGCTGGTCAGGACCTCTCGGGAGAGGACTTGACGGACGCCGACCTGTCTGACCAAGACCTGACCGACGCCGACCTGAGCGACGTGACGGCCCCGAACGCGAGCTTCGCGTTCTCCCGCATGACGGGCGCCAGGCTCAACGGCGGCGACTTCCGCGGTGCGAACTTCACCTGCGCCGACCTGAGCGGCACGCACCTGGCGGGCGCCGACTTCACCGGCGCCGACTTCACGGGTGCGACGCTCGCCGGGGCGACGGCGCCCGGCGGGTCTTTCAAGCACGACGGCGCCACGCTCCATGGCACCACCTGGATCGACGACACGGTCCTCACGTCCGGCACGAGCGTCGATTGCGCGGCCCTCAAGGCAGCGTTCGACGCCGAGTGATCGACAGGCAGTCCACAGCCGTAGCGACGGCGTCCGTCCGCACCTAACAGCATGGCCCGATGCCGAGGCATCGGGCCATGCTGTTAGGTGCGGACCATCTCAGCAGGGTCTCCGCTCAATTCGGCTCCTGTCGACCGGGGGCACGGATCGGTACGCCGACTCGGGGGAACCAGCGCGCCAGCGACTCGGCGAAGCGCTTGACCGAGCCCCAATCGGTGAAGTCGACCTCGCCCTTCGGGTCGACGCCGACGTGCCGTGCAACGCGCGCGGCCTGGGAGCGGCGCAGCGGACCGAGCGTGTCGGGGCGCAGCGCTCCGGCGACGAACTCGACTACGTCCGGACGCCACGGGGTAGCGGCCAGGAAGCTGGCGAGGTACTCGTGTTGACGCTCCCGAACGGTGGCGTCGCTCGACGCCGCGCTCATCGAGACGATCATCAGCGCGCTCGGATGCTCGGACAGGGCCACGCCATGCGCCGACGCGAAGCGCACCAGGCGTGGCTGCAGCCGTCCGCCGTGGATGGATCCCGCCAGCACCACCGCGTCTGCCAGCGCCACGGCCTCGGCGGCGTTCGGCGTGCCGACGTCGTCGACGGTGACCTGGTGACCTTGCGCCCGCAACGCGTCGGCGAGGTGGTCCACCACGAGACGCGTCCGGCCTTCGCTGCTCGCGTAGGCAACCGAGAACCGTGCCACGCTCACGGACCTCCTCTCGTTGTGGCTCCCTCGAGCGTAGGCCTGCCGTGCCGTTCTTCACGAGGGCCGCGCGTCCCGCACGCTTCGTCGCCGAAGCGTCGCCGCGCTTCGGCCCGGGCCCACGTCGCCGCCAGGCTGTCGCGGCCGACGCCGGCGCCACACCATGCCAGGTCGTCCTGGAGCGCCAGCAGCGCGGCGATCCCGGCCTCCGCCAGGAACGGCGACGGTCGCCGTTCGGCGTCGCGGACGAGGTGGAGGCGTTCTCGTGCGCGCGTCCACGCGACGTAGGCCAGACGGCGCTCTTCGGGGTCGGCGCCGATGGGGAAGACGCCCTGGTCCTGCCCCGGGACCACGACGACGTCCCACTCCAGGCCCTTGGACCGGTGCGCGCTGGTGATGGTGACTCGCGATCCGCTGCGCGACCGAGCCAGCCGGCTCTTGGCCAGCTCGGCGAGGAAGGCGGGTGCGTCGTCCGCCACTGGGCCGAACACGCCCGCGCCGACGACGGCGGCGAGCGCTCGCAGCCTGGCGGCGTCCGCTCCGCGGTGCGGCCACGGCAGCAGTTCGGTGGCGGCCGCGCGCAGCGCGGCCACCACGCCGGTCGCGGCGCTGGCCGCGAGCCGGTTCGCCGCCGCGAGGACCGCCGTGTCGCCCGAGGATGCCCGCCCGACGAGGCGCGCGACGGCCCGTGCGCTCCCGTCGCCGAGGCCCGACCAGTGCGCGGCACGCTCCGCGGCTCGGGCCGCCGGCACGCCGAGACCCGTCAGCCAGCGGCGCCAGGCCCGCGCCCGGTGCGCGCGCGGTGCGCCGGCGACGCTCACGAGGTGGAGGCCGGCGAGCGCCGAGCGACACAAGGGGTGCTCGAAGATGTCGGGGGCGCCGATCAGCCGGTAGGGCACGCCGGCCGTGACGAGCGCGAGCTCGATGGGCACGGTCTGGGCGAAGCGTCGCACGAGCACCGCCTGCTCGTCCCAGCCGACGCCGTCGCGATGCGCCTGGCTGAGCCGCGCCGCCACGCGGGCGGCCTCGTCCTCGGCGCAGGCGGCGACGTCGAGCGTGATGCGCCCGCCGCGTGCTCGCGCCGAGCGCACGCGCTTCGGGAGTCGCCCAGGCACACGCTCGACCAGGGTCGCCGCGGCCGCGAGTGGTTCGGGCCGGGTCCGGAAGGTGTGGTCGAGGACGTAGCGCCGTGCGCCGAGGCGATCGGCGAGCTGGTGCATCAGGGTGGGGTCGCTGCCGCGGAAGCCGTAGATGCTCTGGTCGTCGTCGCCCACGAGCATCACCTCGCGCTCGTCGTCCACGAGTGCCTCCAGGAACGCCACCTGGGCAGGGTTGACGTCTTGGCACTCGTCGACGATGCGGTGCGTGAAGCGCCGCCGCACGCGCTCGCGCCACGGAGCGTCGCGCATCAGCGCGACCCAGGCATCGACGACCAGGTCGTCGTAGTCGCGCCAGCCGCGCTCACGCCTGAGGGTCTCGTGCGCGTGCAGCAACGCGGCATGGAGGGGCTGCTCAGGATCGGCGGGTGGGTGCCGCACGAGGCGCCGAGCGCTGCCCGGCAGCCCACGGGTGTCCGGGTCGGGGAGCGCGAGGTGCGCCAAGCAGCGCCCGCGGTAGTCGAGGAACGCCTCGCGATCGAGCCCGTCGAGCTCGCTCGCGAGCGGATGGGCGTCGCGTCGCCAGGCCTGTACGACCAGATCGAGGAGCCGCTCGGACACCAGCTCAGGCGGTGGCCCCGGTGCCGAGACGGGAGCGCCGTGGGCCGCCTCACGCAGCACGGCGTGTGCCAACGCGTGGAAGGTGCGAACGTCGACGTCGCCGAGGGCTGCACCGTCGACGGCGAGCAGCTTGGCGCGGACGTCGGCGACGGCGGCGCGGCTGAAGCTCACGACGAGGACGCGCTGCGGTGCGACGCCGGAGCGCACGAGCGCGCGCACGCGCTCGACCATGGTCGTCGTCTTGCCGGCGCCCGCGACCGCCACCACCAGGGCCGGTCCGCCGGGGTGGGCGATCACGCGCCGCTGCGCGTCGGTGAGGCTGCGATCGGGACGCTCGGCGGTCGCAGCCGCGGGCGCCGGTGGCGAGCCGTGCCAGCCCGCAGCCGCGCGTGCAGCCGCCCGGACCGAGGCCTCGTCCGTGCCTCGCCAGGCGCAGCGCATGGCCGGGTCGAACACGCTCAGCTCGGTGTGGATCGGGCGCGTGTTCGGGGGTCGTGCCCGAGCCAGCGCTCGACGAGCGGTGGCGAGCGCCGCCTCCGCGCTCGGCACGCTGTGGACGCGGCGCGTCAGCGCGATGCACCAGCCCGGGCGGGCGCGGGGGAACGGCCTCCACACGAGCCGCTCCCGTACCCGCCAGGGTCCGGGCGCATCCCAGCGGGTGGCTCGACGCAGCGCCATGCCGCAGCGTCGCGCACCGGGCCACCGCGTCTGGCGGGGACCCGGGCGATCGTTGCGCCCGGCGCGGCCGCTCGCGCTGCGGACTCGGCCCGCCGATCGGGACGATGGGCGCAGGCCGAGGCTCCGCAGGGACGTGTCGTGACCTGCCTCGCGGGCGCGGCGGCGGTGCGCTACGATTGGGTCGGCCGCCGCGGCCCCCCGCCGCGCTGGCCGCGCCGCCCCCACCAGGCGGCTCGACCGCGGTGCGCTCCTTGGACGGACACCACCCCCCTGATCCCCCATCAGGTTCGTCCTCCGGGCGACCCCCCGTCCCCGGACCGCGGCTGCGTCCTCCACCCCACCCAACGCGCAGCCCGGACCAAGGAGCCCGCGGTCCCCGTACTCCCCCTCCCCATGCTCGAGCGGCCGCTCGTGTACGCTGCGGCCGTCCATGACCTCGGAGACCACCCCCGAAGCGGCGGGTGCCCCTAGGCACGCCGTGGTCGCGATCATCGAACGCGACGCACGTGTGCTGTTCGTGCAGCGCTCGTCGGCCGCGCGGGCCGCGGCCGGCTACTGGACGCCCGTCAGCGGGGGCGTCGAGGCGGGCGAGACGGAGCGCGAGGCGTTGGAGCGCGAGGTGCGCGAAGAGGTGGCGCTCGAGGTCGCGGCCGAGGCCAAGGTGGCGACGATACCGACACACGACCGGCGTTACCTGCTGCACTTCTGGACGTGCCGCCTGATCGCCGGCGAGGCGCGCGTCGCCAGCGACGAGGTCTCCGACCTGCGTTGGCTGTCGCGCGACGAGCTCCGCGCCCTGGCACCCGTCTTCGACGAGGACGTCCGAATCGTGCTCGCAGCGATGCGGGGCGGGTCGACCGACGGCTGAGCGCGACCGTCGGGACGCTGGCCTCTTCCGCTCTGGGGATGGGCGGCACACGCTGGCGGCATGGAACGACGTGGGAACCGACCCGGCTGGAGCCTGCTCGCCCGATCCGCGTGCCTCACCCTCGCCGCCGCGCTGGCCATCTCGGTCTTCGCGCAGGACAGCGCGTCCGAGACCGCCGCCGAGTCGCCGACGCCCGTGCACGTGTACTACTTCTGGGGTGACGGCTGCCCCGTGTGCGAGCAGCAGCGGACGTACCTCGAGTGGTTGCAGGAGCGCTATCCCGAGGTCGTCGTCCACGCGTTCGAGGTGTGGTTCGAGGTGCCGAACCGCGACCTGCTCGTCGCCTTCTCCGACGCGTTCGGGCAGCCGGTGACGGCCGTGCCCGTCACGTTCATCGGCGACCAAGGCTGGGTGGGCTTCGGCCAGGTGAGCAGCCTGCAGATGACCGACGCCGTCGAGGCCAACCGGCGCGCAGGCGGCCCAGACGCGGGTGACCGCCTCGCGCCCGAGCTGTTGCAGCGCTTCCTCGACACCGACGACCTCGACGCCGACGACTGAGCACGACCCACGGCCCGTCCCGCATGGTGCCGTCGTGTGGCGGGGGACGCGAGCCTCTAGCCCGGCGAAGTCCGGGAGCGAAAGCTGATGGGGTGTCGCACCCCGTATCGCACCCCACCCTGGCATGGCACCGGCGCGCACGAGGCGCAGCGCTGTCCGCGGGTGTCGTGCTCTCGCTCGTCCTGACCGTCGCCCTGATGCTCGGCGCCGCCGCGGCGCAGAACGACGCTCGAGAGCCGACGGGTTCCGGCTCGTACCCCGTCGACGTCTACTACTTCTGGGGCGACGGCTGCCCGGTGTGCGTGACGCAGCGTGCCTACCTCGACACGCTCGAGGCGCGCTACCCCGACGTGCGCGTGCACGCCTTCGAGGTCTGGTTTGACGCCGAGAACCGCGCGCTGCTGCAGGCCTTCTCCGACGCCTTCGGACGTTCCGTCACCGGTGTACCCGTCACCTTCATCGGCGAGGACGCCTGGGTGGGCTTCAACCAGGTCGTCGGTCAGCAGATGACGGCGAGCGTCGAGACGTACCGCACGTACGACGCGCCCAACGCGGCCGATCGCCTGCGTGCCGAAGCGCGGGCCGACTTGGAAGCGGTCATCGCGCCCGCTCCGAGCGCGCCGCCGGTGGCGCGGCCCGGCGACGCCGTCATCGACATCCCGCTCGTCGGCATGATCGACCTGAGCCATCAGCCGCTGCTCGTCGCGACGCTGCTGATCGCCTTCGTCGACGGCTTCAACCCCTGCTCGCTGTGGGTGCTCGCGCTGCTCCTCGGGGTGGTCATCAACACCCGCTCGCGCACCAGGGTCGTGCTGGTCGGCGTCACCTTCTTGTTCATCACGGCGTTCGTGTACGGCATCTTCATCGCGGGGCTGTTCTCGGTCTTCAGCTACGTGGCCTACCTGGGCTGGATCCGTGTGGTCGTCGCGCTCCTCGCGCTCGCGTTCGCCGCCGTGAACATCAAGGACTACTTCGCCTACAAGCAGGGCATCAGCTTCACGATCAAGGACGAGCACAAGCCGGGCATCTATGCCCGGATGCGCAACGTGATGAAGGCGCGCGCCTCGCTCCCGGCGACGCTCGCGGCCACCGCGGGGTTGGCGCTCGGCGTCACGCTCGTCGAGCTGCCCTGCACAGCTGGTTTGCCGGTGCTGTGGACCAACCTGCTGGCCGGAGCGGGCGTCGAATCTGTCGCGTTCTTGGGTCTGTTGCTGGTCTACATCCTGGTGTACCTGTCGATCGAACTCGTGATCTTCGGGGCGGTGGTCGTGACCATGCGCGTCGGCCGTTTCGAGGAGCGCGAGGGGCGCATCCTCAAGCTGATCGGCGGAACGGTGATGCTCGCACTGGCCGTCGCCATGCTGTGGCTGCCACACCTGCTCGAGTCGATCGGCGGCATGTTGGCGCTCTTCGGCGCGGCCATCGGCGGATCACTGCTCATCGTCGCCCTGCACCGTGTGGTGCACCCGGCCTCGAGTCCCCTCACACTGCCGCGCACGCCGCCCCGGACGGTGACGACAGAGCCGAAGGAGAGGCCGCGCAAGGAGCGCTGACGGGCCTGTCGTCCGAG
>REEJ01000327.1 GCA_007695125.1 Trueperaceae bacterium | reverse complement strand
CCGCTCACGCGGGCATCGTATCCGGCTGTGAGGACGTGTGCTGCCGTGCGACTGGTGTTGCTACGGTCCGGTTCGTCACGCCGCACGAAGCCATGTGACGTATAACGGTATGTGATATAGTCTGGTGCGTGATCGAGTCGTTCGCTGATCGCGCTACAGAGGACGTTTTCGATGGGCGCGACTCGAAGCGGGCGCGAGCAGCGTGCCCACGTGCGCTCTGGCGAGTCGCACGGCGAACACTGGACCTGCTCAACCGCGCGAGTGGCCTCCGTGACCTGGCGATCCCCCCGGGGAATCGACTCGAGCGCCTGCAGGGGGACCGATCGGGGCGTTACAGCGTTCGCATCAACGAGCAGTACTGCGTGTGCTTCGTCTGGAAGGATGGGTGTGCGTTCGATGTCGAGATCACGGACTATCACTGAGGCCCCGCTGGAAGGACCGCGCCGCGGCCGTCGACTGCCGAGCGAGCGACCTCCGACGCATCCAGGGGAGATCCTGCTCGAAGAGTTCCTGATTCCTCTGGGGCTCAGCCAGGTCGCGTTCGCGCGACAGCTCGGCGTCTCGTTCCCGCGTCTCAACGGCGTCATCCGTGGCCGGCGAGGGGTGAGCGCCGACACGGCGTTGCGTCTCGAGCGGGTGACGGGTGCGAGCGCCGCGTTCTGGCTCGGTCTGCAGCAGGACTGGGACCTGTGGCATGCCGAGCGTGGCGACGCGGCTCGGGCGATATCGGAACTGACGCCGCTGTCGATCGCGCGTGACCGTGGTGTCCGAGGCGATCCGAACGTTTGAGCGCGCTCTTGTCCGTCAACCGAGCATCGGTGAGGACGCCCGCCAACTCGGTCGACATATTGGTTCGGACCCGGTCGCCCGCGAGGCGAGGGCGCGGTGGTGCACAGGGTGGACCGTGTCGATGCGGGTCGGACCCAACGGTCTCACGCGCTCGAGCGCAGCGGGCGGATCGCGAGTGCGGGTACGCGCGCGAAGTGCCTCACGTTGCCGGTGACGAGTTCGAGGCCGTGGTGCAGTGCCGTGGCGGCGATCTGCAGGTCCGCGTCTGCCAAACGCATCCCGACGTGCTCGAGCTCGGCGCCGAGACGGCCGTAGCGGTGGGCCACGTCGGTGTCGAACGGGAGCACGGTCACGGCTGGAAGGATCCGCGACGCGAGCAGCTCGAGATGCCGCGCAGGCGCCTGCGTGCGGTACGCGCCGTAGAACAGTTCGCCGATCGTGATGGCGCTGGCGAACTGGTCGTCGCGCGGGACCGTGGCGAGCCAGGCGAGGTACCCCTCGTCGGGCCGCGGCTTCATGACCTCACTGATGGCGTCCGTGTCGAAGAGGAAGGCCATGCTCAGCTTGACTCGTCATCCCATCGTGTCGGACCTCGCCGTCGCGCAGCCGCCGCTCGCACCAACTCCTCGGCACCGTCCCAGCCTCCCGCCAGTCCGGCGAGACCGGCCTGTGGGCCCGCTGCGCGCAAGCGTTCGAGCCGCTCGAAGTCGGCGGTGGAGACGATCGCTGCGACGGCGCGTCCGCGGCGGGTGATGACGACGGGGGTCCCGTGTTCGGCGCTGCGCACGTGGGCCGACAGTTGATTCCGTGCCTCGGCGATGGTGACCTCTTTCGTGACCATGTCGGCCTCCGTATGGCCATTATAGCCAATTGCGCTATCTGGATGAGACCGGATCATGCCACCGAGTCTTTCGCAGCCTCGCTGAGCGGTGGTCTCGATGGCGGCGCGGGCCCATGCATGGACGGCTGCAGTCGCCTGTATGGACGTCAGCGCGTCTCCGTCGCCACGCCGCCCCGCCGCGCCGCGACGTACGCGTCGACGTGCGCAGCGAACGCCGCGAACAGCGCGCGGGCGTGCGGCCCGACCGTGCCGTCGCCGACCGTGCGACCGTCGATCGCCGTGATCGGCACCACGCCGCGCACCGAGCCGGTGGTGAGCACCTCGGCGGCGTCGTCGAGCTCGGCGAGCGTGATGGCGCGCTCCTCGACGCGCATGCGCTCGTGCGCCAACCCGAGCAGGTTCTGCATGCTCACGCTCTCGAGCACCCCCTGGCGGCGCGTCACGAGCATGTCGCCCTTGATCATGGCGAGGGCCGAGCGCGCGCACTCGGCAACGTGCGTACCGTCGTGATAGAGGACGTCGATCGCGCCCGCCGCGCGCATGCTGCCCGCCAGGCGCATGGCGGTGAGGTAGTTGGTGCTCTTGGCGTCGGGGAGCTCGCGCGTGTGGCGCTCCGTGATGAGCGCAGCGGCGACGGGCGCGGTCGGGCGCGGCGCGAGGTTCATGGTCGTGACGATGCAGGTGGGGTGCCGGAAGGTGACGCCATCGCTCGAGGGCCCGCCGGTCAGCAGGATCTGCACCGCGTTGACGTCGGGTGCGTTGGCTGCCAGGAGCGCGTGCACGTCGGCGGCGATGTCGGGGGCGCTGCGGGGGAGGGGCAGTCCGATGGCCTCCGCGGAGCGCGTGAGCCGAACGAGGTGGTGCTCGAGGAAGAGCGGCACGCTCGCCTCGGCCCGGAACATCTCGAACACGGCGAAGCCGCGCCGCAGGCCGAGGTCGCTGACGTGGACGGTGGCGCCCTCGTGCGGCACGCGCTGGCCGTCGATGATCGCCCAGTGGGGGGCGGTGGTGGTCATGGCGGATACGTTACGACGGCGGTGAGGCGGGCGTGACGGCGCTGGCGCGGCGGCGTTGCCGAGCGATGTCGGGGTGCTCGACATCGACCACCTCACGCGGTGACCCGTTCGCGTATCGGTTGGTCGTCGACGATGCCATGATCGTGTGGCATCGTGAGTGGTACGACATCGATACAGACGAACGGAGGTCGTGTCATGCCACGTGGTGAGAAGAAGAACCTCCGCGTACCCCTCGATCCGCACCTACACGAGCGACTCGTCGCCCAGGCCCAGCGCGTCCGCGCGCCCGTGACGACCGTCGCGCGGGAAGCCATCGAGGCGTGGACCGCCGAGCAGGAGCGTCGAGCGCAGCACGAGGCGATCCAGGCCTACGCCGAGGCGATGGCGGGATCGGGCGCCGACCTCGACGAGGCGCTCGAGGCGGCGGCCGCCCGGGAGTGCCTGGACGCGACGTCGTGACCCGCGGTGAGGTGTGGTGGGCCGATCTCGCGCCGAGCTCCGGGAGCGAGCAGCGCGGTCGTCGCCCCGTGGTCGTCGTGTCGAGCGACGCGTTCAACGCGGTGGCGGCCTGGCGCAGCGTCGTGGTCGTGCCGCTCACGACGTCCGAGCGGCAGCTGCGCGTCGGCCCGAGCGCCATCGCCATCCCGGCTGGCGCCGCCCAGCTCCCTGCCGCCAGCGTCGCGTTGTGTCACCAGATCACGACGCTCGACCGCGCAAAGCTTGTGGAACCGGCCGGCGTCCTGCCGACCGACCTGCTTCGCGACGTCGAGCGGGGCGTCGTGGCGGCGCTCGACCTCCGCATCTGAGCGACTCGAGCGCGCCGGCCTACGCCAACGCGTCGCGCGTCAGGCGCCCATCGACCAGGCGCCAGATGCCGAGCGGGTTGTCGTCGCGGAGCTCCGGGGGGAGCACGGCGTCGGGAGCGTCTTGGTACGTCACCGGCCGGACGAAGCGCTCGATCGCGGCCGTGCCGACGGAGGTGCTGCGTGCGTCGGTGGTCGCCGGGTAGGGCCCGCCGTGCTGCATCGCGTGCGTGACCTCGACGCCGGTCGGGAAGGCGCCGAACACGATGCGGCCCGCGATCCGCTCCGCGGCTCGAACCAGCCCCGGGTGCGCCGCGAGGTCCGCGGTCGTCGCGTGGACGCTGACGGTGAGCTGCCCGTCGAGCTCGTGCACGAGCGCTTCGAGCTCGTCGACGTCGCGAGCGCGCACGATCAGCGTGGAGGGGCCGAACACCTCGTCGGCCAGCTGGCGGTTGGAGCGGAACGTCTCGGCGTCCGTGCTCAGCACCCAGGCGCCCGCGTCGTTGCTCGCCGGGTCGGCGTCGGTCGACGAGCGGCCGACGACGTCGACGCCCTGCACCGACGCGAACCGTTCGACGCCCTCGCGGAACGCGTGGCAGACGCCCGGGTAGAGCATCGTGGCCGGTTGCACCGCGGCCGCCGCGCGAGCCGCGGCGTCGAGGAAGCGCTGCGTGTGCTCGCCGTCGACGGTGATGACCAGGCCGGGGTTGGTGCAGAACTGGCCGACGCCCAGCGTGGCGGAGGCGACGAGCCCTTCGGCGATCGCCTCGGCGCGCTCGGCGAGGGCGCCCGGCAGCACGAACACGGGGTTGACGCTGCCCATCTCGGCGTACACGGGGATCGGCCGCGGCCGCTGCGCTGCGGCGTCGAAGAGTGCGCGGCCCGCGCGCAGCGAGCCGGTGAAGCCCACCGCCGCGGTGAGGTCGTGCGTGACCAGCGCGCGACCGAGCTCGTGCGACGACCCTTGCAGGTGGGCGAACACGCCCGCAGGGACGCCCTCCGCCGCCGCAGCGGCCGCGATCGCGATCGCGACGAGCTCGCCGGTGCCAGGGTGCGCCGGGTGGGCCTTGACCACGACGGGGCAGCCGGCGGCCAGCGCTGACGCGGTGTCGCCGCCCGCCGTGGAGAAGGCGTAGGGGAAGTTGCTGGCGCCGAACACCACGACCGGCCCCAGCGGCACGGCGCTGCGCCTGAGGTCGGGCTTCGGCAGGGGGCTACGGCTCGGATCGGCGCGGTCGATGCGAGCGCCGACCCAGCTGCCGTCCTCGAGCAGGTCCGCGAACATGCGGAGCTGGCCGGTGGTGCGTCCGCGCTCACCCTGCAAGCGCCCTTCTGGTAGCGCGGTCTCGTGCATGGTGCGCTCGATCAGCGTGCCGCCGAGCGCCTCGATCTCGGTCGCGATACGTCGCAGGAAGCGCGCCCGATCGGCCGGCGGCAGCGCTCGGTACGGCTCGAACGCCGCGGCTGCGGCGCGCAGGGCAGCGTCGGCCTCGGCGGCCCCGCCCTCGGCGAACGCGGGTCCGAGCGGCTGGCCGGTGGCGGGCGCGATCGCGTCGAACGTCTTCGCGCCCGGCGTCACCGCCTTGCCTTCGATGATGTGTCCTCCGTGCATGGTGGGTTGCCTCCTCAGGGTGGTCGGTGCCGGCCGCTGTGTCGGTGACGGGCCGGGCCGGCAGGTTTCGGTGATCGTCGTCTGGTACGCACCGTAACCCTCACCGCGCCGTCAGGAGGCCGCTCGACGGGCGCACCGTCGCGGGCTCCGTCACACGCGAGCCACGACCTCGGCCAGGGCGGGTGTGGCGCGCAATCGACCGAGGCGGCCGTAGCGGCCGCGCTCGACCTCGACGAGACCCAGGAAGGCGGCGAACCGCTCGAGCGCACGCACCGTGTACGCGTCGCGGACCGCGTCCGCCGGGTCGCGCATCCAGGGGTGGTCGGCGTAGGCGTCCTCTGCCTCGTCCAAGGCCAGCGGGAAGGCTCGGAGGAAGCGGTCGGCGTAGAACTCAGGAGGCCGCCACTCGCCGCCGTAGCGGAGCAGCAGCAGCAGCGAGAAGCCCCACGAGCGCTGCACGATGTCGAACTCGGGATAGAGGTCCGCGTAGTTCCAGGCGTACTTCCGGACGAACGCCTCGAAGAGGGCGCCGTACACGCCAAGCGCGCCGTGGCGCGCCATCGTGTCGCGGTAGCGCTTCGTCAGGCGCCAGCGCCCGCTCCGGAGCGTGATAAGCCCCGCCATCCTCGCGACGATGCGGGCGACGTGCAGGTCCCCGACGTCCTCCTCGCCCCGCGCCCGTTCTGGGACGTCCAGGTCGCTGCGTACCCAGCCGGCGTCGCGATAGCGCGCGGCGGCCTCGTGCACGTACGTGCGCGGCAAGTTGCCCTTGGCGGTGGCCTTCAGCCCGGCGTCGCCGAGCGCCTGCGCCAGGTCGAGGACGAGGAACAGGAGGGGGGACGGCGGCGTCACGCGCGGCACCTGGCTCACGGCGATCGGGCTGCCCGGCTCGAGCGGGGACCACAGGAGGCGCTGCATCTGCTCGGGGGAGAGTCCGTCGAAGTCGTCCACCGGTGCGGTGTTGCGGCGGTTGGTGAAGTCCTCGACGAAGGCCTGGAGCTCGTCCTCGCTCGTGAACTCGCGTTCCGATAGCGCCGCGGCCAGCTCCTCGTTCACGCTCGGGGGCGCGTCGCCATCCCAGTCGTCGAACGCGTGCGACGGGTCGGCCTGGTCGACCACGAGCGGCAAGAGCGCGTCCAGGAGCGGCGTGGAACGGATCGCGGGCTCGTCGCCATCGTCGTCCTCGTCGTCACCCAGCGACACCTCCGCGATGCCGAACGCGGCCGCGAAGCGGATGAGGTGCCTGCCGACGTACGTCTCGGCGAACGTGTCGATCGCCGCATCGGGCTGCTCGCGCTCGGCGGCGCGCAGCGCCTCGGGCGTCATCTCCGCGACTGCCTTCGCGTACAGGCGCAGCGGGAGCCACCGCGCGCCGAAGCGGTGCAGGAGGAGGACCGTGAGCGGCCAGCTGGCGTGGATCGCGTCGGAGACACGGTTGCTCGGCGGGATCGGTCGGCGAGCCCAACCGCGCAGGAGGTGCGGGACCACGGTGTCGAGGGTCTCCTCGCGGGCGGCGGCGCGGCCCGAGGGCGTGAGGTGCGCCCGACCGCTGCGCCGGGCGATCAGGCCGGCCGCCTCGGCGGCGACCCGCACGTCCGAGATGATCATGAGGTCCGCCTCGCTCGTGACGGCGTCGGGAGGAGCTCCGAGCGACCGCGCGACGGTGCGGAGCGCGTCCGCGTCGAGCGCGCCGTCTGGGCCCACCCTCGCCCCCGTGTCGGCCAGCGCCGCCGCGATGGCGGCGAAGACCTGGGCCACGGGCGCTGCGCCGGTGTCGACGACGCGCTCGGGCAGCGCGAAGCCAGCGGCGCCGTCGAGCGGCGCTCGCAGGGTCGCGTGCAGATCGTGCGGATCGAGGCCGGTCCAGAACGCGCGGGCGCGCTCGCTGTCGTGGCCGGTGTGGGGCTGGAGCATCGGCGTGATTCCTTCCATCGCACTCTGGGATCGCTCGTCGCATCAGGCTACGTCAGTTCGAGCGGCGCTCCCTGCTTGTTGGCCGCGATCGTCGGGTGCGAGGCCGCCATTGGCATACGCTACGCACCATGCATGACGTCATCGACGACCTGGCAACGCACGAGTCGCCACATCGGATTGCCGGAGTGCGCCGGTGAAGCGCGCCGTGGTGCAGGTGGTCGGTCCGCCGGGTGCGGGCGCGACGACACTGATCGAGCGCCTGCTGCGCTCGAACCGCTCGCGTTGGATGTGCGCCGTGCGCATCCGTCCGCACGGCGACTTCGAGGCTGCTGCCGCCGAGCGTGAGCGCTACGCCGCGGCCGGCGCGATGCCCGCGGTGGTCATCGACGAGCCCGAAGGTGTGGGTGCAAGCGTCTGGGAGGCGCTACAGGGGCACGAGGCGCTGTTGGCCTGCGACGTGGTGCTGCTCGAGGGGGGACCCGTCGGGCCGCGGGAGGTGGACCTGGTGGTGTTCGTGGCGCCGCCGCTCGCCGCCGGTGAGCCACTGCTGGTCGAGGAACGGCGAGAGGTCGGTCGCGTCGACGGCGAGACGGCGCTCGCGCTGCTGCTCGGTCTGGACCCGAACCGAGCCAGCGACGTGCCGGACGAGATCGACGACGAGGACGTCGAGGTGGTCGAGACCTTCGAGCTGTCCGAGCGCGAGGCGGCGGCGATGCAGCGGCTGCTCGACGAGGGGCTCCCATCGATGCGTGACGGCGCCTGGTTGCGTGACGGTTGGGAGCCGCTCGCCGACGCCGATCTCGCCCTCGTGAACGTCCGGCCGGACGACGACCTGGCGGCGGCACACGCCACGCGCGCGGCCATCGAAGGCCTGCGGGCCGACGCGCGGTGGCAGGTGGACGCCGTCGCTCGCCGGCGCGACGCGGGCCCGCGCCGCTGCCACGTGGGCGACCTGAGCGACCCGCGCGATGACGGCGCTCGTCGACTGATCGATGCGATCAAGCGGCGCTGGGCGTAGTCCGTATCGCGGCAGGGATGGCCGGGCGTCCCGAGGCTGCAGGGTCGCATCGAGGACATAGCGCGCTCGTCACGGGCCGAGCGACGCCAACGACGTCACGACCACGCCGTCCTTGCGAACGTAGGTGGGGCTGTCGGCCACGACGACCAGCAGTGCGCTGCAGGCGGCGCGGACCTCGGTGTCGAGCTTGTCGCGCATGGCGATCAGGTTCGCTGCGGCGGCGTCCACGTGGGAGACGCCGAGCTTCACCTCCACGCCGAGCCAGCGGCCGTCGCGGTGCTCGACGATCGCGTCGACCTCGAGGCCCTTGTTGTCCTGGTAGTAGCGGACCTGGGCGCGTTGAGGTCCGGCGAGCACCCGTAGATCGTGTACGACCAGCGACTCGAAGAGGAAGCCCGTCCACTCGATCTCGCTGCTCAGGAGCCGCTCGGGCGTCGCACCGAGGGCGGCGATCGCGAGCGATGGATCCGTCAGATGGCGCTTCGGGGTGGCGCTCAGCCGCACGCGGGAACGGAGTCGCGGCGCCCATGCTCCCTGGTCCTCGACGAGGAAGAGCCGCCCGAGCGCGCGCACGTAGTCGGTGCGGGTGTTCGGGGCGAGCGAGCGTTCGCCGTGCGACGCGATCCTGGTGAGTGACGCGTTGGTTGCGACGTTGCGAGCGTAGCCGCGAACGAAACGCATGAGCGATTGCGGGTCGCGGCGAACTCCGTCGGTGCGCGGTAGGTCGACGTGCACGATCGTGTCGAGGTAGTCGGCGTTCGCGTCCATGGCGCTGGCGACGTCGAGATCGGCGTGGCCTGGCCAGCCGCCGATCACCAGCGTCTCGACCGTCTCGCGTACGCTCGTCCGGGCGGCGTCGGGTGCTGGGGCGGCTCCGTCGAGGAGGCTTGCCAACGAGGTCGATCCGGTCGCGCGGCCGCGTTCGAACTGGCTCAGCGTTCGCATCGTGTAGCGAGCGATGCGGCCAGCTCCGCCGTGCGAGGTCGTGTCCGGGTCGGGCGTCGCCGACCCGGTCAACATGAACAGCCCCTTCGCGCGTCGTTCGTCGATCTCGCCGCGCACGGCCTCCCATATGCCGGGTACGAGTTGGTACTCGTCGATGAGCCGCGGCGGTGGCCCGTCGAGGACCAGACGCGGATCGGCGTTCGCGGCGGCGCGAGCGGCCGCGTCGCGGTCGAGGCGGACGTGTGATGCGCACAGTGCGAGGCCCGTCGTCGTCTTGCCCACGGCCTTGGCGCCTTCGATCAGGACGGCGCCATGCGTCGCCAAGCGGGCGGCGACGTCTGCTCCGGCTATGCGTTGGTAGTCCATACGGACGCCTCCGGCACCGCGAGGTGCGATGCGAAGATCGTACCACGTTTGTTGCGAGGTTCGTACTAGTGCTGCTGCGAGTATCGTACTGCCTCGAATGCGACATGTGTACTCACGCCGATCGGGTCGATCCCTCCAAGGCGATCGGCGGTACGCCCGTCATCCGCGCGTCCAGCTCGGCGTCGATGATGCGAGGCGAGTAGGTGCGCATGGACGTATCGCACCGAACGCCGGAGCGCCATCGTGGAAAACGCCGACGTTGTGCCATACAAAGCGCCGATCACGAACACGACAGAGCGTCGACACCGAACGGGGTGCATCGGTCGTCACGTTAGGCACCGCCACCTCGAGGGGTGCGCCTGCGGTCGTTCACGCGACCCGGCGCTCCTCCAGCCCGCGGAGGGCAACACTGATCTTCCGGACATGGACGAAGTCCGTCCCGCAGCAGCCGCCGAACACGTTCAGGTGGGGAAAGCGCGCCTTCAGGCCCGCGTACTGCTCGGCCAGTTCGTCCGGGTCGCCCTCGTCGAGGTGGTCGAGGCGGCTCAGGACACTGTGGTCGTGGATCGGACGCGTTGGCCCTAAGGCCACGAACGCGGGTGACCCAGTCCTCCTGAGCGAGTGCCGGGGCGATGTCAAGCGGGTGAGCGCAGTTGACCAGCTAGTACGCTGCCGAACCGCCCGTCGCCGCGTCCACGGCCTCGATCGCCTGCCGCAGCGTCTCCCCAGTGGCCAGGCGGTGGTCCTTCTCCAGCATGAAGGAGACGGCTGACGGCAGCCCGGCGGACTCGGACGCACAGACGATGCCGATGGCCTCCTGACTCGTGTTGAGCGAGAGGGCCGTCACGAGATCGGCGCCGGCCGACTCGAGCGTCTCGACGCAGGTCACCCCAGTCCCGACTGGCTCGGTAGGTGAGGCCGTCGAAGATGAAGGCGGTTCCGTGCTCGACGGCGATGTCGGCGAAGGCACGGTCATAGGCCCTGACCGACTCGCTGCCGGCGCGGCGCTTCAACAGATGGAACGAACTGAAGTGCGGCAGCTCCAGGCCACGCTTGTGCATGAGCCACGTCTCCGTCCCGCCGTCCGTGAGGAACACGCGGTCGGTTTCGTGCGGAAGCTGCACGCGGTCCGATCCCATGGACTCGCCTCCGACTCGCTGCCGAACGAGGATCGTGTGGGAAGAGCGTCGACGTGGACGCCGGGAGCGTAGCACAGGGGCTGCCCGCATACGGAACGTCGTCCGAGGCGCGCCGCCGAACCTCGAGTGGGATACGCAGGGGCACGACGCCGTCCTGGATTACGGCGTCGGTGGCGTACTCGACTCAAGCCCTCACCGCATGGGCGCGTTGATCTGGTCCAGCCGCTCTGCCAACCACATCTTGATCACCGACTGGCGCGTCACGCCGAGGCGCTTGGCCTCGCGGTCGAGCGACTCGACCATCCAGCTCGGGAAGTCGACGTTGACACGGCGTGGAGCGAGGTTCGGCCGTCGAGCCGTCGTCTGCTCGAGGTCTGCCGTGATGTCTTCGCCAGCGTCGAAGCGTTCATCCAACGTCTTCGCCTTCATAGAGCTCCACCTCCTCTGGGCGGGAGCGTCGTACGGAGATGATCCGCACGCGGTCCCGTCGATACGTGATGATCGCCGACCAGTGTCTCTCTGCGATCGTGCCCACGACCAAGAATCGTGCCTCACCGGTCGTGCGCGCCTGGATCTCGAGCAGACGCGGATCGTCCCATAGCGCCTGCGCCTCTTCGAAGTCGATGCCGTGCTTCGAGCGGTTGAGGACGCTCTTCTGAGGGTCGTCCTCGAGACCCGGGATTGTGCTGATTCTATACCTATTCGACTCCCCCGGGAGGCGTCACACACCTTGGATGCATGTGTCGGGCTTCGACCGTAGCACCCAGACGCGCAGGAGGTGGAGCGTCGTGTGCACGTGGTGGCGCATCGTGCGTACGAGTCTCGCGTTGGCCCAGGAACACGTCGACGAGACGTTCACGGGCGAATGCTGGTCCGAGCATCGGACAGCAAGACCCGATAACAGTCGCTCCACACGTCGACGATCTCGACGACCGGCAGAACACCAGGCCGGCGCTACCTGCGCTCACTCGAGCGACGCCTCGAACGCCGGATACGTCTGCGGCGACAGCTCGTCGACGCCGCGGCCGGCCCAGTCGCCCACGTGCATCTG
>REEJ01000234.1 GCA_007695125.1 Trueperaceae bacterium | reverse complement strand
AGTGGTGGAACACCGAGCTCAAGGACCGCACCCCCGAGTGGGCCGAGCCGATCGCCGGCATCCCCGCCGAGCAGGTCAGGCGCGTGGTCGCCGGCATGGTCGCGGCCGCCCCGCGCGTGGTGGTCATGATGGGTGGCGGACCCAACATGCAGACCCGCGGCGCCTACGCCTCCATCGCGGTGCACGCCCTGGCCGGGCTGCTCGGCGCGATCGACGTCGAGGGCGGCGTCATCACCGGGCGGAGCGCCCGTGTCGCCGGGGTCCCCAGCGTCGCGGACTACCAGGACGACATCGCCAAGGCCACGGTCGGCATGCAGAAGATCGACCAACGCGGTTACCTCGACATGCCCGCGCTCAACAGCGGACGCTCGGGCGGCGGCGTCGTCACCAACCGGGTGGCGGATGCCATCTTGGCCGAGGACCCCTACGATCTCAAGGTGGTGCTCGCGTACTGGTCGAACTTCTCCTTCTCCTCACCCGGCACCCAACGTTGGGAAGAGGCGCTGCCAAAGCTCGACTTCTTCGCTCACGCGGTCCCGCAGTACAGCGAGATGAGCCACTACGCCGACGTGCTGCTGCCGGCCTCGTTCCACTTCGGCGAGCAGATGAGCTGCTTGGCGCAGAAGGGCAACACCTACACCCACTACTGGATCGGCGAGCGCTTGATCGAGCCTTTCTACGACGTCAAGAACCCCGAGACCGAGTTGATGTGGCTGCTGGGGGAGAAGCTCGCCGAGCGCGGCTTCGACAACTGGCATCGCTACCTGCGCGAGCAGTTCACCGACCCCGAGACCGGTGCCGAGCCGACCAGCGAGCGGGAGTTCGAGCTCTACGCCTGGAAACGCCGCACCCAGCCGATCTGGGATCCCGTCGAGTACGAGGCGCAGAACCAGCACGGCGATCGCTTCGAGGGCTGGGACGAGTTCCTGCGCGCGGGCGTGTGGAACTCCGGCGATTACAACTATCGAGGCCTGTGGAGCAACATGCCCACCGAGACGGGCAAGTTCGAGTTCTACAGCGAGACCCTCAAGAAGGCGCTCACCACCCACGCCGAGCGCTACGACACGAGCGTCGACCACGTGCTCGAGGTCTGCGACTACCCCGACTCGGGCGGCGAGAAGGCCTTCGTGGCGCACTACGTGCCGGCGCTGAAGCGCGGTGACCCGGCCGAGTACCCGTTCGACTTCATCGACGCCAAGAAGCTGCTCAACCGCGAGGGCCGCGCCAACAACAGCAGCTGGTACCAGGAGTTCGCCGACGTCGACCAGGGCGACGTCAAGTGGGGCGACGTCATCAAGATGCACCCCGACGACGCCGCCCGCCTGGGGCTCGCCGACGGCGACGAGGTGCGCGTCACCTCACCCACGGGCTCGATCGTCACCACCCTCAAGACCTGGGCCGCGCTGCGCCCCGGCACGGTGCAGAAGAACTTCGGCCAGGGGCACTGGGCCTTCGGCCGTAACGCCGCGGAGGTGTTCACCACGAGCACAGGTCAGGTGCCGCGCGGCGCCAACAGCAACGACATCATCCCGGCCGATTTCGAGCGCCTGTCAGGCTCGACGGCCTACTACGGCTCCGCCCGCGTCCGCGTCGAGCGGGCCTGAGCGGGAGTAGGAGGAGAGCCGCATGGCCAGATACGGCATGGTGATCGACTTGCGCCGGTGCATCGGCTGCGATGCCTGCAACATCGGCTGCAAGGGCGAGAACAACGTTCAGACCGGCTTCTTCTGGGCGCACCACATCCAGCGCTCGGACGGTGCCTTCCCCAACCCGACCTACACCTACATCCCGACGCTCTGCAACCACTGCGAGAACCCGCCCTGCGTCGAGGCCTGCCCGGTCACGCCCAAGGCGATCTTCCAGACCGAGGACGGCATCGTGATGCACAGCGCCGAGCGCTGCATCGGCTGCCAGATGTGCCAGGACGACTGCCCCTACGGCGTGATCTTCTACAACGAGTGGGACGAGGAGACCCATCCGGCCTGGCGCACCGAGGAGGCGATGGACCTGACCGCGCGCGTCGGCGGCGACGTCATCCCCTACTCGAACCCCGATCCGGGCCTCACCTACGAAGCGATCCGTCGCTCCGACATCGTCGAGAAGTGCACCTTCTGCCATCACCGCGTGCAGGCCGGCCAGTTGCCGCGCTGCGTCGAGGTCTGCCCCGCGGTCGCCCGCGTGTTCGGCGACCTCGACGACCCCGAGAGCGACGTCTCGCGCCTGCTGCGTGAGAACGAGCACTTCGTGTTGAAGCCCGAGGAGGGCACCAACCCGAAGGTGTTCTACATCCAGCAGTTCGGCCAGAAGGCCAGCGCCTGAGACGAACCTCCCTCCCCCTGCGCCGTCCCGCCCCCGCATGATGGGGGCGGGACGGTCGCTTCAGAAGGCAGGTGCCACCCGTCCCGGCCCGATGCGACCCGCCGCGTATCGACGCGACCCGACCCGAACCGTCCGAGGAGGACGTCCATGACCGACTTCGACCTCAGGGAGCGCGTACGGAGTTCGACGTACTACCACCTCGCGCGCCTGTTCGAGCCGCCCGGCGTCTTCCTCACAGACGAGCGGGTGCTCGAGGCGCTCCACGTGGCGCTCGAGGCCGTCAACCCGACCGCTGCCGAGCATGCCGCGGCGCTGCGCCTCGCTCTCGCGGACGAGGGACTCGAGCGCGTGCGCCGCGACCACATGAAGCTGTTCGTCGGCCCCGCGCAGTTGCTCGCGCCCCCGTACGGCTCCATCTACCTCGACGGACAGCGCGAGCTGATGGGACCGTCCACCAAGGCGGTCGAGCGGCTCTACGCCCAGGCCGGCCTGCGTCAGGCAGACGACCTCAAGGACGCGCCAGACCACGTCCGCGTCGAACTCGACGTGATGCACCTGTGCATCGAGCGCACCATCGACGCCGTCGACGCGTCGGAGTGGGAACGCGCCGAGGCCCTGGTGCGCGTGCAGGCTGCGCTCCTCCAGAACCACCTCAGCCGCTGGGTCACGCCTTTCGCCACGCTGATCCGCGCCGGTGCCGCGACCGAGTATCACCGCCGCGTCGCCGACCTGCTCGAGGCCGTGATCAAGCAGGAGTTCCTCGAAGACGCAGCTGCCATGATCGACGAGTTCAACGCCCTCAAGGCCGAGGCCGGCCGGGTCGGCTGAAGGCGAGGCCGTGCCCGTGTTCCCCCGTCGCGTGGTCGACGCCGTCGTGGGCGAGGCGCTCCTGCCCTCGCTGCGCACGGCGCGCTGTGTCAGGTGGCGGGGTGACCGGGCCTGTCGGGCCTGCGAGCTGGCCTGCCCGCAGCAGGCGTTGTGGCTCGACCCGCTGGGCGCATGGCACCTCGACGAGTCGGCGTGCGACGGCTGTGGCGCCTGCGCGTCCGCCTGCCCGAGCCAGGCGATCGACGCCCCAGGCGTCGACGTCAACGCTCTGCAGCGCGCCTGGCGCGGCGCAGGTCGCGTCACCCTCGGCTGCGCCCGCTGCGACGGCCACGCCGACGCGCGTGTGCCGTGCCTGGCCGGGATCCACCCGGAGGCGCTCGCCACCCTGCTGCTGCGCCACCCCGACACGCCCGTCGTGCTCGACCTCTCGAGCTGTCAGGGCTGCGCGTCTGGCGCGCTGCGCCCGGTGATCGAGGCGCAGGCACGCCAGGCGCGCGACTACGCTCGGCTGGCGGGCGCGCTCGCCGACGTTCGCGTCAGCGGACGCGCCGAGGCGGCACCGGCGCGCGCCATGGATCGACGTGCGTTCTTCCGGCTGGCCCGTGAACGCACCACCAGATTCGTCGCCGAGCGGCTCGCGGAGGACGGCGCCGCCGTCGCCAGCGTCTCGTTGCCGCACAGGCCGGCGCTGCTCGACGCCGTGCGGGCGCGCCTGGCCGTGACGCACCCCACGGTGGCCCCGGCGGGCCCCGTCATGCTCCCCGTCGCGGCCGCGTGGTACGTGGACTGGGACGTGAGCGACGCGTGCGACGGCTGCGCCACCGAGACGCGGGCCCGCTGCGTCGTGGCCTGCCCCAACGGCGCCTGGCGCGTCGCGCGCTCACAGGGAGGCGCCGCGCTCACGCACGACGCCGCGAGCTGCAGCGGCTGCGGCGCCTGCGAACGCGCCTGTCCGCGCAGCGCGCTGTCGGCCCGGCCAGCAGCGCTCGCGGCCGACGCCGGTCGCCGGTCCAAGCGCACGCTTGCCGCAGGTGTCTGCCGCTCCTGTCGGCAGGCCCCCGCACGCGGTCCGGACGGCTTATGCCGCCACTGTCGTACCCGCCTGGCGCTGGCCGAACGCATGCGACCGAACGCCTGATCCGACACGCCTGATCCGACACGGCGGATCCGACACGGCAGGTACCTTCGTCGCGTACGCTGGTGGCGAGGTCCGTATGGACGTGGCCGTGCGTATGCTCGGGCCGCCAGCCATACGCGTCGACGGCTCGTGGACGTCGTTGCGGCCCACCAAGCCCAATGCGCTGCTGGCCTTCCTCGCGTACAGGTGTGAACGTGTTCGCCGCGGTGAGCTCGAGGCCCTGCTGTGGTCCGAGGCGGACGCGGTCCATGCCCAGGCCGATCTTCGACAAGCGCTCGCCAACCTGGTGCGGCGACCCTACGGCGTGTGCGTCCAACGGGACCGCGTCAGCGCCTGGGTCAACGCCGCCAGCGACGTGTCGGCCTTCCGCCGGGCCGTCTCCGAGCAGCGCGTCGCCGATGCGGTGGCGCTCTACGCCGGCCCCCTCCTGCACGGTTTCGAGATCGACGACGCCGACGAGTTCGCCTCCTGGCTCGCCAGCGAGCGCGCTGCGCTGGCCGAGGAGTGGCGGCGCGCGTGTCGGGCGGTCGTCCGCAACGAGGTGCGTGCCGGACGCTTCGAGGAGGCGGTCGTCGTCGCCGACGCGCTGCGGACCTTCGATCCGCTCGACGAGTGGGCAACGCGCGAGGCCATGCGGGCACTGGCTGCCGTCGGCGACCTGCGGGGCGCCGCGCGTCGCTACGAGGCCCTGTCCGGGCATCTCCGCGACGAGATCGGGTCGACCCCCGAGGCTGCCACCACCGCGTTGCTCCAGCGCCTACGAGATCAGGCGGCACTCGATCGGGCCGCCCTGCCACCGTGGGCGCTGTTGGCACCGAGCGTCGGCACGCGCCATGCGGTGATCGGGCGCGAACGTGCCATCGCCGAGGTGGTGACGCTCTTCGAGCGCGACCACGTCCGCTTGGTCACGCTGCTCGGCCCCGGTGGCATCGGCAAGAGCACGTTGGCTGGAGCCGTCGTCGAGGCCCTCGCACCGACCCTCGAAGACGGCGTGATCGTCGTGTCGTGCGAGGGCGTCGCGGTCGGCGACGCGATCGCCGTGGCCGTGGCCAACGCGGCAGGTGTGCGGCTCCAACCCGGCCCGCGTCCGGGGGCGCAACTCGCCAGTGCCTTGGGCGGGCGGCACGCCCTTCTCGTGTTGGACGGTTTCGAGGCGCACCTCGCCGAGGTCGGTACGGTCGGGGGGCTGGTCGCCGGCGCCGAGCAGTTGCGCGTGCTGGTGACGTCGCGGGTGCGTCTCAGGCTGTCCACCGAGACGGTGGTCGAGGTGGCGCCCCTCGCGACGCGCACGACGGCGAACGGGCGCGTGGTGGCCCCGGCGGCGCGGGCCTGGTCGCCGAGCCCGGCCGCGCAGCTCTTCTTGCGCGTCGCACTGCGACGCGTGAGCGCCGAAGCGGTGCGCGCCTTCGATCCGGACACGGTCGAGCGCATCGCCGACGCCGTCGACGGGCACCCGCTGGCGTTGGAGCTCGCGGCGTCGTGGGTCGACGTGCATGGGCTCGCGGGGCTCGAGGTCCAACTGCGGCGGTCCTGGGACGCGCTCAGCAGCGACGAGATCGACCGACCCGTCAGGCGGCGCGACGTACGCGCCGGCATCGCGGAGGCCTGGGAGCAGCTCGACGACGTCGACCGCGCCGCGTGGGCGCGGCTGGCCGTGATGCCCGGCAGCCTGCAACGTGAGGTGGCCGCGGCGGTAGGGGGGAGCGGCTGGGGAGGATTGCGACGTCTCGGTGATCGGGCCGTGGTGCGCCAGCGCGCCGAGCGCCTGGAGCTGCACGCGCTCCTGGGCCGGTACGGTCGCGAGCGGGCCGTGGCCGAGGGTCTCGAGGACCTCGCCTGGGCGGCGGCTCTTCGGGAGTGGCGCGAGCGCATCGCCCGCGACGTCGATCCTCGCAGCGGGCGACGGCTCCGCGTGCATCCACACGACCTCGAGCAGGCGCTCGCTGCCTGGCGCTGGGCATCGCTGCGCCAGGAGTGGCAGGCGTTGGCCGAGATGGCCGTCGGCCTGACGCGCGCGCTGGGGCAGGCGATGCGCTGGCACGACCGTCAGCGGCTGGTCACCGAGGCGCTCGCGCTGCTGGCCGCTGCGACGGGGCCTGGGCGCGACGCCGCGTGGGCGCGCTTGCTCCCGCTGTCGACCGACGTCGAGGTCGACTCGGTCGCTCGGCTCGCCGACGCCGCGGCGTCGGCGACGTCGCACGGCGACGACGTCGCGCTGGCCCTGAACCACGCCGTGCTCGCGCTGCGCGCGCCGCCCGCCGAGCGCGCGCGGCACGCCGAGGCCGCCCGCGAGGCGTACCTGCGGACGGGTGATCGCGTCGGCTTGGCCTCGCTGCTGCACGAGTGGGGGTGGTGGTCGGCGCAGATCGGTCGCTTCGACGTCGCCACCACCGTGCTGCGTGAAGCCTTCGGCGCCTACGAGGCGCTCGCCGACGAGGGCGGCTTGGCCGACGTCCACGACTCGCTCGCGCGCCTGGCGGTGCTGCGCGGAGAGCTCGGCGCGGCGCGCGAGCACGTGCAGGCGGCGCGGGGGCTGTGTGCGGCGAGCGGTACGGTCCTACGCGACGCCGACACGTTCGCGACCGAGGCGTGGGCGGCCTGGGTGGCCGGTGATCGGACACGCGCCGCAGCGTGCATCGAGGCCTTCACGGAGCGCGCCGGGCGCATCGACGACCCGTTGATGCTGACGTTCGCGCTGTGGGTCGGGTACCACCACCGCTTCGGCCCACCGGAGGAGGCGCTCGCCCGAGCGACGCGCCTGCTGCGCTGGGGTGGCGAGGCGTTGCGCTTCACGGCCCTCGGGACCCGCACGGTCCTGGTGGCGGCGGTGTCGAGCGCGCGTGTGGGCGAGATCGACGGGGCGCTCGGCTACCTCGCCGACGGCCTGCCCCTGGTGCGCGCGATGGCGGCGCCGCGCTTCGTCGCGCACGTGGTCCTGGCCGCGGCCGCGGTCGCCGCGGCCCTCGATCGCCAGGACGAGGCCCGCAGGTGGGCCTCGTCGGCTCGCCAGCACCCGGCGCTCGAGTTCGAGTTTCGTCTCGAGGCCGCTGCGCTGCTCGGCGAGACGGGTCCGCCGTCGCGTCTCGGCGTGGTCGGCGACCAGGCGCTCTTGGACGAGGCGCTCTTGGACGAGGTCGAGGGAGCGCTGGCGGCGTGGCGCGAGGCGCGCGTCAGCCGGTCGTGACGCCCAGGGCCCGACCCGCTCGCTCGCTGCAGGCGGCCGCGGCCGCGGCGACGGCCTGGTCGAGGCCGACGTGGAACGCCCGCTCCGCATGCCGCTCGCGCCAGCCGGCGCGGGCAGCGACGTCCCTGACAGGTCCCTTCATGCCAGCGAGGTGCACCTCGACGCCGCGTTGGTCGAGCTCCCTCATCAACGCGTCGAGCCCGTCGAGGCCGACGGCGTCGACGTCGTTGACGGCCGAGAGGTCGAGCACCAGCCCGCGCGCGTCGTCGCGTTCCGCCAGGGTTCGCTCGACCACGTCCCGCAGGTAGGTGGCGTTGGCGAAGTAGAGGCTGGCGTCGGGTCGTAGCACCACCAGGCCCTCCGCCAGGCGCACGTCGGGGTACCGGGCAACGTTGCGCCACACGCCCTGCTCGTCGAGGCGGCCCATCACCGCAACGTGCGGGAACGCGCTGCGCCACACGAACACGGCGAGCGAGAAGCCGACGCCGCTGAGGATGCCCTGTTCGACGCCGATCGTCAGGGTGGCCAGGAAGGTCACCGCGAGGGTCAGGGCGTCGGAGCGGCGCACGCGCCACAGGTGGCGGGGCGTGTTCGCGTCGACCAGCCCGGCGACGGCGACGATCACCAGCGCCGCGAGCGCAGCCTGCGGCAGGTGCCGGAAGAGCGGCGTGAGGACGAGCAGGGTGATCGCCACCAGCAGCGCCGTGACGATCGTGGCGAGGCCGCTGCGGGCACCGGCGCGGTGGTTGACCGCGCTGCGCGAGAAGCCACCCGTGACGGGGAACGCGGCGAGCATGCCCGCGGCGAGGTTCGCGAGCCCGAGCCCGACGAGTTCGCGATCGGCGTCGATGCGCTCGCCGTCCTTGGCCGACAGCGAGCGCGCCACCGCGATCGACTCCATGAAGCCGACGAAGGCGATGGCCAGAGCCGTCGGCAGCAGCGCCAGCACGGCGGAGAGCGGCGCGTCGGGGAGCGTCGGGATCGGCAGGCCCGCCGGCACGACGCCGACGGTGCGGACCCCATGGTCGCCGAGGCCCAGCAGCGCGACCAGCGTGGTGGCGAGGACCACCACGACCAGCGGCGTGGGGAAGCGCTTGGGCAAGCGCGTCCCGGCGAGCAGCAGTGCCACGGCGCCGAGCCCGACGGCCAGGGTCGCCGGGTGCGCGTCGCCGAGCCGCCGCAGCGCTTCGAAAGCGATGGCCAACGGCGCCTGCGCTTCCAGGGACACGCCGAGCAGGTGCGTGAGCTGCGACAGGCCGATGACGATGGCCGCCGCCGAGGTGAACCCCGACACCACCGCGTGCGAGAGGAACGCGACGATCACGCCGCCGCGCAGCAGGCCGAGCGCGAGCTGCAAGACGCCGACCATGAGCGCGAGCAGCCCGGCCAGGCCGATGAACTCGGCGCTGCCGGGTTCGGCCAACGCGCCGACGCCGGCGAGCGTGAGCAGCGACATGATCGCGACCGGACCGACCGCGAGCGAGCGCGACGAGCCGACCAGGGCGTAGGCCACGAGCGGCACGGTCGACGCGTAGAGCCCTGCCACGGGCGGCATGCCCGCCAGCAGCGCGTAGGCCATGCCCTGCGGCACGAGCATGACGGCCACGGTGATGCCGGCGATCAGATCCGATGGGAGGTCACGGCGGTCGTAGCGCCGCAGCCAGGGGGCGGGCGAGAGCGGGAAGCGCATGCTGGGGTCCTGTCGCTGTCGTGGTCAGCGCACGCTCCGCGGCCGGCGCACGGTGGCGCCGGCCTGCGAGCGATGCTCAGGTCTGGTGGTCGGTCGGGGTCGTCAGGCGCCGGCGACGCTGCGTTCGGGCTCGGGGTCGGGGCGGACGGGCGTGTTGCCGGCCGCCACCCAGGCGTCGTAGCTGCCTTCGAGCTCGCGCACGTCGCTCCGACCCTTGGCGCGCAGCACCGCGGCTGCCACCGCGGC
This sequence comes from Trueperaceae bacterium, assembly GCA_007695125.1. GTDB lineage: Bacteria > Deinococcota > Deinococci > Deinococcales > Trueperaceae > CSSed10-48. The sequence goes on along the minus strand of REEJ01000234.1, from coordinate 2,181 downwards.
GCGGGCGCCCGCCTGGCAGTGCACGATGACGGGGCGGTCGCTGGGGACCTGCTCGGAGCGGTACGCCACGCGTCCGACGTCGAGCTGCTGCGCGCCCGGGAGGTGCCCGGCGCGGTGCTCGTTGGCGGTGCGGACGTCGAGGACGACGGCGCCCTGCACGTCGCGCTCGGCGCCCGGCGCCACGCTGGGAACCGGACCGGCGGTGAGGCCGTCGAGGCTGGTCACGTAGCCGATGACGTGGTCGATCCCGGTCCAGGCCAGGCGGTCGCGCATGTGCTCCGCCTGCTCCTCGTCGCTCGCGAGCACGACGATCGGGCGCGTGTCGGCGTCCGGGTCGATGGCGTAGCTGGCGTAGGTGGCGAACTTCTTGCCTTCTGGCACGAACAGGGCGCCAGGCACGTGGTCCGCGCGATGGCGCTCGCCGTCGCGGGTGTCGAGCAGGATCAGGTCGTCGTTCACGCGGCCGCGCAACTCGTCCGGCTCGACGCGGCGCAGGTCGGGGCGCTCGCTCAGGAGGGCTGGACCCGCCTTGTTGGTGCGCTTCATGCGGGCGAAGTAGAGGGGCGCGTCGGGCTGCCCCTCGAGCAGGGACTCGACGAAGCCCTCCTCGTCGCCGGCCTCGACCAGCGGGGCCCACCAGCTGGCCATGCGCTCGTACCCCACCGTCGTGGAGGGGACGGCGCCGAGGGCCTTGCCGCAGGCGCTGCCGGCGCCGTGCCCCGGCCACACCTGGACGTAGTCCGGGAGCGTGAGGAAGTGGTCGCGCAGGCTCGCGAACAGGTGCTTGGCCCCACCGAAGCGGGTGTCGACGAAGCCGGCCGCCTCGTCGAGCAGATCCGGGCGGCCGACGTCGCCGACGAACACGAAGTCGCCGGTGAGGAAGAAGCCGGGCTGCTCCGTGGTGGCGCCATCGGTGACGAGGAACGACAGGTGCTCGGGGGTGTGGCCCGGGGTGTGGACGGCCTTCAGCCGGACGTTGCCGACCCGGATCTCGCTGCCGTGGTAGAGCTTCTCGCCTTCGAAGCCGTACTTCCAGTCGTCGTCGCCCTCGTCGGAGAGGTAGAGGGTCGCGCCGGTGCGTGCGGCGAGTTCGCGGCTGCCGGATTGGTAATCGGCGTGGATGTGCGTCTCGGTGACGGCGGTGATGCGGACGCCGTGGTGCTCGGCGAGGCGGATGAAGGTGTCGACATCGCGGCGGGCGTCGACGACGACGGCCTCGCCGGTGGCCTGGCAGCCGATCAGGTAGCTGCCCTGGGCGAGGTCCTCGTCGTAGATGGGTTGAAACAGCATGGTGGCTCCCTTCGCTAGACTGGAGGTTAATACCCCTATAGGGTATGCGTCAAGCGCCTCTGGACCGAGGGCGCGCACTGGTGTCGCGCCGGTGCTGGCGGGCCGCGCCGGATATGAGTAGTGTATCGATAATGTCAACTATTATTGATGTCCTGCGCGGCCCGTGGCCCTGGTACGTCGCCGGTCCGCTCGTCGGCCTGACGGTGCCGCTCCTGCTCTTCTTCGGCAACAAGCGCTTCGGCCTGTCGTCGAACCTGCGGCACATGTGTGCCGTCGTGCCGGCCGCGCGCAGGAACGCGTTCTTCGCCTATGACTGGCGCCGCGAGGGGGGCTGGAACCTGCTGGTGTTCCTGGGCATCGCCATCGGTGGCTTCGTCGGGGGCGTGCTGCTCGCGAACCCGGCGCCGCTGGTGGTAGCCGAGTCGACCACGGCGGCGCTCGCCACGGCCGGGCTCACCGTCGACGGGGCCTTGGCCCCGGCCGCGCTGTTCTCGTGGTCGTCGTTGTTCACGCTCCGGGGGTTCGTCGTGATGGTGCTCGGCGGCTTCCTGATCGGGTTCGGGACGCGTTGGGCGGCCGGTTGCACCAGCGGTCACGCGATCTCCGGACTCGCGGAGCTGCAGTGGCCGTCGCTGCTCGCGGTGGTCGGCTTCTTCGTCGGCGGGCTCGTGGCCACCCACCTCGTGCTGCCGCTCGTGTTGGGCCTGTGACGCCTGTGGCCGCGAGCGGATCGCAGGAGAGCGTGAGGCCGTTGGCAGCCTCGATCGGCTTCGGCGCGCGTTACCTCGCCATCGGTGCGTACTTCGGCTTCGTGCTCGTGAAGGCCGAGGTGCTCTCCTGGTACCGGATCCAGGAGATGTTCCGCTTCCACTCGTTCCACATGTACGGCGT
>REEJ01000094.1 GCA_007695125.1 Trueperaceae bacterium | reverse complement strand
GCCGGTGATGATGATCGCCGAGAAGGCCGCCGACCTGGTCCGCGGGAACACGCCGTTGGCGCCGTCGAGCGCGCAGGTGTACCGGCATGCGGCGCGTGCGGAGGACCTGGCACCCACACGCTGATAGCGGCCCGCTCGATCGCGCGCGGCGGCGCGTCGAGACGGGGCACGTGCGGCTGCGTCCTTGACACGCCCCCGTAGCGCGGGACACAATCCCCTGCATCGCACATACCGACTGGTTGGTATGTAGTTTCTTGCAGGGAGGTCCTGCGTGACGATGTCGGCACCGAACCGCGTCCGAGATCCCGAGGGGACGGTCGAGAAGCTCACCGACGCCGCTCTGCAGCTGTTCGCCGAGTCGGGGTACGAGCGCGCCACGGTCGATCGCATCGTGGCCGCCGCAGGCTTCTCCAAGGGCGCCTTCTACGCGCACTTCAAGAGCAAGGAAGAGCTGTTCCTGCACATCCTCGAGCAGCGCCTCGACCACAACCTGCAGCGCGTCAAGGCGCTCTGCGGGCTCGAGGGATCGGCGCGGACGTGGCTCAAGCACGTCCTCGCCACCCTGCTGAACTTTTCAGCCGAGAGCAAGAGCATGCGCTCACTCTCGATGGAGTACATGGCCAACGGCATGCGCAATCCCGAGATCGGCGAGCGCATCACGGTCATGCACCAGCGCTGGCGTGACCTGTTCGCTGACACCCTGCGCGGGAGCGACGAGTACCGCGATGGGCGCCTCAAAGGCAGCCCCGAGGCGATCGCCTACGCGCTCGTCGCCATGGTCGACGGCTTCATCGTCCAGATCGGCATGGAGGCAGACCCCCGCTCCAAGGAGACCCTGATGATCCAAGTGGAACCCCTGCTCGACGCCTGGTTCGAGGAGCGGGCGTGACGCGGCGCCCGCCCCGACGCGACGCCGCACGCCACGCAACCGGCGGCCCGCGATGAGCGGCACCGTCGTACGCGTCGGCCGGCTCTTCGACGGCCGCGACGGCGCGGTGCGCGACCGCGCCGAACTGCGCATCGAGGCGGGCCGGGTCACCGAGGTCGGCGACCACGGCACGCTGCAACGGCCGGGTGACGAACTGATCGAGCGGCTCGACGCGACCTGCACGCCCGGCTTCCTGGACATCCACACGCACTTCTGCTACCCGATCCACGGCGACTTCCAGCGCCCCACCAGCACCCCGGGCCGACTCGCGATGCTCGCACAGGGCTTCGCCCAGGCGAGCTCGTGGCTGCAGCAGGGGGTCACCGCGGCACGCGACGTCGGCACCTCGTTCGACCTCGACATCGAGCTCGCCGAACTGCTCGCCGCCGGCAGCGTCGCCGGTCCACGCCTCGCGCCCGCCGGCCGCATGCTCACGATGACCGGCGGCAAGCGCAACGCGTTCGACCACATGAAGGACGAGGTCTCGGGGGCCGTGGCTGCACGCCGCTGGACACGTGAGCACCTCAAGCGCGGCGCCGTGGTCATCAAGCTCTACTGCACCACGCTGCTCGAAGAGGACGTGGCCGGCTACCTGCGCCGCGCCCTCGCCGCACCCGAAGGCGCGCGCGACCCGGGCCGCTGGGCCTCGCTGTCGGTCGACGAGATCCGCGCGGTCACGCACGAGGCGCACAAGCTCGGCCGCACCGTCGCGGCGCACACCGCGCCGGCGTTCGGCGTCAACCTCGCGCTGCGCGGTGGCGTCGACACCGTCGAGCACGGCTCCGACCTCGACGACGAGAGCATCGCGCTGTTCCTCGAGACCGGCGCGACGCTCGTCCCGACGCTGTCGGTGTCGCACCATCAGATCGCCCAGGAGGACGGCGGCCGCGCCGATCCCGTCTTCCGCGAGTTCTCGCTGCGGCGCTGGGACCGGATCCAGCGCAACGTGGCGCGCGCACACGAGGCCGGCGTGCGCCTCGCCACCGGCACCGACCCCGTGATCCCCGGCATGGAGTACCGCAGCGAGATCGAACTGCTCGTCGCTTGCGGGCTGTCACCGAGCGCAGCGCTCTTGGCCGCCACGCGTGATGCGGCAGCATCCCTGGGCGTGTTCGGCAACGACCTCGGCACGCTCGAGCCCGGCAAGCACGCCGACCTGCTGCTCTTCGGCGCCGACCCCACCGCCGACATCGGCGCGATCCGTGACCTGCGCGAGGTGTGGCAAGGCGGTCGACCCGTACCCAAGCCCGTCGACCCTACGGGCGTGATCCAGTTGGAGGCCAGCCATGCGTAAGGTCGTCGTGCGCGGCGGACGCGTGATCGATCCCGCCGCTGACGCTCCCACGGCACGACCGCGCGACCTCCTCATCGAGGACGATCGCATCACGGCCTGGCTCGAGCCCGGCGAGGCCGTGGCCGACGCGGAGACGATCGACGCCGCCGGCAGCGTCGTCGTGCCGGGCCTGATCGATGCGCACTTCCACCCGTTCCTGGTCGACATCGATCCGAAGATCCCGCGCGAGCGCCACACCCTCGCCCTGGAACTGCACCACGCGCTCGGCGCGCTCGACGCCTGGCTCGGCAGCGGTGTGACCACGGTCCGCAGCGCCGGCGCCCACGCCAACCACGACGTCGAGCTGCGCGCCCTGCAACGTGCGGGCGTCGTGCGCGGGCCGCGCATCGTCGCATCCGGCTCGCTCGTCGCCATGACGTCGGGCCTGCGGGCCGGCAACGAGGCCATCTCGGTCGAGGTCACCGGCCCCGACGACGCGCGCCGCGTGGCGAGGCTGCAGATCAAGGCCGGCGTCGACCAGGTGAAGCTCTACACCTCGTCGTCGGTCGGTGGCGGTGGCGGCCGCATGATGGGGCCGCCCGGCTGGCCGCAGCTCGACGAGGACGAGATCCGTGCGGTGGTCGAGGAAGCCGACCACGCCGGCATCCCGACGCTCGCGCACGCGACCTCCGAGATCGCCGTCAAGCAGTGCCTTCGCGCCGGCGTGCACTGCATCGAGCACGCCACCCGACTCGACGACGAGGCCATCGCACTGCTCGCCGAACGAGACGTCCCGATCGTCCCCACGCTCGCCATCGGCTGGTCGCTCGCCACCTTCGGCGTCCTACGCGGCTTCGGCGAGCACATCGCGCGCACCGCCGCGGCCAAGCAGGCCATCGGCATCGCCAGCCTGCAGCGCGCCAAGGCCGCCGGCGTGCGGATCGCCGCCGGAACCGACGCCGACAACAGCCGCTGCTTGCTGCGCGAGGAGTGCCGCCTGTTGGTCGAAGACGCCGGCTTCACTCCGCTCGAGGCGCTGCGCGCCGCGACCGTCACGGCCGCCCAGGTGCTGCGGCGCGAGGGCGAGATCGGTGCCCTCCGCCCCGGTTACCTCGCCGACCTGCTGCTGCTCGACGCCGATCCGCTCGACGACATCCGTCACCTCGCCCACGTGCGAGGCGTGCTGCAAGGCGGCCAGGTGTGCGCCTGGAGGAAGGAGGCGAGCGTCAGCGCGTGAGCGCGCGCATCGAACCGTGCCCGGACCCACCACCGAGCGACACCAACGCCTCCCGTCCGATCCCCCCGAGGAGCGATCCATGACCCGACCCCTGCGCTTGATCCTCACCCTCTCGCTCGCCATGTTCTTGGGCCTCGCAGCGGCCCAAGAGACCGTGTTCCGCATGGCGACCTTCGAACCCAACAGCCTCGACCCCGCCATCGGCGGACCCGGCTACCAGGAGTACGTCAACCTCTACGAGGCGCTCGTCGACGCGTACGCCAAGGACGGCGAGCTGCGCCCGCTGGCTGCCGAGTCGTGGGAGATCAACGACGACGGCACCGTCTTCACGTTCACGCTGCGCCAGGGCCTGCGCTGGAGCGACGGCGAGCCCGTGACGATGCACCACTACCGCGATGGCTGGATGCGCATGCTCGACCCAGCCACCGCCGCCTACCAGCCGCAGAACCTGTTCGCGATCCTGAACGCCGAGGCCTACAACCTGGGCGAACTCGACGACCCGAGCCAGGTCGGACTCGAGGTCCTCGACGACCACACGCTGCGCGTCACGCTCGAAACCGCGACGCCCTTCTTCCTCCGCTCGGTCGGCCGCCAGGAGTTCTTCCCCATGCGCCTCGACCTGATCGAGCTCCACGGCGACCAGTGGATGGAGGCAGGCAACCACGTCGGCAACGGCCCCTACATGCTCGAGACCTGGCAGCACGACCAGCGCATGGTCTTCGTGAAGAACCCGTACTACGAGGGCGAGTGGAAGGACAACCGCCACGTCGACCGCATCGAGTACACGCTGCTCGGCGACCCCTGGGGCCAGTCGGTGCCGGGCTTCGAGACCGGTGAGCTCGACGTCGGCATCGTGCCGCCCGCCGACCTCGAGCGCGTCCGGGACGACCCGGTCCTGAGCCAGCGGCTGCAGCCGCTGCCGATCTCGGGCGCCGTGATCATGGTGTTCGACACCGGCAACGGCGTCACCGCAGACGTGCTCGTGCGCCGCGCCCTGGCCCAGGCCATCGACTACGACGTGCTCGCGAACGCCGTGCTGCGCGGCGCCTTCGCCCCCGCCACCAGCTTCAGCCCGCCCGAGCTCGAGAGCCACGACCCCAGCACCCGCCTCCCGACCGACGTCGAGGCCGCGCAGGCGCTGCTCGCCGAGGCCGGCTACCCCGGTGGCCAGGGCTTCCCATCGTTCACCCTGTACTACTGGAGCCTGCAGCGCGAGTCGCTGCTCGCCCAGGCCATCCAGGCCATGTGGGCGCAGAACCTGGGCATCCAGGTGCAGCTGCAGTCGCTCGAGCCCGCCGCGATGACCGCGTACCGCAACTCGCGCGCCGACGAACCCTTCGACGCCTACCTGGCGCTCAACTGGGCCGGCATGGCCGACCCGCACCAGTTCCACAACAACCAGATCGACCCGGCCCGCAACGTGCGTCACTCGCGCTACGACGACGCGGCGTACGTCGACCTGATCCGCCGCGCCATCACCCATCCCGACCTCGACGAGCGCGTCGCGATGTACCAAGAGGCCGAGGGCTTCGTGAACCAGGACGTGCCGATCCTCTCGCTCGTCTACGAGGCGCGCACCTGGCTCGTGGCCGAGCACGTCGAGCACTTCGGCGACGTCGTCACCTCGATCGCCGAGATGCTCCGGGTGGCAGCCCCACCCGGCCTGCGCGTCACGCGCTGAACCCCGCGCGTCTCGGCCCGCCGGGCCGGGACGCCACGCGACGGTGGCGCGCCTCGCTGCGAGGTGCGCCACCCGCCTGAGGATCCGATGTCCAGCCTCACTGCCCCCGAAGGGAGGAGCACGTGACCACCTACGTCCTGCAGCGCGTCGCGCTGCTCGTCCCCAGCCTGCTCGTCGTCTACACCATCACCTTCTTCTTGATGCAGGCGACGCCCGGCAGCCCTTGGAACGACGACGGCGGCCGCCCCATCCCGCCGCAGGTGGTCGAGCGCCTCAACGAGCGCTACGGCCTCGATCGACCGATCTGGGAGCAGTACACGACCTTCCTCTGGGGCATCGTCTCGCGCGGCGACCTGGGCGACTCCTACACGCGCGTCGGGCAGAGCGTCAACACCATCATCCGGAACTTCTTCCCGGTCTCCTTGCAACTCGGCCTCGTCGCGATGGCGATCGCGGTCGTCTTCGGCATCACGCTCGGGATCGTCAGCGCCGTCAACCACAACACGTGGGTCGACCGCCTGGCGACCTTCCTGTCGATCGTCGGCATCTCGACGCCGAACTACGTGGTCGCGACCGTGCTCGTCGTGCTGCTCGCGGTCACGCTCGGTTGGCTGCCCACCAGCGGCTGGGACGGGCCCTTCTCGCGGCGCGTGATCATCCCCGCCAGCGCGCTCGCGCTGGCGCCCATGGCGCTCATCGCCCGCTACACCCGCGCGAGCATGCTCGAGACGCTGCGCCTCGACTACGTCCGTACCGCGCGTGCCAAGGGCCTGCGAGGCCAGCTGATCTTGATCCGCCATTGCCTCCCCAACGCACTCATGCCGGTCGTGACCGTCGCCGGCGTGGCCTTCACCGAGGTCGTGACCGGCTCGTTCTTCGTCGAGACCATCACCGGCGTGCCGGGCATCGGTCGCTACTTCGTCACCAGCGTCACCGCGCGCGACTACCCCGTCATCATCGGCACCACGCTGCTCTTCGCCACGGTCGTCATGATCATGAACCTGCTCGTCGACCTCCTCTATTTCTTCATCAACCCGAAGCTCCGCTATGCCTGAAACCCTGCCTGCCACCATTCCCACCGTGGCCTCGACGCCACGCGGCCGCTCGCTCGGCCAGCGCGCCTTCCAGCGGCTGCGGCGCAACCCGATCGCGCTCCTCAGCCTGACCTACATCGTCGGGCTGGTCCTCGTGGCGCTCCTGGCGCCGGTCATCGCACCCTACGGTTATGCCGCGGTCGACTTCACCGCCATCACCCAGGCACCCTCCGAGAAGCACTGGCTCGGCACCGATCAGCTCGGACGCGACGTGCTCTCGCGGCTCATCCACGGCACGCGCGTGTCGCTCTCCGTCGCCTTCGTGGCCCAGGCGATCATCCTCTTGATCGGCGTGCCGATCGGTCTCGCGTCGGGCTACATCGGCGGGCGCTTCGACCTCGTGGTGCAGCGCGTGGTCGACGTGCTCTACGCGTTCCCGAGCCTGCTGTTCGTGATCATCGTGATGACCTTCATCCAAGCCAACCTGCGCACCGCCAGCGGGCCCTTCGGCGAGCTCTTGGTCCAGGCCAACCGCGCCACCGGCGGCCTGCTCGGCGTGTTCATCGCCCTCGGGCTGATCTTCTGGCTCACCGTCGCGCGGCTGGTGCGGGCCGAGGTGCTCAAGGTCAAGACCAACGACTACATCGACGGCGCCCGCAGCCTCGGCGCCAGCGATTGGCAGATCATCCGCCGCCACGTGTTCCCGAACGTGCTGCCACCCATCATCGTCGCCACCACCTTGGGCCTGCCCGCGGCGATCATGATCGAGGCCGGCCTCAGCTTCCTCGGCCTCGGTGTCGCGCCCCCGACGCCGAGCTGGGGGCTGATGATCGCCGACGCGGTGCCTAGCATCCGTGGGCATCCACACATGATCCTGGCGCCCGCCGTGGCGCTCTCCCTCACGCTCCTCGCGTTCAACTTCCTGGGCGACGCGCTACGCGACGCGATCGATCCCTGGATGTCTCGCTGACCATGGAGGTCACACCGTGACGACCGTCATCACTCCCGAGTACCTCGTCGACGGCACGGGCGCGCCGGCCGAAACCGGCATGGCCGTGGTCGTCGAGGACGGCCGCATTACGTCCGTCGTCCCCGCCGAGCACGCCCCGAGCGGTCCGGCCGTCGAACGCATCGACGCCCCAGGCCAGACGCTGCTGCCCGGCCTCATCGACCTGCACTTCCACCAGTTCCTCCTCCTGGTCGAGCGCCTCGGCGGCCCGCAGGAGCAGACGTTCCGACGCGACCCGCTGATCGCGACCACCATCCTCAAGGCCGCGCGCGCGGCGAAGATCTGGCTGCAGCAGGGCGTCACCACGATCCGTGACGCGGGCGCACCCGACAACATGGCGGTCGCGATGCGCGAGGCCATCGCCGATGGCTTCACGGTTGGCCCGCGCGTCGTCGCCAGCGGCGCGCTGATCGCCCAGACGGGTGGCATGCGCGCCGGCAACGAGGACCACGCGGTCGAGATCACCGGCGCCGACGAGGCCCGGCGTGAAGCTCGGTTGCAGCTGAAGGCCGGCGTCGACGTGCTCAAGCTGTACGGCGCGTCGTCGATCGGCGGGGGCGGCGGTCGCCTGGTCGGCCCGCCCGGTTGGCCACAGCTCAGCGTCGAGGAGATGCGCGCGGTGTGCGAAGAGGCCCACAAGGCCGACCGCCTGTGCAGCGCGCATGCCGTGAGCACCGTCTCGATCCGCAACGCCATCGAGGCCGGCGTCGACTGGGTCGACCATGCCGACTTCCTCGACGACGAGACCATCCAGATGCTGCTCGACACCGACACGCCGATCTGCCCCACCCAGGCGATCGCCTGGAGCCTCGAGCACTTCGGCGAAGACATGGGCTTCGGCCCGCACATCGCGAAGATGGCAGCCGAGGTGTCGGTGGTCGCCACCGAGGCGCTGGCGAAGGCCTACCGCGCTGGAGTCCGCATCGCGGCCGGCACCGACGCCGACAACCCGCGCGCCTCGCTGGCCCAGGAGTGCCGGCTGCTGACCGAGGTCGGCATGTCACCGCTCGAGGCCATCCGGGCCGCCACGCTCACCAACGCCGAGATCCTGCGCCTCGACGACCGCATCGGCACGGTGCAGGCAGGGAAGGTCGCCGACCTGATCCTGGTGGCAGGCGACGCCGCCACCGACATCGACGCGCTCAAGCGCATCCAGGACGTGTTCCAGGCCGGTGAGCGCCTGACGCTGCCGCTGGTCGACCTCAGCGCCTGGGGGTACGCGTGAGCGAGCGCGAGTACCGCGGCGCGCGGGTGCGCTTCGAGACCGACGCCGCGCCGCCATCGACCGGTTTCCGCTCCCAGGCCCTCGCCGCCGGCGGCGTGCTCTTCACCGGCGGGCAGATCGGAGCGCCGTACACGCGCGGCTCCGAACTGCGCGCCCTCGCAGCCACGTTCGAGGGCCAGGTCGACACCGCGCTCGAGCACCTCGCGGCCGTGACGTGGGCGGCCGGCGACGCGCTGGAGCGCGTGGTCGAACTGTCCGCCTTCACCACCGTCGACGACGGTGAGCGCATCGTGCGCGAGCGCGCCCGCGCCTTCCTGGGGTTCGACCCACCGCTCGTCAACCACGTGCGCGTCGCCGACTGCGCCATGCACGGCGACGTCGAGCTCGACTGGTGCGTGGCGCGCGCGGGGACCGATGCTGCGGCCGCCACGGATGCGATCCGACCCTTCATGCACGGCCCGGAGGGCGAGGTGATCGCGTCCGGTCCGTTCCTCGTGCTCAACGGCATCGACGCTCCCGGCGCCGACATGGCGGCCCAGACCGAGGCGCTGATCGACCGCGCCCTTGCGCTGCTCGGCGAGCACGGTGCCGTCCTCCAGGACCTCACCAAACTGACCGTGTACATCCAAGCGTTCGACATCTACCCCGCCTTCAACGACGTCACCACGCGCCGCTTCGGCGCGATCATCCCCCCCACGCGCTCGGTGATCGTCGCTCCCGACGTGACGGGCGACGCCCTCGTGCGAGTCGACGTGCTCGCGACCGCGCCGGTCGCGTCCTGAACGCGACGCCGTGAACCCCGCCGTGACACCGACCATGACGCTCGACCGGACCGACGCCCGCCGCCGCGACCTCGCGCACCCGCTGCGCGAGTACCGCGCCCGCTTCGTCGCGGCCGACGCCGACCTCGTCTACCTCGACGGCAACTCGCTGGGCCGACTCACGCACGCCGCCCGCGAGCGCGTGGCGCAGGTGGTCGAGCAGGAGTGGGGCGAGCGCCTGATCCGTTCGTGGGGCGACGGCTGGTTCGACGCCCCACTGCGGCTCGGCGACCTGCTCGCGCCGCTGATCGGCGCCGCCCCGGGCCAGGTCGCGTTCGCGGACTCGACCAGCGTCAACCTCTACAAGCTCGCGCTCGCGGCGCTCGAGCATCGTGCCCCGCGCGGCACCATCGTCACCGACACGCTCAACTTCCCGAGCGACGTCTACGTGCTGGACGGCGCGGTACGACAGCGCTCAGGCGCGCGACTGGTCGTCGTCCCGACCGACCACGACCAGGTCCACGCCGACGAGGACGCGCTGCTCGACGCCATCGACGACGACACCGCGCTCGTCGCGCTGTCGCACGTGGCGTTCAAGAGCGGCTACCGCTACGACGCCGCACGCATCACCGCGGCCGCCCACGAGGCAGGCGCGCTGGTGCTGTGGGACCTCTCGCACTCGGTCGGCGCGGTCGAGGTGGCGCTCGACGCGTGGGGCGCCGACCTGGCCATCGGCTGCGGCTACAAGTACCTCAACGGCGGCCCCGGCGCACCGGCCTTCCTCTACGTGCGTGAGGGTCTGCAGTCGCGGCTCGTGCCGCCGATCCAAGGGTGGTTCGGTCAGCGCGACCCGTTCGCGTTCGAGCTGCGCTACGAGCCGGCGGACGGCATCCGCCGCTTCGTCGCGGGCACGCCGCCGGTCTTGTCGCTGCTCGCCCTCGAACCCGGCATCGAGCTGTTGCGCGAGGCCGGCATGGCGACGGTCGAGGCGACGGCGCGCGACCTCGGCACGTACCTGATCGATCTCGTCGACCACCGCCTCGCGCCGCTGGGGTTCCGCGTGGCCAGCCCACGCGACCCGGCGCGGCGCGGGTCGCACGTCAGCGTCGCGCACGACGACGCCTACCGCATCAGCCGCGCGTTGACGGCCGCCAACGTGATCCCCGATTTCCGCGCTCCCGACAGCATCCGCCTCGGCATCGCGCCGCTCTACGTCGGCTTCGAAGACCTCTGGATCGCGGTGGAGCGGCTCGCGGCCGTGGTCGAGCGGGGCGCGCACCTGGACGTCCCCGCCGAGCGGTCGGTGGTCACGTGAGTCGGGCGCACGACGGCGATGCCGTCGACGCGGCCACCATCGCGCGCGGCGCCGAGAACGCGGTCGCCACCTGCCTCGCGGTGCGGCCGGACGACCGCGTGGTGGTCTTCACCGACGCCGCCACGAACGCCATCGGCAGCGCGCTCGCGCAGGCCGCCACCGCCCGCGGCGCCGACGTCACCACCATCGTGCTCGAGGACCTCGGCACGCGCCCACTGGACGGCGTCCCCGCTGGGCTGCTCGAGCGACTCGACGCGCTCGCACCCACGGTGTCGGTGTTCGCCGCGCAGGGGCAGGCCGGCGAGATCCGCTTCCGGATACCGCTCGGTCGACACCTGCAGGGCTCCTTACGCACCCGCCACGGGCACATGATCGGCATCGATCCCACGCTGATGGCCACCGGGATGCAGGTCGACTACCGACGCGTCGCCGCCGCCACCATGGCGGTGTACCAACGCGTCCGCGACGCGCGCACCATCACCGCCCGCAACGCCGACGGCACCGACCTCACGGCCCACTTCGACCCGGCCCACGCCGCCTGGGTGCCGTGGACCGGCCTGCTGCACGAGCAGGGCGATTGGGGCAACCTACCGGAGGGTGAGACCTTCACCTGCCCCGTCCGCGTCGACGGCACCCTCACGGCACGGCTCATCGGCGACCACTTCTCCAAGACGCACGGGTTGCTCGACGTGCCGCTGCGGATCACGTTGGTCGACGGCCTCGCCACTGCCGTCGAGCACCCCGATGCCGGGCTGCGCGACGCCTTCTGGTCGCACCTCACGCGCGCTGTGAACGGCACGCGCGTCGGGGAGTTCGCGATCGGCACCAACGTGGGACTGTCGGCTCCGACCGGCAACCTGCTGCAAGACGAGAAGCTCCCGGGACTCCACGTGGCCTTCGGCGACCCCTACGGCCACCTGACCGGTGCCGCGTGGCAGAGCGACGTGCACGTCGACGTCATCCCGTTCGACATCGACCTCGACGTCGACGGCGAGTCGCTGCTGCGGGCGGGAGCGTTCGTGCCCGGCGCGATCCCAGAGGGAGACGCGTAGGCCCTGCGCAGCGCGGCGCGGCTGGGCGGCCCGAGCGCGGCGCCCCTCACCCCACCCCCGCGTTCGTCACGAACCCCTCGAGCAGCCGCAGCACGCCGTCCAGGTCGCGCTCGTCGACGGTCTCGACGGGGCTGTGGCTGTAGCGCGTCGGGAAC
>REEJ01000242.1 GCA_007695125.1 Trueperaceae bacterium | reverse complement strand
CGCCGCGGAAGAACGCCGCTCGCGTCGCGTTGAGGAGCGCGTGCGGGTCGCCGGGAGCGCTCGAGAACGTTCGCTCCGCCAACGCGATGAATCCTTCCGGGTCACCCTGCAAAAGCCTGTCGGTGACGAGCAGGTTGCGGACCGGCAGGTAGTCGGGGTGCTTGGCCGCCAGGCGCTGCAGCTCGAGCGCGGCCTTGCGGTCACCGTGCAGCACGCCGGTCCGTCCGCGCTCGAACGCGAGCCGGTCTTGGAGCGACAGCTCGTCGTCGACGGCGGCGCCCGTCCGGGATCGCTCGGCATCGACGTTCGCTGCCCGCGCGAGGTGCGCCGTGCGACCCGCGAGGCGTCGTGCGTGCACCGGCATGGCGAGCGCACGGTAGGTCGCGAAGAGCGCGTCGTGCAGGTCCGGCGATGGATCCTTGCGAGCTGCCCACTCCAGATGCGGTAGGGCCTCGTACTCGCGCTCGTCGTCCATGTACGCCATCCCGAGGGCGGCGCGGACGTCGGGGTCCTTGGCGTAGGTGCGGGCGAGGTCCTCGAGGGTCTGCAACCCGCCCTCGAAGTCGGAATCGAGGAGGTCCAACGCGCGTCGGAGTTTGCCTGGGGGGCAGAGGCGAGCCATGCCCGAACTCTACCGTCGCGCTTGAGGCACAAGTCGGGTGACGTCGAGGTCGTCGTCGCTGTGCTGGCCCGCGGCGCCATGTATCTGACATCCATTCACGTCATGAATGGATATCATTCACGGCATGGATGATCGCGTGCTCCCTCGGCTCGCGGGCGACCGGGTCCGCACCCACCTGTCGACCATGCCGGCGGTCGTCCTCACCGGTGCTCGGCAGACGGGCAAGAGCACACTCGCCCGTTCGCTACGGCCCACCGGCCGCTACGCCACGCTCGACGACCTCGACGTCCGCGCGCTCGCCGAACGCGACCCCGACGCGCTCGTGGGTGGCGCCGGCCCCATCACCCTCGACGAGGTGCAGCGCGCGCCCGACCTGCTGCATGCCGTCAAGCGCGCGATCGACGAGCGTCGCGAGCGCGGTCGGTACCTACTCACGGGCTCCGCCAACCTGCTGCTCCTCGAGCGGGTGTCGGAGTCCCTCGCCGGGCGCGCCTCGTACCTGACCCTGTGGCCCATGACGCGGCGCGAACAGCGAGGCGAGGCGCGCTGCGGGCGCTGGGACGAACTGCTCGCCTCCACCGACGAGGCATGGCCGGACGTTCTCGGAGCCGGCCGCGACGAGCCCGAGGACTGGCGGGCCCTGGCGCGACGCGGCGGCTTTCCGACCCCATCGCTGGAACTGCCTGACGAGCACGCTCGAGCGATCTGGTTCGATGCATACGTCCACACGTACGTCGAACGCGACCTGCAGGCCCTCTCCGCCATCACCGCACTGCCCGACTTCCGCCGCACCATGCGAGCCGCTGCGCTGCGGCTCGGCCAGGTCCTCAACCAGAGCGACCTCGCCCGCGACGTCGCCGTACCCCAACCCACCGTCCACCGCTGGCTCAACCTCCTCGAGGCCTCGTACCTGATCGTCCGCCTACCCGCCTTCGCTGCCAACCGAACCACGCGTCTCATCAAGAGCCCCAAGCTCTTCTGGTGCGACGTCGGGCTCGCGCTGCACCTGTCCGGCAGCAGTGAACCCTCGGGCGCCCACCTCGAGAACGTCGTCCTGCACGATCTGCTGGCGTGGCGCGACGCACGCCCTTCGCGCGCGGAGCTGCATCACTGGCGCACGGCCGACGGTCGCGAGGTGGACCTGGTGGTCGAGACGGACGACGCGCTGTTACCCATCGAGGTGAAGAGCACGGTGCGGCCGCGCGCGGGCGACACCGCCGGACTGAGGGCGTTTCGCGCCGCCTACCCGGATCGCACGCGGGCCGGCCTCCTCTTGCACGCCGGCGACAAGACCGAGTGGCTCACCGCCGACGTGTTGGCCGTGCCGTGGTGGCGGGTGCTGTGACGGTTCGCGCGACCTCGATGACGGGGACGTGACCAGCAGCGTTCGCGTCCGCATCAGCGACCGACGACGTCGTATCCTGCGAAGCCATGCAGCCAGCCGGCGACACGCCCACCGCCGCACCGGAGCGCTTCGACGTCTTCGCGCACCTGAGCACCGAGGGTGCCGCTGCGTACCGCCGCATCCTGGCTGCCTTCGTCACGGCCAAGGAGCGCTTCCACGTCCATCTGCGGCCGGAGGACGTCGCCTCGAGCCTGCACCACGACGGCGGCGCCACCATCGAGGCCGACGAGCTCGCCGCCAAGCTCGACAGCCTCGAGCGCTGGGGCAACCTCCGCTCGCACCCCGACACCAGCCGCGTGACGGCCGTCGAGGACTTCTACCGCCGGCGCTTGCTGTACGGCCTCACGCACGAGGGCGAGGCGGCGGAGCGAGCGTTGCGGGCGTTCGACGAGGCGCTCGGGCGGCGCGGCGCGCTGCAGGCGGTGGCGCTCGCCGACGTCGAGCTCGGCCTGCGCGAGCTGCAGCAGTTGGCCGCGGCCGACGATCCCGATCTCGGCAAGCTGCGCCAGACGCTGAACGCCCTCACCGGCCGCTTCAACGACCTCGCCGAGAACGCCAGCGCCTTCATGGCGTCGCTGCAGCGCAGCATCGACCTCGAGGGCACCAGCGAGGACGCCTTCATCGCCTACAAGGACAAGCTCATCGAGTACCTCGAGCGCTTCATCCAGGACCTGGTCACCATCGGCGCCTCCATCGCGGGCCTCATCCGTGACGCCGACGTCGACCGGATGGCCTCGCTCCTCGACCTGGTCGCGGCCGAGGAGGCCGCCGACGAGGCGCCCGATCCGGACGACCCCGAGGCGCGGCGGGCGCTCGAGCGTGCACGCGAGCGCTGGCGCAACCGCTGGCGCGGGTTGGAGGGCTGGTTCGTGTCGAGCGGCGCGCACGAGAGCCAGGCGAAGCTGCTTCGGACCCGCGCGCTTGCCGCGATCCCCGCCCTGCTCGACGTGGTGCGCGAGGTGAACGTGCGGCGCGCCGGCCGGTCGGACCGCTCCGCGGACTTCCTGACGCTCGCGCGCTGGTTCGCCGCCGCGCCGAGCGATGGCGACCGGCACCGCCTCTGGCACGCTGCCTTCGGGCTCGATCCGGCGCGGCACCTGGCCGTCGACGCGGCGACGCTGCAGCGCTGGGCGGAGCGCCCGCGGACCGTCGGCGCGCCGTGGGCCGAGGCCGAGCCGATCGCCGTCTCGCCCCAGCTGCGCCGCACCGGATCGTACGAGCGGCGCGGCAAGCCGAACCGGGTGGTCGACCGCAGCGAACACAAGGCGCAGCTCGCCGCACGCGCCACGCACGAGGCCGAGCAGGTCGCCCGCGCGCGAGAGACGCTCGTCACCGACGGCCCGCTGCGGCTCTCCGAGCTCGCTCACCTCGACGCGCACGCCTTCGCGCTCTTCCTCGACCTGCTCGGCGACGCGCTCGCCGCCCGCCGTCCGGGCGCGCAGCGCAGCGAGGTGAGCGCGGGCGACGGCAGCCTGCGGATCCGCCTGAGCGCGATCGAGGGGGCGCCGGTCGTGGCGATCCGCTCGGCACGCGGCACCCTGCGCGGTCCCGACCACATCGTCGAGATCTTCGAGCCGGAGGTCTACGAGACGGGGTCGAGCCCCCGCGACGAGCGCGAGGCGGTCGCCGCCCGGCCGCACTCGAGGCGCATCGCGTGAGCCAGGTCGACACCCTGCACCGGGCCGCCCGCGCGCTGCTGCAGCGCCCGTTGCTCCGGGCGGCCGAGCAGGAGGCCTTCCGGCTGGTTCGTTCGCACCTCGCGGAGCTCCGGAGCTGGTTCGACGCCAACACCGGCTGGCGGCTGCACGCGGACTCCGAGGTGATCCGGCTCCACAAGGAGCCCGCGCTGACGGACGACGCGACGCGCCCGGTGCGCGATCCACGTAACCGAAACGCCTTCGGGCGACGCCGCTACGTGCTCTTCTGCCTCGCCCTGGCCGCGCTGGAGCGCGCGGACGCCCAGATCCCGCTCGGCCGGCTGGCGGAGCAAGTCCTGCTCCTCGCGCGCGGCCCCGCGATGGCCGACGCCGGCGTCGAGTTCACGCTCAGCGGCCGCGACCAGAAGGCAGACCTGGTCGCCGTCGTCCACCTGCTGCTCCACTGGGGCGTGCTCGCACGCGTCGCCGGCGACGAGGAGGACTACCTGCGCGGCACGGGCGACGTGCTCTACGACGTCTCGCGACGGGTGCTGGCGCAGCTGCTGGTCGCGCGGCGGGGGCCGTCGACGATCACCGCCGAGTCGCTCGACGCACGGATCGCCGCCCTGGGTGCGGTCGAGGCGCTCGAGTCCGACGAGGCCACGAACCGCCGGATCCGTCACCGCCTCACCCGCCGCCTCCTCGACGACCCAGTCCTCTACTTCGACGAGCTCGACGACGCCGACGCGGAGTACCTGCGCCGACAACGCCCCGCCATCGTCCGCCGCATCGGCGAGCTGACGGGCCTGGTCGCGGAGGTCCGCGCCGAGGGCATCGCGATGGTCGACCCCGAGGACGACCTCAGCGACGTCAAGCTGCCCGAGACCGGCACCGAGGGCCACCTGACCCTGCTGCTCGCCGAGCACCTCGCTCGCACCAACGCAGCGGAGCACCACGTCGAGGAGCTCCAGCGCGTGACGCGCAAGCTCGCTGTGCGGCACCGGACGTACTGGCGTAAGGGCGCCAACGAACCGGGCGCCGAGGTCGCGCTGACCGACGCGTCGCTCGGGCGTCTGACGGCGCTCCGGCTGGTCGAGCGGCGCGGCGACCACGTCCGCGCGCTGCCGGCCCTGGCGCGCTTCGCGGTGGCGGAGCCCGTCTTCGCGAAGCCACCGGCGTCGGCCGCAACGCCGCTCTTCGAGGGCCACGACGATGCTTGACGCGCCCGCGCCGACCAGCACGCGCTGGCAGCCGCTCCGGCTGGGCCTGGTCGACCTCTACTTCTACGACGACGAGGTCTTCCCCTTCGTCGACGGCCGCCTGCTGCTGCGCGGCAACAACGGCACCGGCAAGTCCAAGGTGCTGGCGCTGACCCTGCCGTTCCTGCTCGACGGCGACCTCTCGGCGCGCCGGATCGAGCCCGACGCCGACCCGAACAAGCGGATGGAGTGGAACCTGCTCCTCGGCGGTGCGCACCCGCATAGCGAGCGGCTCGGGTACACCTGGATCGAGTTCGGCCGCCTCGGCGACGACGGCGAGCGCGTCTACTGCACCCTAGGAGCGGGCCTCAAGGCGGCGCAGGGACGCGGCATGCTGCGCCACTGGTTCTTCGTGACCGACCGGCGCGTCAGCGACGAGCTCGCATTGCTCGACGCCTCGCGCACGGCGCTGAGCCGCGAGCGGCTGGTCGAGGCCCTCGGCGACCGCGGCCGCGTCTACGACGTAGCACGTGACTACCGACGCGCCGTCGACGAGCGGCTCTTCGGCCTCGGCGAGCAGCGCTACGGAGCGCTCGTCGACCTGCTCGTCCAGCTGCGCCAGCCGCAGCTCTCCAAGCGACCCAACGAGCGGGCGCTCTCCGACGCGCTCACCCAATCGCTCAGCCCGGTGCAGTCCGAGCTGATCGAGTACGTGGCGGAGGCCTTCCGCAGCCTCGATGACGAGCGCCAGCAGCTCGAGGAGCTCGCCGATGCCACGCGCGCGGCCGAAGCGTTCCTCGAGCACTACCGGCGCTACGCCCGCGTGATCGTCCGCCGCCGCGCCGATGGGCCACGAACGACGCACTCGCGCTACGAGGAGCTGGGACGCGAGCTGGTGCGGATCCGCGACGAGTTGGCGGCCGCCCGAGCCGCGCTCGTCGGTGCCCGCGCGGAGCTCGAGCGCCTCGACCGACGCGCGACGGTGCTGCAGGCCGAGCTCGAGGCGCTCATGGAGAGCGAGCACGTGGAGGGCGAGGCGCAGCTGATCGCCGCCGAGCGCGAGGCGGAGGCCGCGAGAGCGCGAACGACCGAGGCGCAGGTGCGCCTGGAGCGCGCCGAGCACGACGCGGCCCGCTACGAGGCGGTGCGGGCGGCGGCCCAGGCGAGCGCCGAGGAGGCCGCCGCGGTCCAGCACGAGGCATCGGCGGCGGCAGCCGCGGCCGCCGACGACGCCGGGCTCCGCGATGGGCACGCCGAGGTCGAAGCCGACCCACCTGAGCCGCTCGCCGACACGCGCCGCCGCGCCGACGACCTCCTGACGCGCCGACGCCGCGCTCTGGCGCGCGTCCGCGAGCTCGTCGTCGCCTCGGAAGGCGCCGCACGAGCACTCGCCGCGGCCGGGTCGCGGCTCGACGACGCCACGTCGATCCTCGATCGCGCGGGCGAGCGAGCGGCCGAGGCAGAGCGCGCGCGCAGCGACATCGCCGATCGCTTGGCCGCAGACACCAGCGGCCACGTGGCGACGCTCGTCGAGACGCGCGTCGACGACCCCGCCGCCCTCGCCGACGAGGTCCTGGCGTGGACCGCGACGCTCGATGGCCCCAACCCGGCGGCCACCGCGCTGCACGAGCGCGCCGAGCGCGCCCGCGGGGCGATCGCCGAGGCGCGCGCGCAGGCGCAGGCGCGGCGGAGCGAGCTGGTGACGCGCGAGGCCCAGCTCGACGACGAGATCGCGGCGCTGGAGGGCGGGCGCTCCGACGGTCCCCCCGCGCGCCACACGCGCACGGGCGACGACGTGCGCGGCCTGCCGCTGTGGCGCTGCGTCGACTTCCTCGCCGACGTGCCCGCGGATGAGCGAGCCGGTTGGGAGGCGGCGCTCGAGGCGTCGGGGTTGCTCGACGCGCACGTCGTCCCAGGCGGCAACCTCGTCGCGGCGCACGACGGCGAGCTGCTGCTCACGCAGAGCGCCTCACCCGCCGCGCCTGCGACGCTGGCGGCGGTGCTGCGCCCGCAACTGCCGCCGGACGAGTCGGTCGCGCCCGTGGGTCGTGTGCTCGACGAGGACGTCACCGCGGCGCTCCGCAGCATCGCCATCGCCACCGTGAGCGGCGCGGCTGAACCGGACGCCGCGTCCTGGGTGGCGGCCGACGGCCGGTTCCGCCTGGGCGTCACGACGGGCGCTTGGTCGAAGCCCGAGGCGACGTACGTCGGCGAGGGCGCGCGCGAGGTCGCCCGCCGCCGCCGTATCACCGAGGCGCGCGCCGAGCGCGAGGTGCTCCAGCGCGAGCAGGCCGAGGTCATGGCGGCCATCGAACACCTCGACACCCGTGCTGTTCGCGTGCGCGACGAGGTCGAACGGCTGCCCAGCGATCGCGGGCTGCAGGCGGCGCACGCCACCCTGACGGCCGCCGAGCGCGCGGTCGACGACGCCGTGGCCGACCGCGGCGAGGCCGAGGCGGCCGTCGCGTCCGCTGCCACCGTCGCCGAGGCGCACGTCGCCGAACTGGGCGAGGTCGCCGGCGCGCTCCAGCTTCCAGCCACCTCACCGGAGCTCGACACCGTGAGGGACGCCGTCGACACCTACGAGCGTCGGCTGGGTCAGCTGTGGCACGCGACCGAGTTGGCGCTCTTGGCCGACCGCCGGCTCGCGGACGCTCACAGCGAACACGAGCGGGCGGTTGCGCGGTTCGCCGAGGCCGAGCACGCCAGGCGCCAGCGCATCGACGAGTTCGCGGCTGCTCGGGCGCGCTTCGAGACGCTCGAGAGCACCATCGGCGCCGACGTGCGCGAGTTCCGGCGGCGCCGCACCGAGGTGGCCGCGGCGCGCAAGGAGGCGGACACGCAGCGGGAGCGCTCGCGCCGGGCCGAGAGCGACGCCGAGCGCGACGAGGCCGTGGCCGAAGAGCGCGAGCGATCGCTGCTCGAGCAGCAGGCGGACGCAGCCGCGGAGCGAGCGCGCGCCGTGGCGGCGCTGCGGCGAACGGCCGCCCTCGGCCTGCTGGCCGTCGCCCTCCCCGCCGTCGAGGTCCCGGACCCGTCCACGGAGTGGGCGCCGGCCGCGGCGATCGCGCTCGCGCGGAGCGTCGAGGCGGAGCTGGCGAGCGTGGCCGCCGACGACGACGCTTGGAAGCGCGTCCAGGACCGGCTCGCTCAGGAGTTCACGGTGCTGCAGAGCGCCCTCGGCCGGCACGGGCACAGCGCGGTCGGTGAGCCGAGCGACGACGGCTACGCTGTGGCGGTCGAGTTCGGCGGCCGCTCGACGCGCGTGGCCGACTTGGTCGAGATGCTGCGGGCCGACTCCGAGGCGCGCGAACGGCTCCTGAGCGCGCGCGAGCGGACCATCATCGAGAACCACCTCGTCACCGAGGTCGGCGCCAACCTCGCCGACCTCGTCGTGTCGGCCGAGGGGCAGGTCCGCGCCCTGAACGAGGAGCTCGGCGCCCGGCCGACCTCGACCGGCATGAAGCTGCGCGTGTCGTGGCGCCCGCAGCGCGACGGCCCGGCCGGGCTGGTCGACGCCAGGCGCCGCTTGCTGCAGATCGCCGACGCGTGGAGCGAGGAGGACCGACAGGTGATCAGCGCCTTCTTGCAGGCGCGGATCAAGGCGACGCGAGAGTCGGACGAGGCCGGCACCTGGTACGAGCACCTCGAACAGGCGCTCGACTACAGGGCGTGGCACGCGTTCACGGTCGAGCGCTACCAGAACGGCGCGTGGCGCTCCGCCGCCGGCCCGGCGTCGGGTGGAGAGCGCGTGCTGGCGGTGAGCGTACCGCTCTTCGCCGCCGCGTCGTCGCACTACCGGACCGCCCGGTTGCCGCATGCCGCGCGGCTCATCACGCTCGACGAGGCGTTCGCCGGCGTCGACGACGACTCCCGCGCCAAGTCGCTCGGACTGCTGCACGCCTTCGACCTCGACGTGGTGATGACGAGCGAGCGTGAGTGGGGCTGCTACCCCGAGGTGCCCGGCCTCTCCATCGCGCACCTCTCTCGCGTCGAGGGGATTCCGGCGGTGCTGGTGAGCCTGTGGGCGTGGAACGGCCGCGTGCGCACGCGGGTCGAGCCGCAACCGGTCGCCTCGAGCGAGCGCGAACCGGCTGCCGAGGGCCTCTGGCCGTGATCGGCGACGAGGACCGGCTCCGCCGCCTGCTCGGCGCGCCGGAGACGGCCTGGATCGTGGCACGCGCCCGCGCACGCCTCGAACGCGGCCGGCCGCTGACGGGCACGATCACGCGCTCGGACGCCACGGAGGGAGAGCGGGTCGCGGCCGCGCGCCTCGTCGGACGCGCCGTGCCGCCCGGTCGCTCCGCCTCGCTCTCACTCGATCGGCTCGACGAGGTTGTGCGCCGCTCCGGCGCGTGGCCCGCAGGGCTCGCCTCGGCGATCGTGACCCTCACCGGTCCCGTCGACGACCCACGCGTCCGCGAGGCCGAGCAGCAGGCGTGGACGACGGTGGCCGCCGAGTTGGCGAGCCTGGCCGACGACCGGTCCGAGCTGGCGACGTGGCTCGCCGGCCTGCAAGCGCGCGGCCTCTTGCGGCGCGTCGCCGGCGGCGCCGATGAGGCGCGAGCGCTGGTGGCGCAGTTGCGTGCCGTCGTGGCCGCACTGCCGGCCGGCGGCGAGTCGATCGCCCGCTTCTCGGCCCGCGTCCTCAACCGCGCGCACGCGCTCGACGCCGGCACACCGCTCGGCGGCCTGGCGACGGCGGCGGCCGAAGTGCTCGGCCGCCACGTCGAGGTGGGTGCCGCCGTGATCGGCCCCACCGAGGTCGGCGACACCACGGTCGACGCCGCCGAGGCTGGCGCCGCCGTGACCGACGCGCGTCCCGGCTCGGCCGCCTGGCGACGCGACGTGTGGGCCGCCGTCGGCGTGGTCGTCGACGATCTCTCGAGCACGGTGCTGCTGCTCGGCTTCCCGGGCTCGGCCGCGGCGACCGGGACGGCCGGCGCGCTCGCGCACCTCGCGGAGCGCGGACAACCGGTCGTGCTCACGCTCCGGCAGGTGATCACCGACGACGTGGGCGCGACGCCGACCAGCGTGTTCGTGTGCGAGAACCCCGCGGTCGTGTCGGCGGCCGCCGACGGCCTGGGCGCCGCGTCGCCGCCCCTGCTGTGCCTGCAGGGCCAGCCGAGTGCGGCGGCGGTCGTGCTCCTGCGCCAACTCGCCGCGCGCGGCGCCACGGTGCGCTACCACGGGGACTTCGACTGGGGCGGCGTGGCCATCGCCCGCACGCTCGCCTCCCACGTCGATTGGCTGCCGTGGCGCTACGACGCAGACGCCTACCTGGCGGCGTTGGAGCGACACGGCGAGGCGCTGCCGGCGCTGAGCGGCGCCGCGCAGGCGACGCCGTGGGACCCGCGGCTTGCCGACGCCATGCAAGGGCAGGGGTTGAGTGTCGAGGAAGAGGTGGTGATCGACGCGTTGCTCCGGGATCTCGACGGGTGGGCAAGGCGTTGAGCGTGGGTTGCGTGTGCTACGACCCGGCTCACACGAGCTGTCAACCTCGATCGTGCTCTACGGTCAATGCCGCACGCGGAGCAGGCGTAACCACGTCGTGACCACATCGTGGTACCATCACACCATGGAGAAGAAGGTGGTTCGTCGCGGCAACGGAGCCGCACTCCCGCTCACACGCGACATGCTCGACCTCCTCGGCGTGCGCCCCGGTGACGACGTCCGCATCCGCTTCGAGGGCCAGCGCATGATCGTCACACCCGCGCTGCGCGTCGTGTCCAATGCCGACTTCGACGCTGCCATAGACACCGTGATCGACGAGAACGCCGAGGTGCTCGAGCGCTTGGCGCGATGAAGCAAATCACGGTCGAGCAGGTACGTCGGCTTCACGCGCGCCTGATCGATCGGTTCGGGGGTGCTCGTGGGCTTCGCGACCCGGGCGCGCTGGAAGCCTCACTCGCACGGCCGTTCGCCGAGTTCGGTGGGTACGAGGGGTTCCCCAGCGTTCCCGAGAAGGCCGCAGCTCTGCTGCATGGCATCGTCACAGCCCACGCGTTCGTCGACGGGAACGAGCGGGTCGGCCTGGCCGCGACCTTGGTGTGGCTCGAGCTGAATGGTCACGGGTTCGCGCTCGACGCGGAACAGCGCTATCAGCTGACCATGCGCGTCGCCGACGGTTCGCTGGGCATGTCCGCTCTCACCGACCTGCTGAGCGACGTGATCGACTGAACGCGTCGCTCAGTACATGCCGACCGAGCGTAGGTCCCGGCCCAGTTTGACCCGCGCGCCGCGCGATCGACGCCACCATCGCGATCGAAAACGACATCCCCCTCAACACCGCGAACCCTGCCGACTTCATCGGCATCGACAGGCTCGACCATTGGCCCGTCCCCGATCCGACCTCCCATCATCGAGGCGACCCCGTTGCCACGCCCGTGCTAACATCGCCGTGAGGTCGACGATGATCCAGCTCAAGGTCCGCAAGATCGGCAACTCCCTCGGCGTGGTGCTCCCCAAAGAGGTCGTGCAAGCGCTGCACACCGCCGAAGGCGGGACGCTCCATCTGACCGTGAGCCCGGACGGTGGCTATCGTCTGACGCCATACGACCCTGACTTCGAGCGCAAGATGCGCCAGGTCGAGGACATCGCGGCGCGCTACCGCGACACGCTCCGCGTCCTGTCGAAGTGAGCAGACCGATCTGGATCGGCGAGCGCGACGTCCTCGCGATCCACGAGCGACTCCTCGCGCTGGACGGTGGCGCAGCCGGCGTTCGCGACGCCGGCTTGCTCGCATCGGCGCTGGCGCGCCCACCGCAGCACCATGCCTACGCCGACGCACCGGACATCGTTCGCTTGGCCGCCCTGTACACGCATGCCATCGTCAGCAACCATCCGT